>JARCRQ010000001.1 GCA_029850585.1 Sideroxydans sp.
CTGCTGCAACTGATACAACCCACTGCGGGCAGCGTGCAATTTGCGGGTGAAGAGTTAGTCGGCAGCACGGGCAAAGCCTTGCGCCACAAGCGTGCTGCGATGCAAATGGTGTTCCAAGATCCGTACGCGTCGCTCAATCCAAAATTGCGCATCGCCGAAATTTTAGAAGAAGGCATGAGCGCGCAGCCCTCACCCCAACCCTCTCCCAATAATGGGCGAGGGAGCTTTTTAACGAGTGCCGCGCGCCAAGCGCAGATAGATAAATTATTAGATTTATGCGGTCTGCCTAAAACCGCGAAATGGCGTTATCCGCATGAATTTTCGGGGGGGCAGCGGCAACGTATCGCCATCGCGCGCGCCCTTGCCGTATCGCCAAAATTATTGATTTGCGACGAGCCCACCAGCGCGTTAGATGTCTCGGTACAAGCGCAGATTTTGAATTTGCTCAAATCGCTGCAAGCCGAATTAGGCTTGAGTTATTTATTCATCACGCACAATTTAGCCGTGGTCGAATACCTCGCCGATGAGGTGTGCGTGATGCTCAAAGGGCGCATTGTCGAACGCGGCAGTGCGGCAATGGTGCTAGGCAATCCGCAACACGATTACACCAAAACGCTGCTCGCCGCCGTGCCCAAAATTACGCGCTAAGTTGGCGCATCATGCCAACGCGGAAATTGCGCGCAGCCATCACTGAGCAGTTATTTCACCAGTTGATTGATTTCAATAATCGGCATCAATACCGCCAGCACAATGAGCAGCACGACCACCCCCATTGCCAATATCAGCGCGGGTTCTAACAGCCCGGCGATGGTCATGGCGCGGCGTTCCAAGTCGGTTTCTTGTGCATGGGCGGCGCGTTGCAACATGGCGGGTAACTCGCCCGTCGCTTCACCCGCTCGTATCATGTGTATCAACATCGCAGGAAAATGTTGGTGCGCGGCGAGGGCGGTAGCGAGGCTCACGCCTTCGCGCACGCGGTTGGTCGCAATATCCACTTGGGCGCGCATGGCGAGGTTGGTCAGCGTGTCGCGGCTGGTCTGCAAGGCTTGCAAAATCGGCACGCCTGAGCCGCTGGTAATCGCCAAGGTGCTGGCAAAACGCGCGGTGTTGAGACTGCGCTCGAAGCGACCATACAGCGGCGCGGTGAGCAACCAAGTGTGAAAACGTAAGCGCGTATCGTGGTCACGCAAAGCGCGTCGCCAAAAATAAATCGCAGCGGCAAAAATCAGCGCGACCAGCCAACCATAGCTGCGTACAAAATCGGAAATGCCCAACATCACCACGGTTAAAAACGGCAGCTTTTGTTTGGTGTTGGCGAACACCGAAACGATTTGCGGCACGACGTAGGTGAGCAAAAAAATCACGATGGCGAAAGCGACCACGGTGACGATGGCGGGGTAGGTGAAGGCGAGTTTGATTTTTTGTACCAGCTGATTGCGCCGCTCGATGTAGTCCGCGAGGCGCGATAAAACCCTAGCTAATTGCCCGATGTGTTCGCCGCTGGCGACCAGTGCGCGATAGATGTCGGCGAAGTCGTGCGGGTGCGAGGCGAGCGCGGCTGAGAGCGATGTTCCTGCCATCACATCACTGCGTATCGCGGCGACTAAGTCGCGCACATAGACGCGTTCGGCTTGTTCTTGCAGCGCGGAAAACGCTTGCTCCAGCGGCAAACTGGCTTCCAATAAACTGGCGAGTTGGCGCGTAAATAGTGCGAGTTCGACGGTGGATAATTTGTCGCCGAAAGCGCGTTTGCGCGGCGCGCCATTGGCATCCTCACGAATCGCTTCGACGTTAATAGGCAGCAATCCCAAACCACGCAGACTAGACCGTGCGGCACGCGCGCTGTCGGCATTCAGCACGCCTTTTGTGGTGTGTCCATTGCTATCGGCGGCTTCATAACGAAAGGCTGCCATCGCTATTCTTTGGTGACGCGCATCAGTTCGGCGGCGGTGGTTGTGCCGTTGCTCAACCAGCGTTCGCCGTCTTCGCGCATGGTGCGCATTCCATCCGCGATCGCGGTGGTGCGTATCTCGGCTTCGGAAGCGCGATTGTGAATTTGCGCGCGGATTTGTTCGGTGGTGTGCAGCAATTCATATACGCCCACGCGACTTTGATAACCCGTGTTACCGCACGCATCGCAGCCGTTGGCGTGCCATGTTGCGCCGTCAAAAGTTTTGCAATGTGCGCACAGTTTGCGCACCAAGCGTTGCGCGACCACGCCCAATAATGACGACGAAAGTAAGAATGGCTCTATGCCCATATCCAGCAAGCGCGTCACGGCGGCGGCAGAGTCGTTGGTGTGTAAAGTCGCCAGCACCAAATGCCCTGTCAGCGAGGCTTGCACAGCGATTTGCGCGGTTTCTAAATCACGGATTTCACCGATCATAATCACGTCAGGGTCTTGGCGCAGGATAGCGCGCAGAGCTTTGGCAAAGGTCATGTCGATGCGTGCATTGACCTGCGTTTGACCGATTCCTTCCAACTCATATTCGACCGGGTCTTCCACGGTGAGGATGTTGGTGTCGGTTTTATTTAAGCGCGTCAACGCGGCGTACAAGGTGGTGGTTTTTCCTGAACCCGTAGGTCCTGTGACCAGCACGATGCCGTGCGGTTGCGCGATCAGTTTATCGAACTGCGGCAGCACGTCGTCGCTCATGCCTAAACTGGACAAACCCAGTTGTCCGGCTTGTTTGTCGAGCAGACGCAACACCGCGCGTTCGCCGTGTCCAGTGGGTAAAGTTGAGACGCGCACATCAACGGGTTTGCCGCCGACACGCAGCGTGATGCGTCCATCTTGCGGTAGGCGTTTTTCCGCGATGTCGAGTTGTGCCATGATTTTGATGCGCGAAATCAGTGAAGCGTGGATGGCTTTTTTCGGACGCACCACATCGCGTAACGCGCCGTCGATGCGAAACCTCACCACCGAAATTTGCTCGAACGGTTCGATATGAATGTCCGACGCGCCTTCGCGCAAGGCTTGCGTGAGCAGCGCGTTAATCATGCGAATCACGGGCGCATCGTCGCTGGCATCGAGCAAATCGGTGACGGCGGGCAGGTCTTGCATGAGCTTGTTCAAATCAACATCGGCTTCGTATTCGTCTATGACTTGGGCGGCATCGCCACCCGAATTTTCATAGGCGGCGGCGATTAACGTGCTGAGTTCGCTAGGCTCTAAACGCAGCAGGGTGAGCAAGCCGAGCTGACGGCTGACTTCGCTAATCGCCATCAGCGGCGTGCTGTCGCTGATGCACAGCTCAATTTTGCCCGCAGCATCACGCCGCGCTAACAGCGAAAAATCGCGCGCAAAACTATACGGAAGTAGGCGGCTATCCATGAGCTTTATTCAGCCGCGACAGGCGAGCTGCTAGTGGTACTGGCGGGTGCAGGCGCGCTTAAAGTCGCAGACGGAGTG
>JARCRQ010000002.1 GCA_029850585.1 Sideroxydans sp.
GGGCGGGGTGATGGGGGCGGGCGGTGTTATCGGCACAGAGAAAATGAGCAACGCGTGTAACAGCACCGACAGCGCGAGGGCAATGCCAACAGGTAGCAACGATGAACGCGTTAGAAAGCTCACTAAAAACTCACGGCGTAACGCTTAGGCTTTGCAAAACTTGTTTGAGCTGATCGCCATCGCCATCAGTGACGATGACTTTGCAGGGTAAAAAATGTTGCTCTTGAGCTAACCAAATTTGTGTGCGCGATTCGCCCGCTTTGGCTTGGCTATCCAAATATAAGGTATTGAATTTGCCCGCGCTGGTAAAAACGGGTGCAGCTGTTGCAATCAGGTAGTGATAGTCATCGAGCTTATTGCCATTGGTCATGGCGAAATCTAAATTGCTATTTGCATTCAAGTGCAAAAACATAAATTGATACATCGCGCTCAAGCGATCTTGCGTGCCGAGTGGCAAAACCTCGTTACGTTTTTGTGTGCTGTTCGTCAAGGTGAGTTGGTGTTGCTCCCAATCAAATTCGGCGCGCGAATTTTTCGCTGCATCAGCATCGCGCAGGTCTTCAAATAGCAGCGGTTGCAAGCCTTGTTCGTTAATCAAGCCGTGGCTTTTGATGTGTACTTTACCAGGGCGAAAAAACGCTAATAAGCCGAGTGGTTTAACCGTGCTCGTGAGCTGGTAATGCTGCTCATCACGACTAAAAACCTCGTCGATTTGTGCAATCGACATACTGCCTTTGTAAACTAAATAAGTGGCTTGTACGCGACTGGGTATCGTCGTCCAATCGGCGGCAACGGCAAGGTTTGTAGCCGCTAATAGCAGTAAAAAAAGCGCGCGCATGATTACTCCAAGCCCGGTGAAAACAAGGCATGACCGATTTGTTTGGTAAAGCAAAAATCGACCTTGTTTTGTGCATTGAGTGTGACTTGCTCTAGACATAGCCAACGCACCGCTTGTGCATAGACGCGATGCTCTTCGGCAAGCAAACGCTGACTCAGCGTCACAGCAGAGTCATCTTGCAAAACGGGTATCGCTGCTTGAATAATAATCGGACCGTGATCTAAAGCCGCACTGACAAAATGCACGGTGCAACCATGAATTTTCACGCCATCATCCAAGGCACGCTGATGCGTGTGCATCCCCGCGTAGGCAGGCAGTAGCGAGGGATGAATGTTGATGAGTTTGCCGTAAAAACGCTGCACAAATCCCGCGCTCAAGATGCGCATAAAGCCTGCCAACACCACAAAATCGGGGCGATAAACTTCTATGGTTTTTGCCAATTCCGCATCAAATAATTCACGCGTCGCAAATTGTTTATGCTCCAGCACAGCGGTGGCAATCCCCAGTTTTTGTGCGACTTGTAAGCCTTGCGCATCGGCGCGATTACTAATCACCGCCGCAATCGTGCAAGGCAAATTCGCCGCCAGCAAAGCCTGCATATTGCTGCCGCGACCAGAAATGAGAATAACGATTTTTTTCATAGAGGATGGGGTGGGAAGTGACGCGATCCTACTTCCCTCTTACCGTGCTTAAGCAACTTGAGTTTGATGTTCGTCGCCGACACGCGCACGAATTACGCCGATGACTTTGGCGTTTTCACCTGCGGCATTGAGCTGTGCGATGGCTTTATCGGCATCGGCTTTTGCTACCACTACCACCATGCCGATACCGCAGTTAAAGGTGCGATACATTTCTTGTTGCGCGACATTGCCTTGTGCTTGCAGCCAGTGGAACAGCTTAGGCATAGCCCAAGATTTTGCGTCGATTTGCGCGACCACATTGGCGGGCAACACGCGCGGCACGTTTTCAGTAATGCCGCCGCCGGTGATGTGCGCCATACCTTTGATGGTGAGGGTTTGCATCAATGCCAGCAAGGGTTTCACATAGATGCGTGTGGGAGCCATGATGACATCACGCAGGGTGCGTTCGCCGTCAAATTTGGCGTTCAAATCAGGTTGCGAACGCGCGATGATTTTGCGTACCAGCGAGTAACCATTGGAATGCGCGCCGTTGGATGCCAGCCCCAGCACCACATCGCCCGCCACAATATGTTCGCCTGTGATGATGTTGGCTTTTTCTACCACGCCTACCGCGAAGCCCGCGAGGTCATATTCCCCGACTGGATACATGCCCGGCATTTCGGCAGTTTCACCACCAATCAGCGCGCAACCTGCTTGTTCGCAGCCGCCTGCAATGCCTTTAATCACTTCGGTTGCAGCGGGCACGTCTAATTTGCCACAAGCAAAGTAATCGAGGAAAAATAACGGTTCAGCACCTTGCACCAAAATGTCGTTGACGCTCATGCCGACCAAGTCGATGCCCACGGTATCGTGGATGTTGAGTTCAAAGGCGAGCTTTAATTTGGTGCCCACACCATCTGTGCCCGACACCAAAACAGGTTCTTTATATTTTTTAGAAATCTCCACTAAGCCACCGAAACCGCCAATGCCACTCAGTACTTCAGGACGCATGGTGCGTTTGGCATACGGCTTAATGTTTTCGACTAATTGGTCGCCGGCATCCATATCAACGCCCGCATCGCGGTAGGAAAGGCTAGTGTTGGTGGTATTCAAGTTGAGTTCTCGCTTTCTAAAAGGTAAAGTGCGGCACATTTTTTCAGCCGCGAATTTTACCCGAAATGACCACTCCTCGCTTTGCTGCCTTGCAATGGCTGTTGTTTATTGCCTTGCTAGGCGGCGTTTTTTATTTGCTTAGTCCGATTTTGTTGCCGTTTATCGCCGCCGCTATCGCCGCCTACATCTGCAATCCACTGGTGAATCGCTTGGTGCGCGCCAAACTGCCGCGCAGCGCAGCGTGGCGGTGCTTTTGGTGATGCTGAGTTTGCTCATCGCCGCCGTGTTATTGCTGCTGATTTTGTTGCCGCTACTGCAAAAAGAATTGGCGACCCTGAGCATTCGCCTGCCGATTTTTATCGACACGCTGCGCACAAAATTTTTGCCGCATTTACAACAAATTTTCGGTACTGCTTTGCAATGGGATAGCACTGTTCTAAAAGCCTTCGCGCTGGAGCATTGGCAAAGCGCGGGCGGTATCGCGGAAAAGATTTTGCCGTTGCTATCGAGCAGTGGCGGGGCGATTGCGGCGGGCTTGCTAAATTTATTATTGACCCCGATTGCGATGTTTTATTTGTTACGCGACTGGCCTCAGTTGATAAGCAAAATCGACGCGCTGATTCCGCGCCACAGCTACGTCAAATTTGCGCAAATCGCCAGTGAAATTGACACTGTGTTAGCCGAGTTTTTACGCGGACAAATCGCCGTGATGCTGTTGATGAGTGCCTTTTACAGTATGGCTTTGTGGGCGGTAGGTTTGGAGTTCGCACTACCCATCGGGATTGTTGCGGGTATGTTGGTATTTGTGCCGTATCTCGGCATGGTGCTAGGACTATCGCTCGCCACCCTGGCTGCTGCGATGCAGTTCAGCGCGCTTGCCGATGTGGTGTGGGTGTGGGCGGTGTTTGGCGCAGGGCAATTACTCGAAGGCATGGTGGTTACGCCGCGCTTGGTTGGCGAACGCGTCGGTCTGCATCCACTCGCGGTGATTTTTTCCTTGCTCGCTTTTGGGCAATTATTAGGCTTCGTCGGCGTGCTGTTGGCATTGCCTTTATCTGCCATTTTATTAGTGGCGTTGCGCCACTTAAAAGCTTGGTATGTCAGCAGCGAGTTATATCTATGAGCCAACTACTATTAGACATCACTCCCGACTGGTGGCCGACGCTGGACAATTTTGTTGCGGGCAATAATCAAGAGCTGTTGGCAGGTTTGCGCGAGGCATTGAAAAACAAGACAGGCGAGCGGCTTTTTTATGTATGGGGCGAACACGGTTGCGGCAAAAGTCATTTGCTGCAAGCCATCATCGGTGCCGCGCAAGATGTCGAGCTGCCCGCCGTGTATGCCAAGCGCAGCGTGCCTGATTGCACGATGGTGGTAGCGATAGATGACGTAGATAAACTCGGCGAATACGCGCAAATCGACTTATTTAATTTGTATAACCAAGTGCGCGAAAGCGGCGGCATGTTGCTCGTTAGCGGCAAAAATGCGCCGCAAAATTTAGCCCTGCGTAAAGACTTAACCACGCGCTTAGGCTGGGGCTTGGTGTATCAATTACATCCTTTGAGTGACGAAGAAAAAGCCGTTGCCTTAGCGCAACATGGCATCAGCAAAGGCTACAAATTAAGCGACGAAGTGATTCAGTATTTGCTGCGCCACGGTCGTCGTGATTTGCCGAGTTTGATGGCATCGCTGGACGAACTCGATGCCTACTCTTTAAGCCTGCATCGCGCCCCGTCCGTGCCGTTACTCAAGCAAATTATGCAAACCGAATTGGAACTCAAGTAAAAAATTTATGAAGCTAGCTTTGTTTGATTTAGACAACACCTTACTCAACGGCGACAGCGATTTTGAATGGTCGCAATTTTTAATCCGCATCGGGGTGTTAGACGGCGAATTATTTGCCGCGCAAAACTTAAAATTTTACGAACAATACCAAGCGGGCACGCTGGATATTTTTGAATTTTTGGATTTTCAGTTAAAGCCTTTATCGCTTTATCCGCGCAGCACACTGGACGTTTGGCATCAACAATTTATGACCGAGTCCATCATGCCTATGGTAACGACGGCCTCGCGTGACTTGGTCGCCCAGCATCAGGCGGCAGGCGACGTGTGTCTTATCATTACCGCCACCAATAGCTTCGTCACCGCCCCCATCGCCACAGTGTTTGGCATCGAACATTTAATCGCCACCGAACCCGCACAAAAATCTGGCGAATTCACTGGTGCAGTCGCAGGCGTGCCGAGTTTCAAAGCAGGCAAAATCACCCGCTTAAATGACTGGCTCAGTGCACGCGGTTGGACGTTGGATAGTTTTTCCGACACGACTTTTTATAGCGATTCGCACAACGATTTACCCTTAATGAAACTGGTGCGCCATCCTGTTGCTGCCAATCCTGATGAGACCTTGCGCGCCTATGCTGAGCAGCATCATTGGCCGATTATTAGTTTGCGCTAAGGTTGTTGCATCGTGCGGCGCGCACGCACGGATTCGTTTTTTCCTCACCCTAAGTCGTACACACAGCCCAACTTGCGCAGTTTGGCGGGGCTAATCCTGTAAACTGCGCGCCTTCATTTTTGTCGTCACTCCGTGCCATCGCCATGTTAATTACCGAATACCGTTTAGACCTTGCCATTCTTGCCTTGCGTGGCATTTTGCCGTTGGCACATCCTGCTGATACCAGCTTGCGTTATTTTTTCCAACAAGAACGTATCGGCTCAAACGAGCGAGCCTTTGTTGCCGAAGTGGTATTTGGCACCCTGCGCCATCGCTTGTTGCTGGAACATTGCTGCGGCGTAAAAGCCACGCCACGACGCATGGCACTGGCGTATTTAATTCGCTTCGCGGGTTACAACTTGCGCGAAATCGAACCCGTATTAGAACGCGATGAAAAAGACTGGTTGGTCACGGTTAAAGGCGTGGATTTGGCGACCTTGTCCTTGTCTATTCAAGCCGAATTGCCCGACTGGTTAGTCGAAAAAATGCACGCGCAATACAGCGACGAAGAGATTCTCACCATCGGTCGCTCCATGCAGCAAGGCGCGCCGCTCGACATCCGCGTCAATACTTTATTGGCGAAACGCGACGAGGTGTTAACGCAGTTGCACGGACAAAATATCGAAGCGGAACTCACCCCTTTGTCGCCTGTTGGCATTCGCCTCAAAGACAAAATCCCGCTGAATAAAGACGCGCTATTCACCGAAGGCAAAGTGGAAGTGCAAGACGAAGGCAGCCAACTATTAGGCTTGTTACTCGCGCCGAAACGCAGCGACATGGTGGTGGATTTTTGCGCAGGCGCAGGTGGCAAAACCTTGATGTTGTCAGCCTTGATGAATTCGCAAGGGCGGCTGTATGCGATGGACGTTTCCGAAAAACGCTTAGCGAATTTGAAGCCGCGCTTAAAACGCTCAGGCGCCTCGAACATACAACCGATGCTTATCGCGCATGAAAACGACCTGAAAGTAAAACGCTTGGCGGGCAAAATCGACCGCGTGTTGGTCGATGCGCCGTGCAGTGGCATGGGTACCTTGCGCCGCAATCCTGACTTGAAGTTTCGCCAATCAGCACAAAGTGTCGCGGAACTCACGCAAAAGCAAACTGCCATCCTCGCCTCGGCAAGTCGCTTAGTGAAAAAAGGCGGCCGTTTGGTGTATGCAACTTGCAGTATTTTGCGTGAAGAAAATCAAGCCATCGTCGAAGCATTTTTAAGCACGCATGCCGAATTTGTGTTGCGTCCGGCGGGTGAAGTTTTACAGCAGCAAAAAGTCGCTTTGGCGATGGGCGATTATTTGGAATTGCGTCCACATTTGCACAACACCGACGGCTTTTTTGCGGCGGTATTAGAGCGCGTATAAAAAAGGGAACACGTTCCTTTTCTCTAGTCGGGGACAGGAATCGGACTCAGCAATCAATAATTTCAGGGGGGTGAGTATGTTGCTAGGATTTTTCGATTTACCGTGGTGGGGCTACGTCATCACCACCTTGGTGTTAACCCATATCACCATCGCTTCAGTGACAATTTTTTTGCATCGTCATCAAGCCCATCGCGCACTCGATTTGCACGCTATTCCCAGTCATTTTTTCCGCTTCTGGTTATGGCTCACCACGGGACAAGTGACCAAAGAATGGGCGGCGATTCATCGTAAACATCACGCCAAATGCGAAACCGTCGATGACCCACACAGCCCGCAAATACTGGGGATTAAGAAGGTGTTGCTGGAAGGCTATGAGTTATACAAAGCCGAATCACGCAATCAAGAGACCTTGACGCGCTATGGTCACGGCACGCCTGACGACTGGCTAGAACGCAATGTTTACAGCAAACATCCAAGCTTGGGCGTGATACTGATGCTCATCATTGACATGCTGTGTTTCGGCGCAATTGGACTGACGATTTGGGCGGTGCAAATGGTGTGGATACCTGTCACGGCAGCGGGCATCATTAACGGCGCGGCGCACTTTTGGGGCTATCGCAATTATCAAAGTGCCGATGCGTCACGCAATTTAATTCCTTGGGGAATTTTAATCGGCGGCGAAGAGCTGCATAACAATCACCACGCTTACGCCACCTCAGCCAAACTCTCGACCAAGCCTTACGAATTTGATATTGGCTGGGTTTACATCCGCACACTGCAAGCCTTGCATTTAGCGCGCGCCAAAAAATTGCCACCACAATTGCGCTTAGATAAAAGCAAAACAGTGTGTGATGCCGACACCTTGCAAGCTGTGATTAGCCATCGTTATGAGGTACTGCGTAAATATGCCAAATCGTTGCAAAACACCTATCACGACGAAATCGCCCAGCTCAAGCACGCCCTTCCAGACTTGGGCAAAGTAGATGTGCAACGCGTCAAACATTGGCTGCATTTAGATGCACAAGATTTGAGCGAACCCGAACAACTCAAATTAAACTTAGTGATTAAGCGTAGCGCGAAAATTTACACCGCCTACACGCTGCGCCAAGAACTCGCCGCCATCTGGCAACGCTCCACCGCCACCAAAGAGCAACTGGTCAACGACTTAGAAGCCTGGTGTCATCGCGCCGAAAATAGCGGCATTGAGGCTTTGCAGCAGTTTTCCTTACGCTTGCGCTGCTATGCCTGATTAAGTGTTTCGCACATAACAAAAAGAC
>JARCRQ010000003.1 GCA_029850585.1 Sideroxydans sp.
TTACACGCTCGATTACATCGAACATTTATTTACTGATTTTGAAGAGTTGCACGGCGACCGCGCCTTTGCTGACGACCGCGCCATCATTGGTGGGCTGGCACGTTTTAATGGTCAAAGCGTGATGGTCATCGGGCATCAAAAAGGTCGCGATACCAAAGAAAAAATCATGCGCAATTTTGGGATGCCGCGTCCCGAAGGCTATCGCAAGGCGATGCGCTTGATGCACTTGGCAGAAAAGTTTGGCATCCCCGTCATTACTTTAATTGACACGCCCGGCGCGTACCCTGGCGTGGGCGCGGAAGAGCGCGGCCAGTCCGAAGCGATTGGGCGCAATTTGTATGAAATGACCGAGTTGCGCGTGCCGGTGATTTGCTTGGTTATCGGCGAAGGTGGCTCAGGCGGCGCGCTGGCAGTGGCGGTGGGCGACACGCTGATGATGTTGCAATACAGCACCTATTCGGTGATTTCGCCTGAAGGCTGCGCCTCAATCTTGTGGAAGAGTGCCGCTAAAGCGCCCGAAGCTGCTGAGACTTTAGGCATTACCGCAACGCGTTTGAAGGCATTGGGATTGGTCGATAAAGTGATTGCCGAACCCCAAGGTGGTGCGCATCGTGATTACGTTTTGACCATGCAAAATGTTAAAAAAGCCTTGCAGGAAGAGTTGAAAAAAGCCCAAAGCAAAACGACGCCTGAGCTACTAGAAGCCCGATTTAATCGTCTGATGAGTTTTGGTAAGTTCAAGGAAGTTGAGCTCGGTTAATCTGTTAGAGCGGGTCGCGCAACAACTGACCTCGCTCGTTCCCCCGCATAGTCGTCTGCTCATTGCCTTAAGTGGCGGGGTTGATTCGGTGGTGCTGCTGCATCTTGTGCAGCAGCTCAAAACCCGTTTCGATTGGCAGCTACACGCCGTACATGTGCATCACCAAATTAGTTTGCACGCCGATAGTTGGGCAGATTTTTGCGCCCAGTTGTGTGCTGACTACGGCATCCCTTTTCATTTAGAACATATCGACATCACGCCGCTGCAAGGGCTAGGTATCGAGGCGGCGGCGCGGCAATTGCGTTATCAAGCCTTAGCCAAACACGCCAGCGGTTTTTTACTGTTAGCGCATCACGCTGACGATCAAGCCGAGACGCTGTTGCTGCAACTGTTACGCGGTACTGGCGTGAAGGGTGCTGCGGCGATGCCGCTGTTGGCGCAGCGCGAGTGCGCATGGTTGCGTCCGCTGCTAAATGTCACGCGCGTTGAAATTGTGGATTACGCACGCGCACAAAACTTGGCTTGGATAGAGGACGACAGCAACACCGATACGCGTTATGCGCGCAATTTTTTGCGCCTCAACGTGATGCCTGTATTGGCGGAAAAATTCCCCGCCTATCGGCAAACCTTAAGTCGTAGCGCGCAACATTTTGCCGAAGCGGCGAGCTTGTTAGATGAACTTGCCGCGCTCGATGCCGCGTCTAGCATGGTGGGGAAAACCTTGTCGCTATCAGCGTTACAAGCACTCAGTGCAAGCCGCGCCAAAAATTTATTGCGCTACTTTTTACAGCAACGCGGGGCGGCAATGCCACACGCCGTGCAGCTAGAAGAGCTGTTGATGCAACTTCTTACTGCGCGCGACGATGCGCGTGTGTGCGTAAGTTTTGCGGGTTGGCAAGTGCGGCGTTATCAGGGCGCGGTGTATGCGCAGCCAGCCTTGCCTGATTGCAGCGAACCGCTTTGTTTACCTTGGCAAAACGAGGCGGCGATTGTTTGGTTGCCGCTTAATACGCAGATTCATTTTTTAGCCGCGCATGGGCAGGGCATTAGCCTCGCCAAACTCAGCCATGCACCTGTCACGCTACGACTGCGCCTAGGCGGCGAAACCTTGCGCCCTGCGGCTAAAGCGGCGATGCGTACACTGAAAAATTTGCTGCAAGAGCAGGGCGTTCCGCCTTGGCTGCGCAGCCGTTTGCCGCTGCTGTATTGCGGTGAAGAATTGGTCTGTGTGGCAGGCTTAATCGCAGCGAATTTTCAAGCAGAGGCGGATGAGGCGGGCGTTGACATGCAGTTAACGCTCTAAATGAGCCGCCTCGCACGCACAACATGACGGCATTGAAAACGTAAAAAAGCCGCACTTATTCAGTGCGGCTTTTTTATTGACTACAGAACTTACGCGGCGGGATGCTGGGTTTCGACTTGCTCCAATTTGTCGGTTTCCACATACACTTCGCGTTTGCGTTCACGACGACGTGGCGCATAGCTAGGCGCGTTGTTGTGAGTAGGTTTAGCGAGCTTAGTCGGATTCGTTTCAATCTGCGTTAAGTTCACTACTGCATCAACCACAACGGCCGCCACCACAGTCGGCATTGCGACGTATTCGCTCGGACTGACCATCCCCGTTGGCATCGCCACATATTCGCTCGGCGCTAGGAATGTTGCGACATTCAGTGACGCAGTATTTTCACCCACTACATCACGACGTTCACGTTCACGACGACCACCTCGACGACCACGACGACGCGCACCTTCACGCGCGGCGGTTTCTTCGCCCACATCGGCTAGCACAGGCGGGGTAAAAGTGGCGGTGACAATCGCGGCTTTTTCTTCACGCGGTGGGCGCGGTGCTTTAGGTGGACGTGGTTCGCGCGGTTCTTTAGCTACTTTAGGCTCGCGCACTTCAGCGGCTTTGGCAGGATTTTGTATCGGCTTATTACGTTCGCGACGGGCGTTGTTTTGCTCCGCGCGCTCGGCGTTTTTATCGCCTTTCTCCACGCCTGTTTGTCCACCTTGTTGACCCCGTTCGCGACGTTTGTTGTGGTCGCCACGCTCATTGCGTTCCGCACGTTCGGGACGCGCATTGCCACGCGGCTTGTCGTTGCTAGGCTTAGGCTTCGCTACGGCTTTTTCAGGTTGATTAAACCAAGCCACAATTTTGCTAAACAGCGAGGCTTTCGCTTCCACTGCCTTGACCGGTGCGGGTTGCGCAGGCGTGATGCTCTTTACCGCCGCTTGCGCACGGGTCGCTTTTTGTTGTGCTTGCGCAGCGTTAGCCGTGTCGTTTGCGACGGGTTTTTCAACCAGTTTGTAGCTGGCTACTGCATCGCCTGTTACCTCATCGTGCTTGACGCGATTGATGGTGTAGTTTGGCGTTTCGATATGCGGATTGGGAATCAGCGTGATGCCAACTTTGAGACGCGATTCGATGCGATGAATGTCGCTACGTTTTTCGTTCAACAAGAAGGTCGCAACATCAACGGGCACTTGCACTTGCAAGGCTGAAATGCTGCCTTTCATGGCTTCTTCTTGCAGGATGCGTAAGATGTGCAGCGCCGATGATTCGGTGCCACGGATATGACCAATACCGCTGCAACGCGGACACGCCATGTAATTGCTTTCGCTCAAACTGGGTTGCAAGCGTTGACGCGATAATTCGAGCAACCCAAAGCGCGAAATTTTGGCAGTTTGCACGCGCGCACGGTCGTAACGCAAAGAATCACGCAAACGATTTTCTACATCGCGCTGATTTTTGGCCGACTCCATGTCGATAAAGTCGATGACGATTAAGCCGCCCAAATCACGCAAACGCATCTGACGCGCGATTTCTTCAGCGGCTTCGAGGTTGGTGTTGTAAGCAGTGTGCTCGATGTCCGCGCCCTTAGTGGCACGCGCCGAGTTGATGTCGATGGCCGTCAGGGCTTCGGTATGGTCGATAACGATTGCGCCGCCTGACGGCAAGCGCACTTCACGCGCATGAGCTGACTCGATTTGATGTTCGATTTGGAAGCGCGAAAACAGCGGAACGTCATCTTGATAAAGCTTGATGCGATCGACGTTGTCGGGCATCACCGTGCTCATAAATGCCAACGCTTGTTGATACACTTCTTCGGTGTCAATCAGCACTTCGCCGATTTCAGGATTGAAATAGTCGCGTATCGCGCGCACCACCAAACTGCTTTCCAAATAAATCAGTGCGGGGGCTTTTTCAGTTTTTGCCGCACCGTCAATCGCGTCCCACAACTGCGTCAGGTAGTTCAAATCCCATTGCAATTCTTCTTGCGTGCGACCGATACCAGCGGTGCGGGCAATGATGCTCATGCCGCTTGGTACTTCAACGTGCGATAACACTTCGCGTAATTCGTTGCGCTCTTCGCCTTCGATACGCCGCGATACGCCGCCGCCGTTAGGATTGTTAGGCATTAAAACGATGTAACGCCCCGCCAAACTGACAAACGTGGTAAGTGCCGCGCCCTTGTTGCCGCGCTCATCTTTTTCAACTTGAACTAATAATTCCTGACCTTCCTTCAACGCTTCTTTAACCGAAGGACGGCTAGGGCAACCAGGTTGGAAGTATTGCGGGGACACTTCTTTGAAGGGCAAGAAACCGTGGCGATTGCCACCGTATTCGACGAAACAGGCTTCTAAACTAGGCTCGATGCGGGTGATAACGGCTTTGTAGATATTGCTTTTTTGTTGCTCTTTACCAGCAATTTCAATGTCTAGATCAATCAGTTTTTGACCATCAACAATCGCGACGCGGAGTTCTTCCGG
>JARCRQ010000004.1 GCA_029850585.1 Sideroxydans sp.
CCACTGTCCCCTCGATAGGCTTCCCCTCGCGCGGCAACCCTGCGGCAGGGGCGATGCCAACCGTGCCAGGACCCTACATGATGCACCAGCTGGTGGAAGAGCTGCTGGCAGTTATTAGCGCAGCGGGCATTGCGCCGAACCACCTTGCGCTCAACCAGCTCAAGCTCGCTCTAGATGCCATTTATCTCGCCAAAAACGGCACATCCCCCATCCAACAAAACTTCGCAGGCTTAACCCGCTCGCTGACGGCACTGGGTGGCGGCTTGGTGCGCGAGTATGTGGACATCACCAACGCCGCCACAGTGGGTGGTATCGAGATTTGCACGGTGTACAACTGCGCTATCGATCCAGTGACGGGTATCTGGGCGGGACGCGACATTGCCGATATTTGCTGGCTGGAAAAGACCCACGACGTGGCGGGGACGAAAGAGTTTTGGAGCGCGCCCACTGGGGCAGCAAGCACACAGCCAGTGTGGACAAAAGTTTTCTCGCTGGATCTGGTCGGCGGTGGCATGTACTTGGCTCAAGAAGCTGGCCATGTCGCTTTCTTTGCGCGCCCCACAGCTCCAGCTGGATACCTGAAAGCTAATGGGGCACTCATTTCACGCGCTACTTATGCCAACTTGTTTGCGGCCATCGGCACGACCTTCGGCATTGGTGATGGCCTCACTACATTCGCATTGCCTGATCTGCGCGGCGAATTCCTACGTGGATTCGATGATGCGCGCGGCGTAGATATTGGTCGTGTTCTGGGCTCATTCCAAGATGCGACGGGTATTGATAACCAAGTGTTTCAAGCTGTGGACCTGATAATGGATAACACCGAGAATCCTTACGCATCCGGGACACACAACAGCTCTGTCGGGTATGCAGGAATGGGACGAGCATTTACGCGATACAAAGTTCGTCCTCGCAACGTTGCGCTGTTGTCCTGCATCAAATACTAATCGGAGACCGTCATGAAAATTCACAACTACAGCCCAACCACAGGGGAGTATCTCAATACAACAACTGCCGACGAATCACCGCTTGAACCGGGTACATTCATGATTCCTGCTCTTGCTACAGGCATGGCATTGCCTGCCGTTAAAGCCAATGAGGTGGCGGTATTTGCAACAGGAGCATGGTCGGTTGTAGCTGACTATCGCGGACAAACGGTCTATGAAAAAACTACGGGCGTGCCGGTGCAGATCACTGAGCTTGGCGCATTGCCAGCCAGTTTGGTTATAACGAAACCCACGCCGACACCCGCGCAAATCGCCGCACAATTCTCTGCCAATCAGACCGCCGCATTGACTGCCGTCGATACCTTTCACGCCAACACTGTGCAGCAGCTCGCAGGCAATCCTACGCAGGTCGAGAAGGATAGTTGGGCGATGAAACTCACCACCGCCAATGCGGTGATCGCTAAGGCAACTGTCAGCGCAGAGGGCATCGCTTTTATGACGGCTCTCGGCCTGATCGCTCCAGCAGGTGCAACCGCTGCGCAAGTCTCCGCTGCCGATACAGCCAAAGCAACATGGGCTACCAAGGTGCAAGCCAATGCTGCCAAGTTCGCGGGGCTGGTGGGTTTGGCTGACAGCCTGCGCACGAGTGCCAAAGCCGCGCTCACTGCTGCCACTGACCAAGCTTCTCTTGATGCGGCACAGGCTGCCAACAAAGCCGCTGCACTGGCTGCGATTGCTGCACTGCCCAAGGTGTGACTATGAATACGCTTATTGCATCACTCAAACGTCGTTTATTGCTGCTGGTGTTCTTACTGCTTGGGGTAGGCGGCGCGATGCTTGCCGCCACATGGATGCTGGTGTGTATCGTGTTCGCCCCGCATGGCACGCGCCCTTGGCATATCGCCATTGCCTTTGACCAACTGGCCAACGCCACCACGGGCGGCAATGAGGATGAAACTATCAGTAGCCGCGCAGGGCGTTTGCAACGTGAAGGGCGCGGCTGGGCGTGTGTGCTGTGTCGCTTATTGGATTGGCTACAGAAAGACTATTGCAAGCACTCAATCGGAGTGTAGTTACGCAACGAATCAGAAATTCAGAAAGAGAGCGACCGAGATCCTGCGTCAACATGGTCTCGGTCACTTTAACCCACAGATTATCGCTGTGAGCCAAAACCTAAGACTCCCTACCACGTCGACGCGGCGGGCGAATCTTAGCAATTTTTTTACCTATTAAGAAAGGTTTGCACATGAACAAAACCAACTTCGCTCCCATCATTCCTTGGATAGGCGGCAAACGCCGCTTGGCAAAACGCATCATTCCGCTGTTCCCAGCCCACACTTGCTACGTCGAACCATTCTGCGGCGCAGCCGCCATTTATTTTCTAAAGGAACAAACCAAAGTCGAAGTCCTCAACGACATCAACGGCGAACTGGTCAATCTTTATCGCGTCGTTAAACACCATTTGGAAGAGTTTATAAGGGAATTCAAATGGTCGTTGACTAGCCGCCAAATGTTCAAATGGCTGCAAGATACACCAGAAGAAACCCTCACCGACATCCAGCGCGCCGCGCGTTTCTTCTACCTGCAAAAGAATGCCTTTGGCGGCAGAGTCAGCGGCCAGAGCATCGGCACAGCCACCACCGCCGCACCTCGTCTCAACCTATTACGCCTAGAAGAAGACCTCAGCCAAGCACACCTGCGCCTGTCGCAGACCTTTATTGAGCATCTGGACTGGGACAAGTGCATCACCAAGTACGACCGCAAACACACCTTGTTTTATTGCGACCCGCCGTACTGGGGAACAGCCGGCTACGGCGTGGACTTCGATCTCGCGCAGTATGACCGCATGGCGGAGCTGGCGAAGACCATCAAAGGCAAGATGGTGATTAGCGTCAACGACATCCCCGAAATGCGCACAGCCTTCGCTGAGCTGAATATGGAGAGCGTGGACATCACCTACACGCTGGCGGGTTCGGGCAAGTCCGGCAAGACAGCAGAACTGATTATTCGGAACTGGTAACTGGTTAAAAGGCGAAACCCCGCCGCCTTTGAAAGCGGGGGGATTGAAAGGAAATATCATGTCTGACGGAAAAGCAGTAGAACAAGAAATACTAGCCAAGGGGCTAACTGCCCCGCGCATCACGCCCGCGCGTATCGATGAAGTGATTGTCGGCGAGGATTATCACGTCTTCCTCGGTACAACCCTCACCATCTGCTGCCTGACACTCGCCAACGGCTATACCGTCACCGGCGAAAGCGCGTGTGCCAGCCCTGAAAACTTCGATGTGGAACTGGGTCGCAAGATTGCCCGCGATAATGCGAAACAGAAGATATGGGCGTTGGAAGGCTATGTGCTACGTGAACGGTTGGCTTCATCAGTTGTATATTCAGACTGAGCAAGTCTGATATTTGACTTGCTGTGTCTTGGCAACAGAGCGTTACTGCGGTTGTCCCAGCCACAATCAGGAGTAGCCCAATGATTCATCCAAACGTCAAAGCCATCGTCAAAGCTCACATCACCGTATTTCATAACCTCGCGCTGGCCAGAAACTATATTGACCACTGCGTTAAACTTCACTGCATCGTGCTGGGTGAGTTGGTCGGTGAATACTGGGTGGTCACCCCAGCCGATGCTAGCTGCTTAGAACGGGCTGGATTTGATAGATGTTGAGAGCTGTATTCAAAGTAATGTAGCAAATAAAAACCGCCCAAATTGGGCGGTTTTTTCTTATTCGACAACTAGGTGTTAATTGATGTTGAGTGGATAAATGTCACCGCTGCTTAGGTCTGCATCATAGGTGACATTGCTAAAATCGGTAAGCTGCTCCGCAACCATAACCCCACCGATTGATTTGATTGCCACCCCATACTTGCGAGTCAGCCCAGTGAGCTCGGTGATAAATTGATTGTAATTCGCTTCAGTAATTTCTGGGTTTTGATTAGCTGCCATGTTGCGCTCCTTAAGATGTTTAATCGACACCTGCATGAACGCTCTTTTGGCTTAAAAAGCCAAGTCAATTATTGTTTTTAATCTATACAATTCATTTGTACTAATTACAAATTAAGTTTTGAGCTGTTTATCTCATAAATCTGGTTAATTTATCTCGCGCCGCATCAGCAACGCCGCGCGTATTACATCTGAACGATGCCAGCTTGCCGTGGGGTGGGGTATTGGATGTTTGTGCAGTGCCTGTGTGTAAAACATTATATCCTTGGGCTAATCCTCATGTTGAACATCGACGTGGCTCAGTGGTGGACGTGCGCGCCAATAATGCGCTAGGCAACATACCAAGGGGGCGAATAAAAAATAAATTCATAGAGATGCTTGATGCTGAACCAGGACGTTCCTACCTGCACGAAAGCCTGGCTACAACTAACGAGCATTTTCACATTCGATTGTCTGGGCGCAAGGAGTAAAACATGAAAAAAATCACTTTAATTATTTTGTTGTTAAGCACTTTATTTTGTGCAAGCTCGTACGCGTTACTGCTATCAGGTGAAGGGGTCGTGTTTAACCAAAGCACAGGGGATTACCTATTTAGTTATCGTGAGGGCGGCGGAGCTAATGATCCCTTGGTGCAAATACCGTTCATCCCTGCTACTAAAATTGAGCCGAAATTAACCTCCTATCTCAAACAAGTTGAGGGTGGACAGATTCGCTACCGATACAGCTTATTTAATGGCGCAAAAGCAAAGCAGTCTATTGTAGATTTACGTCTTTTTGGCTTGCCTGCCAGCACCAGCATGGTGGGGACAAGCTCAATTACAGAAGGGGCGAATCAGCTAGATTCGTTTGAGTCTGCACTGACTGTACCGAACGCTAATTGGTATGGTATGGGTGCGCGCGCGCCAAAAAAGGCACTCAATATCAGCTGGAATTATGATTATGACGATGAGCGAACTGATTTGCTTATTGGCATCCGTCCAGGAACACTATTGACTGGCTTCGGTTTGCTTAGTCAGGATTTACCTGGATTGATTTTGGCGCAAATACAAGGAGGAGGGACGGGGCATCTTGGCTTTCCTGGTTTTGCGCCAGATGGTGAAGTTTTAGAGCTAGGCGAACGATTGCATGAGAATGACTTTATTCCAGGCGTTGCTGCTGCCCCAATGATTGCCGTCCCCTCACCCTACAGCGCGGCAATTTTAATCGACCGCATTCGCAGCCACTTCAATAGCTGGACTGCCATGCCGACCACAGGCTACAACGGTAACGTCCCACCCGCAGCCAAAATTAATTTGCTAGACGCAACTTTTGCCTCGCAACTTGACCGCTATCTGGTTGCGGCTGCCGAGGCGTTTCGTCACAATCAAAGCAAAGTGGGACGGGGACATTTAGAAACGGTGCGCGAGCTGCTTAAAAAAGAACACCCCGATTTGGAGCGTAATGATGAGGCAAGCGACGACCACGATGAGCGCAAAAATACCACTCGTTTCACAATTGACCGCCTCGCCGCCCGCGTGCTGGATTTCGATGTGAAGTATGTGTTGGAACGGAGCGAATACAACGAGGGACACCGTTAATCAGAGAAATCAGAAC
>JARCRQ010000005.1 GCA_029850585.1 Sideroxydans sp.
TTGCGCGACATCGAAGCCAGCGCACGTTTTTATGAAGAGCAACACGAAGTGCATTTGCGCTCGGATTTTTTGTCTGGCACGGATGCCGATACGCCCAGCGTGATTGTGGCGTTTGTGTTGGCAAATAATGTGTTGTTTAGCGTGCATGAAGTTGATTTACCTGTGTTCGCCAACTTCCGTTTACATGCTCACACGCAGCCTGATTTGTTGGATAACAGCCTCGATGTGTTGATTGATTTATATGGTTCGGATGTAGAGTTTTCGGCGGACGCACTGGAAACGGTATATGCCGATTTGGGCGCGACCAGCAGCAAAGTATTGGGGCAAAATTTGCACGATAGAGCCGCCGCCGAAGTGCTGGCGAGCATCGCTAAGGCGGAGCATTTGAACGGGCGAATTCGGCGTAATTTGATGGACACGCGACGCGCCATGTCATTTCTAATGCGCAGTAAATTATTGAGCAATGCGCAGTTGGATGAAGCCCGTTTGACTTTACAAGATATAGATTCGCTGGATGGACACACCACTTTTTTGTTCGACAAAATTAACTTTTTGATGAACGCCACGGTGGGTTTTATCAACATCAATCAAAACAAAATCGTGCGGCTGTTTTCGGTCGCGTCGGTGGCACTATTGCCGCCCACTTTAATCGCCTCGATTTACGGTATGAACTTTAAGCACATGCCCGAATTGGACTGGCTCAATGGCTATGGTTTTGCCTTAGGCTTGATGCTGGCATCGGTGGCAATTCCGTTCACCCTGTTTTATCGCAAAGGTTGGTTGAAATGAAGCGCGCCCTGACAGCCTTGCTGTGCTTAGCTTTGAGCGACACCGCCTTATGCGACACCTTGCCTACTTGCTTAGAAAAATTTCCGCAACAAGATAGCGCACGACTGAAATGTTATGACGATGCGATGCCCGCACAGGTGCGCGTGCCGAGCTACACCGCGCAACATGTGGAGCGTTCCTATCTGACCCGCGTGTGGAATTTGGATGATGAAAATAATGACGACGAGAGCAAGCTGGGACGCTTGCAACCGTATCGCCAAAATTATTTATTGCTACGCGATAGCAACAAGCCGAACGCCTTGCCAGACTCTGGCGCGCCGTTACATCGCACCTTGCTGCCGATAGATAGCGACCACGTCGAAGCCAAGTATTTAATCAGCGTTAAAGCCGACATCGGCGAGCAGCGCAACATCAATTTGTTCGGGCTGAAGACCATCCGCATGTGGGGCGCATATACGCAGCAATCGCACTGGCAAATTTTGAATACGCGCAACTCCTCGCCGTTTCGCGAAACCAATTATTCGCCCGAATTGCTGCTGACTTTTGGTACCAATCAGACGAGCGGTTTGAAGCTGATTAACTTAGGCATCGAGCATCAATCCAACGGTAGGTCGCTGCCCGATTCGCGCAGTTGGAATCGCCTATATGCCTTGGGCGGCTGGGAGTGGAACAACCGCACTTCGATTCTGACGCGCGCTTGGTGGCGCATTCCTGAAAACAAAGCGAATGACGACAACCCTAACATCACGCATTACTTAGGCATTGCCGATATGGTGCTGCGTTGGGAAACCGCCGACCGTTCGCAAGCTGCGTCCTTGCTGCTGCGCAACAATTTGCAAACTCATAACAATCGCGGTTTTGCGCAGCTCGATTGGGCGACACCGCTGCATATCGGCAAGTCAGCGCGGGTGCATTTGCAACTCGGTCACGGCTACGGTGAAAGCCTGATTGATTACAACTATCGCCAGACCACTTTAGGTCTCGGCTTATCTTTTAGAGAGTGGTAACGATGAACAACGAACTCACCCATTACCACCGCATCGGCGGGGCAGCACAAGTTCGCGCGTTGGTGGTCCGCTTTTATCAAGTCATGGACGAGCTGCCGGAGGTGTACGGCATTCGCAAAATGCACGCGCCACATCTGCAAAGTGCCGAAGACAAACTGTATAAATTTTTATCGGGTTGGATGGGCGGGCCGCAATTATTCGTCGAAGAATATGGTCATCCGCGTTTGCGCGCGCGGCATTTGCCTTTTGCTATCGGCAACGCAGAACGCGACCAGTGGATGCTGTGCATGAATCGTGCGCTGGATGAAGTGGTCAGCGATGTTGCCTTGCGCCGCGAGCTGTCTGAGGCATTCGCTAAAGTCGCCGATCACATGCGCAATCGGGAAGGTTAAACGCGCTGTTTATTGATTTTTTATGCGCAAAAAGGGTGGGTCATGTTGAAAAATACGCTGAATAGATTTGCCGCCATCGCCCTGACGCTGTGGGTCGGCGGTCTGCTGCTGATTGGCTATTTAGTTGTGCCCGTGTTGTTCCATAGTTTGCCCGACAAGCAATTAGCGGGCAGCTTGGCGGGAGAAATTTTCCATGTGTTTAGCTATGTCGCTTTGGTGTGCGGCGCGCTGCTGTGGGGGCAACAACGCTTGGTGAGTACGACGGCGGCGCGTAAAAATCTGTGGCTGATTAGCGCGATGTTGCTGTTGAGCGTCATTATTCAATTCGGCTTATCACCCCTGATGGCGGCATTAAAGCTGCAAGTCTTGCCGCAAGACGTGATGCACAGCGTCAACGCGGCGCAATTCAAATTACTGCACGGCGTGTCTAGCTTTGTATATTTGCTCGAAAGTGGCTTGGGCGTGTGGCTATTGCTGCGGCGAATTAGCTAAGCAATAGGCGATTGATCACCGCACCCGCCAACATAAAACCGAAAATCGGTGGCATATAACTAATCGTGCCGTTCACCGAGCGTGGACGACCGCGATCAACGGGTTGCGGCGGTAACGGTGGGCGCGGATGTTCGTCGGTATAGACGGTCAGCACGCCATCTTGAATGCCCTCTTCGCGCAAGCGGCGGCGCATTTCGCGGGCTAACGGGCAGATGCTGGTGGTGCTGATGTCGGCAACGCGGATGCGCGACGGGTCGAGTTTATTGCCCGCGCCCATGCTCGATGCGACGTTCAGTCCCAGCGACAAACTGTGCGTCACCAACGCGACTTTGCAGTTCATCGAATCAATGCAATCAATCACAAAATCGCAGTCGTGCGGCACC
This sequence comes from Sideroxydans sp., assembly GCA_029850585.1. Classification (GTDB taxonomy): domain Bacteria; phylum Pseudomonadota; class Gammaproteobacteria; order Burkholderiales; family Gallionellaceae; genus Gallionella. The sequence goes on from JARCRQ010000005.1 coordinate 3,064, forward strand.
AATTCATGGACGTTTTCGGGACCTAAAAAAGTTCTAATTAGAACCACTTCACAATCTGGATTGATGTCGGCGATACGAGCTTTCATCAACTCGGCTTTGGACTGCCCAACCGTAGAGAGCAAGGCGGGTAATTGGCGATTGATATTGCTGATTGCCACCACGTCATGATCCATCAAGGTCAGCCGCCCGATGCCTGCGCGCGCCAAGGCTTCGGTGCAATACGAACCCACGCCGCCTAAACCTGCGACAAACACATGCTTGCAGCGTAAGGCGTTGATGCCCTCGTCACCGAGCAAAATTTGGGTACGTTCAAACTGGGGAGGGAGCTTAAATGTCATGGCGCAGGAGTCAAAATTGATAGCGCGCCATTATACGGACGGAATGTTTTTAACGACGCAGCAAAGCTAAAACACTTAAGGCGTTGTGCGTGGTGGCTTCAGCAACTTGCTCTAAGGAGATGCCGCGCAACGCTGCCAAAGTCTGCGCGATGCGCGGTAAATATTCTGGTTTGTTAGCTTCGCCACGCACTAAAAAAGCGGGTGGCATATCAGGCGCATCGGTTTCCAGCACAATGCTGTCCAACGGCAAAGTCGCCGCCAATTCACGGATGCGCAAGGCGCGGTTATGCGTCATCGCGCCGCCAAAGCCGAGCTTAAAACCCAGCTTAATCAGCGCATCGGCTTGTGAACGGCTGCCGTTAAACGCGTGCGCGATGCCGCCGCGCACTTTATGCTGGCGCAAATTTTGCAGCACCGCATCGACCGCTTTGCGCACATGCAGCAACACGGGTAAATCAAACTCGCGCGCCAGTTTTAATTGTTCGGCGAAGAAAAATTGTTGCTGCGCTGCGTCAACATTTGCTACATAAAAATCCAAGCCAATTTCACCTACGGCAACCGCCTCACCCTCACGCAAAAATGCGCGCAAAGTGTGCAAATCGTCATGCGTTGCTTGCGCGACATACAGCGGATGGATGCCGTAAGCGGCAGCGCAAGTTGCGTGCTGTTGAGCCAGTGCGCGCACCGCTGCAAAGTTGTGCGCCGCTACGCTAGGCACGACGATGGTCGTGACCTGTTGCGTCAGCGCGTCGCTAATGAGCTGGAATTGCGTGCCGCCAAATTCTGCGGCATCGAGATGGCAATGCGTGTCGATGAAGAACATTGCAAATGAAATTAAGGAACGGAAAACAGTCCCATGGTGACAATGATTTTGCCCATTACACCGCCCTGTTCGATGAGCTTATGCGCTTGCCCGACTTCGACTAGCGGAAGTTGGCGCGACACCAACACACCCAACTTGCCTGCTTCAATCAGCTTTGCGCCATCTTCTAAAATTTTGCGTTGGCGGATACGTTGGTCGTGCAGCTTCATCAGTTGTGGGGTGAGCATCAGCTCGTAACACACGGTTAAATTACGCAAGCGTGCCACTTGCGCGTCGGCAACGGTCATCGGTGTTGCCATGATGGTGACAACTTTTCCGCCTACTTTAGTCGCCGCTAAGGACTTGATAAAGGTATCGCCGCCGACCGTGTCCAGCACCACATCCACACCTTGTTTGTCTGTCCACGCCATCACCTCTGCAACGAAATCTTGTTTTTTGTAGCGGATGATTTTTTCCGCGCCCAAGGCTTGGGTGAGGGCAGCTTTTTTGTCATCGCTGACCGTTACCGCAACGCGCGCACCTAAATGATGCGCCAGTTGCACGGCGATATGCCCCACCCCGCCAGCACCACCATGAATCAAAATCGTTTGCCCCGCTTGCAGATTGGCTTTTTCGATTAACGCTTCCCATGCGGTAATCAGCACCAAAGGCAACGCCGCGCTGTCTTGCATACTCAAATTAGCGGGCTTGGCGGCGCAACAATCTTCATGCACCGTGGTGTACTCGGCATAACAGCCCGCATCCAAGCCGATGCCGCCGTTGTTGAAATACACCATGTCGCCAACCTTAAAGCGGGTAACCGCGTCACCAATTTCATCCACCACCCCCGCGCCATCGCAACCCAAAATCGCGGGTAAACGGTCAGGGTAATAAATCGGTTTGGCGCGTAGTTTTGCATCGAGCGGATTGATGCCTGCGGCGGCGAGTTTGACGCGCAGTTGATAGGGCGACACCACTTCGGGAATGTTCAAATCGCGCACATGGAATACATCTATTTTTCCTGCACTGGTCGCTAACATGGTTTGCATCTGGTCGCCCTCATTATTGATACGAACGGCTATGTTAAACTGCGCGACTTTTTTTTGCACAAATTTGGCGGTCTAGATATGTCGGGAAACACCTTTGGTAGTTCGTTTAGCGTCACCTCATTTGGCGAATCGCATGGTGCTGCGATTGGCTGCATCGTCGATGGTTGCCCGCCTGGCATGGATTTATGCGCCGCTGATTTACAGCTCGACCTCGACCGCCGCAAACCGGGCACCTCGCGCCACGTTACGCAACGCCGCGAATCTGACACGGTAGAAATTTTGTCGGGCGTGTATGAAGGCAAAACCACGGGCACCCCCATCGCGCTGTTAATCCGCAACGAAGATCAGCGCAGCAAAGATTACGGCAGCATCGCCGACACTTTCCGCCCCGGTCACGCGGACTACACTTACTGGCAAAAATTTGGCATCCGCGACCCACGCGGTGGCGGGAGGGCTTCGGCGCGCGAGACCGCAGCGCGCGTGGCGGCTGGCGCGATTGCGAAAAAATGGTTGTCGGAAAAATATGGCGTGTTAGTGCGCGGCTATTTAGTACAACTGGGCGAGATCAAAATCCCGTTCAAAAACTGGGACGATTTACATGCCGAAAATAATAGTTTTTTTGTCACGGATGCGAGCTTCGTGCCGCAACTGGAAAGCTATATGGACGCGCTGCGTAAATCAGGCGACTCCATCGGCGCGAAGTTGGCGGTGGTGGCGCACGGCGTGCCAGTGGGTTGGGGCGAGCCCGTGTTTGACCGCATTGATGCCGACATCGCACACGCGTTGATGGGCATTAACGCGGTGAAAGGCGTGGAAATTGGCGCGGGCTTTAATTGCGTCACGCAGCGTGGCAGCGAACACGGCGACGAACTCACGCCACACGGCTTTTTAAGCAATCACGCAGGCGGCGTGTTGGGCGGCATTTCGACAGGCCAAGACATCGTTGCGCATTACGCAATTAAGCCGACTTCAAGCATTCGTCTGGAACGCAACTCCATCAATAAAGCGGGCGAAGCGGTGACGGTCAGCACCGAAGGTCGCCATGATCCATGCGTCGGCATTCGTGCCACCCCCATCGCTGAAGCCATGCTGGCATTGGTGTTGATGGATCATGCGCTACGCCATCGCGCGCAAAATGCCGATGTAGTTTGCCTCACCCCAAAAATTGCTTAAGGCACGGAGTTCACCATGAAAAATCGTTTGCTGTTGCTGAGTGCCATCCTTGCTGCATTAGGGCTGGCTGCCTGTGCCGCGCTGATTCCCAATCAATACGCCGTACCGAAAAGTAAGCTGGTGAACAAACTCCAGCAGTCTTTTCCGCTGCAACGCGAGGTCGGCAAAGGCTTGTTTAGCGTGCGCATGAACACACCCGTGCTCAATTTATTAGCGGACAAAAATCGAGTCGAACTAGTGGGTGATATTGCCGCGCATTCGCTGTTGATGGATGCTGTGACGGGACAATTTAGCGTGAGTGGCAGCTTGCGTTACGACCGCGCGGAGCACGCGATTTATATGCAGGATGCGCAGCTAGACGCGTTACAAATCAGCACCGATGCAGCCGCCGCCGAGATGCTGCGCCCCTTCCTCAACACCCTGCTGCGCGAGTATCTCAACAGCACGCCGTTATATCGTTTTCAAACCGATGAACTACGTTTTGCAGGAAATCAAATCGACATCACTGCGATACAAATTCAAGCCGATGCCGTGGTGCTAAAACTGCAAGCCGCGCAAAAATAAATCGCTATCTTTATTCGCTTATTCGCCCAGCACATCCGCGCCTGATGGCGGGGTGAAATGAAATTGCGTGCTGGGAAATTTTGGGTTGTGCTGCATATTGCTAAAGCGTAATACTGTTTTGTGACCGAAGGCATCGTTCAATTCCATCACCACTAATTCCGACTGCGCGTTAAAGCCCATGCGGATTTTGTCGAAGCTGGTGTCACTGGCTTTCGCGCTGGCTTGCAGCCATTCCAGACTATCGCTCGCGCCGTCTTCTTTGAGATTAAAACCGCGTTCGATTTCGTTGCTGCCCGACAACAGCGCGGCGGGACTGCTACCCAGTGCGGCATCTAATTTTTTCACCGTGACTTGATTCAAATCCACGTCGTACAACCAAAATCTTGCACCGTCGCCGACGATAAGTTGCTCATACGGTTTTTGGTACGCCCAACGGAATTTTCCGGGTCGCTGAAACTGCATCACGCCCGCCGCACTCTGCACGCGCTTGCCGTTTTGATCGCGCACTTCCTGCGTAAAATTCGCCTGTGCAGAATGCGTCGCAGCGATAAAAGTTTTGAGTTTTTCGATAGCCGCCGCGTGTGCTAGCACAGGCATGGCGCACAGGCTAATGAGTAAGCATTGGGCAAGCGTGGGGGAAAGTTTGAACACAGTGCGAACTCCTAAATGATTGGATGTGAGGATGCGCGTGGCGTGCGCCACCACAACAGTGCGCCTATCCCCACGCCTAACACGCTCAAGGCGACGACATAATGTGCAGGCGCGAGTGGGTCTAGGGGGAGGGCAAGGCTGATTAAAATCGGCGTGAGTCCGCCAAAAATCGCGTAGGCAACATTGTAAGAAAACGATAAACCCGAAAAACGTACCACGGGCGGAAAGGCTTGCACAGCGACGCTGGGCACGATGCCGATTACGCCGACAAAAAATCCGCACAGCGCGTACAAGGCATAAATATTTTCAGGGGCGACGCGCATTTGCTGATACAGCAACAGCGCAGTGAAGCCCAACATCACGCAGCCCAGCATCAACAAGCGTCCCGCGCCGAAACGATCTGCTAACGCGCCGAATACCACACAGCCGATGCTCAAAAATACAATCGCCACGCTGTTGGCTTGCAAGGCGGTGGTGGCGGGAATGGCGTACAGTTTTTGCAGCAGCGTCGGGGTCATTAAAATCATCACCACAATCGCCGCTGAGAGCAGCCAAGTCAGCAACATGGTCAACACAATCGCGGGACGATGCGCGCGGATGACTTGCTTTAAGGGCAGCTCGTCGGCGAGTGCCGCTTGGGCTTGCAGCTCTTTGAACACGGGGGTTTCGTGCAGATATTGACGCAACCACACCGAGACAAAACCGAAAATTCCGCCGATGATAAACGGCACGCGCCAGCCTTCACTCAACAATTCGGCGGGGCTGTAGCTGCGATTCACCGCCGTTGCCACTAATGAACCCAACAAAATTCCGCCCGTTAATCCCGCCGTCAGCGTGCCGCAAGCGAAGCCGACATGACGCGGCGGCACATGTTCGGCAACAAACACCCACGCGCCCGGCACTTCGCCGCCGATAGCTGCGCCCTGCATCACGCGCAACGCCAATAATAACAGCGGTGCCCAGATGCCGATGACTGCATAAGTGGGCAATAAACCAATCGCGAAAGTCGGCACGGACATCAGCAAAATGCTCAAGGTGAACATTTTTTTGCGCCCCAATAAATCACCAAAATGCGCCATCACAATGCCGCCCAAGGGACGCGCTAAATAGCCTGCCGCGAAGATGCCGAAGGTCTGTAATTGGCGTAACCATTCGGGCATGTCGGCGGGGAAAAATAACTTGCCGATGACCAGCGCGAAAAACACAAAAATAATGAAGTCGTAAAATTCCAAGGCTCCGCCTAAAGCAGCAAGGGCGAGGGTGCGAAAATCGCGGCGGGTTAAGTTAGACATAACGATTTCCTAAACGCGAGTGAAGACTAAGTCCCACACCCCATGACCTAAATTCAAGCCACGTTTTTCAAACTTGGTCAGCGGGCGATAGTCAGGACGGGGCGCGTAGTCGGCAACGGTGTTTTGCAACAACGGCTCATCCGATAAAACTTGCAGCACTTGCTCGGCATAATTTTGCCAATCGGTGGCGACGTGAATGTAGCCGCCGACTTTTATTTTTTGCACCAAAGCGGCAATAAATGGCGTTTGAATCAGGCGACGTTTGTTGTGCCGCGCTTTGTGCCACGGGTCGGGAAAGAAAATATGCACACCATCTAAACTACCATCTGCCAGCATGTCGCGCAGCACTTCGACTGCATCGTGTTGGATGATGCGAATGTTGGCAATGCCTTGCGCATCAATCAGCTTAAGCAGATTACCCACGCCCGGCGTATGCACCTCCAAACACAAATAATCGTTAGTGGGATTGTCCAACGCGATGGTCGCGGTGCTGTCGCCCATGCCAAAACCAATCTCCAAAATTTTCGGCGCAGTGCGCGCAAAAGCCGCTGTCAAATCCAATGGCTGCGCGACGTATGCAATGCCAAAGCGCGGCAACAAAGTATCGACCGCGCGATGTTGCGCCACCGATAAGCGACCTTGGCGACGCACAAAGCTACGGATATGGCGATTCACTTGAACGTCGCGTAGCGATTCGTTTGCTCTTTCTCCCGCTTGCGGGGGAAAGTTGGATAGGGGGCTCTCTGGGAGAGGGCGTTTGGTAGATTCATTCATCACAGTTTCCAAAAATAAAAACGGCGGGAAAGCCCGCCGTTGTTGATGTCGCAGATGGGCTAATTTTAACCTGTCTGCGCGCTGGATGCAGCTTGCTTAGAAACGGAAGCCTGTTTGCAGACTAATCGCGGCTTCTTTTTTACTCGCCGCAGCAACCGACAAATCAGCATGTATGCCAAATGGCGACAAACCTAAGCCGATTGAAGGCAGACCAGGGTAGTTGCCTTTGATGTCATGGCGATAGCCGATACGAATTTGCGCCCAACGCCATGCGTCAAACTCCGCACCCAAACGCAGGTACTGCGCATCTTTGTTAAAGCCTGTCATCAGTGCTTTGTTCGGCGTTAAATCCAAATCAATGCCAGAGCTGGTTTTAGCAGTTTCGTAACTCACGCCCACGGTCGCCAGCGGTTTGGCTTCGATACGATTGCCCAACACGGTGGTGCCACTGCTCGGAATCAAATTTTTAATTGCTAAACCTGCTTTGATTTGGGTATCGGCTTCGCGCTGAAAAGTCTTCGCCGCGCCCACGTCCATGCTAAACGCGCTGAAATCTTTTTTGCCTTGGTTTAACGCAATTTTGGTATTGCCCTGCGCCTGTTGTTTGAAATCATAGGTGCTGTACATGGTAAATTTCGGCACGATACCAATATCCAAATCGTAGAAATTATCGAAGTGACGCGCCACGCCCAAACCAAAATCTTTAGCGACGACCCCCCGCACATCCATGCTAGAGGTTAAACCCGCCACTTTGCCGCCCGCAGCCGCGTTATTCGCAGCCTGACAAGCAGCGGCTGTACCAGCCGAACACTGAGTCAAATTAGCTGCCAAGTTGTTAATAGTGACTTGGTCGCCTGCGGCGTAATTAAATTGCGCACCCAGCTCCGCGCGCGCATCGCTATAAAACGAGAACGCATAACGATTGCTAGGTACCGCCAACACCATACCCGCCAAGGCATTGCCCGACAGGGTTTTGCTATTGACAGCCACTAAGCTGTTACTAAATCTCGCTAAGGCTGCACCCGCCGTACCCGCATCAATTTGCGCTTGCGCTGCATTACCCGCTGCTTGGCTGTTGTTAAAAGCAGTCAAAGCATTCGTCAAGGCGTTAGCGTTGGTGCTCAAAGTGTTGCTGTCATTTTGCAAACTTTGCGGGTCGAGCAAACGCACTGCAATAATCGGCGTTTCCAAAGAAAAGCTGTCGTCGTGTTTGCTCGAAGCCAACATCGCTGCGTTATGAAACACCGCGTTGCTATTGTCCGAGGTGGTCACGCCTGTACCGCCCATCGCTAACGCGCGCGGGTCAAATGTGCCGTCTTGCGCAGCTGCGGAGGCGCACACCAAGGTTAAAGTTGCCGCAGCTAATTGCAAAATGTGTTTCATGTTATGACTCCTTAATTTTAAGAATTGAAAACAATCGGTTTAATAAAACGGGCGCGATTATAAACGCGCTATTTAAGCCGCTACGCGCCTTGAATAAATAGGCATTCAAGGCGATTGACGCGATTAGATTTTCGCAATCATGCCTGTGGTCGGTGAACTCGGCGTTGCGCTATACAATTTTTTCGGCATCCGTCCCGCAAGGAATGCCTCACGTCCCGCTTGCACGGCTTTGTTCATGGCACTTGCCATCAGCACAGGATTTTTTGCCCCCGCAATCGCGGTGTTCATTAACACCCCCGCGCAGCCCAGTTCCATGGCGATTGCCGCGTCCGATGCCGTGCCGACACCCGCATCGACAATCACTGGCACACTGACTCTGTCCATGATGAGTTGCAAATTCCACGGATTCAAAATGCCCATGCCCGACCCGATTAACGATGCCAGCGGCATGATGGCGACGCAGCCAATATCTTCTAATTGTTTCGCGATAATCGGATCGTCCGAGGTATAGACCATCACTTGAAAGCCCTCTGCCACCAGCGTTTTCGCGGCAGCAAGGGTTTCGATGACATTGGGATAAAGCGATTGCGGGTCGCCCAATACTTCGAGTTTGACCAAGGAATGTCCATCTAATAATTCACGCGCCAAGCGCAAAGTGCGCACCGCGTCGTCGGCGGTATAGCAGCCCGCCGTGTTGGGCAAATAAGTGAATTTCGACATCGGCACGGCATCAAGCAAATTCGGCTCGTTAGCGTTTTGTCCGAGGTTGGTGCGGCGGATTGCCACCGTCACAATTTGCGCGCCACTGGCATCCAACGCCGCGCGCGTCTCAGTGAAATCTTTATATTTTCCCGTACCAACCAGCAGGCGCGAAGAATAAGTTTTACCAGCAATGATGAGATTATCGTTCATGTTTTTTAGGAGTTAGGATGGGGATTTAGGAAATCATAACGGAGGTAAATGAGTGCCGATTTAACCGCCGCCGACCGCCACCACCACTTCGAGCTTATCGCCGTCGGCTAATTGCACCGTCGCATAGGTACTGCGCGGCACGATGGCACCATTGCGTTCCAGTGCGATACGTTTGCCTGTATAGCCTAATTGCTCGATGAGTTCGGCGACATTGAGTGCGGCGGGGAAGCTGCGGCTTGCGCCGTTAATGGTTAAGTTAATCACTGCGAGTATTGTCCGTGTTAGAATGCGCGCCGCATTTTACACGCGGGTGTAGTTCAATGGTAGAACGGCAGCTTCCCAAGCTGCATACGAGGGTTCGATCCCCTTCACCCGCTCCAAATTAACACGCTGTCCTGCACCAAAATCAACTCTGACCTTACTCACGCGCACTGTAAATACTCGAAGTTCAATTTTAGCCAGCCTTGAGTTTAGGAAGCGAACGCAGGTCAATTTCAAAACGGTGGCGGGCTGTACCAGCGCATCGCCACACCGCTGTGCGGATGGCTTAGCTGTAAGCGGCACGCGTGCAGCAACAAACGCGGGGCTAAGCTGGCATCGCCATACAAAGTATCGCCCCACATCGCATGTCCCAACGCCGCTAAATGCACGCGCAACTGGTGCGTGCGCCCCGTCACGGGTTCGAGCTCGACTAGACTGGAATGGCTTGCCGCATCAAAACTCAACAAGCTATAACGCGTTCGTGAGGGCTTGCCCGTGGCGTGATTCACATGCTGTTTGGGGCGATTTTCCCAATCGACAATGATGGGCAAATTGATTTCGCCGCTGGCGTTTTTAAGCTCACCCGCGACGCGCGCGACGTAGCGTTTTTCGACTTCACGCGCCGCGAACGCCATGGATAATTTACGGTGTATGTCCGCCCCGCGCGCCAATACCAACAAGCCTGAGGTGTCGCGGTCGAGTCGATGCACAATCAGCGCGTCGGCAAATTCCGCTTGCACCCGCGAAATCAGGCTATCCGCTTTATCCTCACCCCGCCCTGGCACAGACAACAGCCCCGCAGGCTTATCCAACACCAAGATAAAATCATCTTGATGCAGGTAGTGCAACGGCGTATCGGGCGGGGTGTAGCGCGCGGTCATGCGGGCTTAGGCTTTTTTGACAAACTCAGTTTTGAGTTGCATTGCGCCTATGCCGTCAATTTTGCAATCAATGTCGTGATCACCATCGGTCAAACGGATATTTTTTACTTTCGTACCGACCTTGACCACCAAAGAAGACCCTTTGATTTTCAAATCTTTAATCACGGTGATGGTGTCGCCGTCGTTCAACACATTGCCGAACGCATCTTTGTAAACACGCGCGGTTTCGGTGGCGGCAACCGCTGCTTGTGCCCACTCGTGCGCGCATTCAGGGCAGATAAAATTACTGCCATCGGCATAGGTAAATTCAGATCCGCATTGCGGGCAGTTCGGTAAAGAGGTCATATTTTTAATTTACAGATACGAAAAAAGTGAGTTTTATGCTGGCGAATAAAGCGAACTATTGTTGCGGATTAAGAAAAATAATCTCTAATGAAGCAAGGTAAATTTCTCTTAAAAAACACAACAAACCAAGGATTAAAAAAGTCATCGCGGCAATGAAAGGGAAGGCAATAAAGTCAGGCGCATTTAATACTAACTTCACTTCCACAAACAATGCCACGATGGAGAGACTGACGCATAGTGCGGCAAGCGTAATCAATGCAATGGAACGCCTAATCCAAGCGGTGCGCTTGACAATGATATTGAACTCGCTTTGCTGCTTCAAAGTGCCTGCTTCGCTCATCGCATTGAGTATCCGTGCGCGATCCACCGCCCTGCCGAGTCGATTCACCAACACGCCCAAAATTGAGCCGATGCCAGTCAATAAAAATACAGGCGCAACCGCATCGCGAATCGCCATCGAGACACTCTGAACTTCGGCAAGATTACTCAGCATAAACGGGGCTTATTCCACGGTTACCGACTTGGCAAGATTTCTCGGCTTGTCCACATCTGTGCCTTTTTGCAGGGCGACGTAATAGGACAACAGTTGTAGCGGAATGGTGTGCAAAATTGGGCTCAATAATCCCGCGTGTTCGGGCATCTGAATCACATGTATGCCATCGGCTGCGGCGATGTGCGTGTCGGAATCAGCGAATACGAACAGCTCACCACCGCGCGCGCGCACTTCTTGCAAATTCGATTTTAATTTTTCTAGTAGCACGTCATTGGGCGCGACCGAAATAACAGGCATATCTTTATCGACTAAAGCCAAAGGACCATGTTTGAGCTCACCTGCGGGGTAAGCCTCGGCGTGAATATAGGAAATCTCTTTGAGTTTAAGCGCGCCTTCCATCGCAATCGGATAGTGCATCCCGCGACCTAAGAACAGTGCGTTATGTTTGTTGGCAAATTGCTCGGCGAGTTTGGCGATGACAGGCTCTAGCTCCAACACTTTTTGTACCGCGCTGGGCAGATGACGCAGGTCTTTCAGATGCATCGCTTCTTGTTCTGCGTCTAAGCGTCCACGCTGTTTCGCCAGCACCAGCGTGAGCAAAAATAAGGCAGCGAGTTGGGTGGTAAATGCCTTGGTTGAAGCCACGCCAATCTCAGGGCCAGCGCGCGTCAACAAACGCAATTTGCACAAGCGCACCAGCGCGCTTTCGGCGACGTTGCAAATCGCCAGCGTGTGCGTGTGTCCCAATGATTTGGCGTGATTCAAGGCGGCTTGCGTGTCGGCAGTTTCGCCCGATTGCGAAATCACCACCACCAAGGATTTGGGATTCGGTACGCTGGTGCGATAACGATATTCGCTGGCAACCTCGACCGTGCAAGCGATGCCCGCGACTTCTTCCAGCCAATAGCGCGCCACTAATCCTGAGTGATAACTCGTACCGCAGGCGAGAATTAAAACGTGATTGATGTCGGCAAAAACTTCTGCGGCTTGTGCGCCAAAAATTCCCGGTACGAGTGACTGACTATTGCACACCGATTCCAGCGTGTCCGCTAACGCTTGCGGTTGCTCGTGAATTTCCTTTTGCATATAGTGAGTGTACCGACCCAGTTGCACGCTCTCGTTACTCATTTCGCTGACGACTACCGCGCGTGTTACGGGCGCACCGCTGGCAGCAAAAATTTGATACTGCGCGCGACCCAATTCGACCACATCGCCTTCTTCCAGATACACCACGCGGCGGGTAACGGGCAGTAAAGCGGACACGTCCGATGCGATGAAATGTTCGCCTTCACCTATGCCTAGCAACAGTGGACTGCCGCGTCGCGCGCAAATAAGTTGTTCGGGATTGTCTGCCGCGATGACGCCGATGGCATATGCGCCGACCAGCTCGCGCAGCGAGGCTTGCGTGGCAGCGAGCAAGGTTTTGCCTTGCACATAATGCGTATGAATTAAATGCGCGATCACTTCGGTGTCGGTATCCGAAGTGAACACATAACCCGCTGCCGTCAATCGCGTGCGCAAGGCTTCGTAATTTTCGATAATGCCGTTATGTACCACGGCGATTTTGTCGCAACTCAAATGCGGATGCGCGTTGCGCTCGGAAGGCACGCCGTGCGTCGCCCAACGGGTATGGGCGATGCCGACCAAACCGTGTGTGGCGGCACTTTTTACGGTGAGTTCAGCAACGCGTCCCGTGCTGCGCTGACGTTCGATTTTGCCGTCGCGGATGACCGCTAAACCTGCCGAGTCATAACCGCGATATTCCAGACGCTGCAAGCCTTCCAGCAGCATAGGCACGACGTTGCTTTTAGTTACACCACCGACAATTCCACACATATCTAACCTCAAATAATCTACTTGCGCGTTTCGATAGCCGCGTTGCGCGGTGCTCGTTCCTCGCCTACCTTACGGTATGTCTTCGTTCACTGTACTCCGTGCGCCTTGCTCTCGAATCGCTCGCTACGATTCTTAGAGGTTAGCGCACACCTTTACTTCTTTTTAACCGGACGCATCCAGCCGTTAATCGTAATTTGTTTGCTGCGCGACAACGTCAATTCGCTATCTGGTGTGTCTTTGGTAATGGTCGAACCCGCACCTATGGTCGCACCTTTGCCGACGCGCACTGGCGCGACCAGTTGCGTGTCCGAGCCAATAAACGCGTCGTCTTCAATGATGGTGCGGAATTTATTTGCGCCATCGTAATTGCAGGTAATTGTGCCCGCGCCGATATTGACGCGCGCGCCTACCGTGGCATCACCGATATAGCTTAAGTGATTGGCTTTGCTGCCCTTGCCGATTTCGCTATTTTTAATTTCGACAAAATTGCCAACGTGCGCATCGTCGTGAATTTGGCTACCCGGACGTAAACGCGCATACGGGCCAATATGGCAATTCGCACCAACCGCGCTAGCTTCCAACAAGCTGTATGGGGCAATCTGCGTGTCATGCGCAACGCGCACGTTACGCAAAATGCTGTACGCGCCGACGCGCACGTTGTCGCCCAAACTCACCTTGCCTTCAAAAATACAACCAACATCAATCTCCACATCGCGACCGCACGTCAGCGTGCCGCGCACGTCGATGCGCGCTGGATCGGCGAGCGTCACACCCTGCGCGAGCAGACGTTGCGCTTCGACACTTTGCCAAGTGCGCTCCAACACCGCCAGTTGCGCTTTGCTGTTAATGCCATCGACTTCCCAAGTGTTATCGGGTTGCACGGTATGCACCGCCACGCCTTGCCCCACCGCCATCGCGACGATGTCCGTCAGATAAAATTCACCCTGCGAATTATTATTTTTCAGATTCGCCAACCAAGTGCGCAACAGCGCGGTCGGCGCGAGCAAAATCCCCGTGTTCACTTCTTGAATTTTGCGCAATTCCGTCGTGGCATCTTTTTCTTCCACGATGCTTAACACTTTGCCCTGCGCGTCGCGCACGATGCGCCCGTAACCCGTCGGATTCGCCAAATTGACGGTGAGCAACACCAAGCCCTCACCCGCCTCACGCATACGCTGTAACGATGCCAGCTGTATCAGCGGCACGTCGCCGTACAACACTAAAGACTGCGAGCCGTCATCCAAATGCGGCATGGCTTGTTGTACCGCGTGACCCGTACCGAGTTGCGGTTCTTGAATGACGAACTTGGCTGGATACGCCGCCATCGCCTGCGGCACAGCTTCGCCGCCATGTCCATACACCACGCAAATACGTTCTGCTTGCAACGCCTGCGCGCAATCCAAAACATGCTGCACCATAGGTTTACCCGCCAGCGCGTGCAGCACTTTGGGCTTGTTGGAATACATGCGCGTGCCTTTGCCCGCCGCGAGAATGATGATATTGAGTGCGCTCATTGCCATGCCTTTTTTAAGAGGCGGCATTATAAGCATAAGGGCTCACTTTGCCGCGCGCCTAGTCAGACTTTTTAACCGCTTATCGGCTGGCTAAGCTAAGCGATGACGAGCCTTAAGTCCCCGCACGCGTGTGCTATGATTTTTACCCCCACAAGGAGAGCTGACATGAACTTTTTACGCGGAATTTTCGATCGAATTATTTTAGTGATTGCGATTGTCGCAGCAGGTTGCATCCCCAGTTTTATCGCGCAATATCGGCAGCGCGTGGGCGGCAGACTAGACCAAGTGAATTTAGATTTAGCTCCTTTTCAAGCCATCGCCAATCAGTTTCATCACGGCAGCTTGCAAGAGCTGATTCGTTATCACTTAGCCAGCCCCGATGCCACGTTTCATAAGGAAGGGGCGGCGATACAACTGATGGTCGAATCCGCCTCGCGCTTGCAAGATAGCTACACCGCGCTAGGCGGCAGCTTGCTCAATCAAATGCTCTATTTAAGCGCGCACACCGACCTCAAAATTGCGCAAGACACCTGGCAAATTTTCGCCCCCAGTTTCGGGCTGAGTTGGGATCATGTGATGTTCGCGCTGACGCTAGGGGTCACGATTTGGCTGATGTTTTTAGCGGGCTGGTGGCTGACTAGACGCGTAGTGACGAGGTATTTTAAGGTTAAGTAGGTGGCGGGATGTTGCGCCAAATGTGGCGGAAACATTGGGGATTGTCGGGCTACCCCCGACAAACGCTAGTCACCTGTAAAAAGAATTCGAGTCTGACCCTATCACTCTGAAAATCTCCCCGCTTTCGATGAATGCGAGATAAGCATTCAATTTTTCCTGAATCGTCATCAGATGCTCTCGGCTTCCCCATTCGAGGTGATCTGTTGCGGTTAGCGTGGTGGAACTGCCATCTGGCGCAGAGCTGATGATGTCAATTACTTGGGCGTCCTCGATGCTCATTTTGAAATCTAACGTAAAAGTAAGGGGCTGCGCGAGGGTTTATTCGCGCAGTCCCTCTTGACTGCCGGGTTGGGCATCAAATTCGCCGAACTCATGTGGCAGCAGCAATTTATTGTCTGCGATTCTGAAGTACGTTGATAGCTTTTCTGGGAAGTCGCAGAGATAGCAAAGATAATTCATTACTTTTTGCAACCTGATGCAGGTATTTATATGCTCAATGAAATCTTTTTCCGAGTACCTCAGATATTGTGTGGCTTCTCCATTCTTATTTGTTTTTAGCTTGCGGCTTAAGACTAAGCCATCCGGCTTTTTCCAATCTTCATCGTCAATAGGTGCGCTCCACTTTGCATGAATAATGCTATTTCTAGCCTCGGTCAGATTCTTGAACTCAGTAAACGCTAACGCCAAGATTTTTTTGTACTCCTCAGTTTTCAAGTGCTCCGACAACAGCGCCTGCAACATACTATGTAATGGAGCTGCCGTTAAATTGGAAAGCAGCACTTTCGCAATTGAACGATTTTGTAATCCCTCCTTTTGAAGTATGTGCATTGCATACTCTTCCATTAGGTAACAGACCTCTTCGAACTGGACACAGAATTCGCCGACGTGCTGATAAAATTTACTGGTATCCATAAATGAAAAAACTTCCTGTTGTTTGATTCGCCTCAATACATCACAGATTCAGCATTGATGCCCAACGTAATGTAGACACCGATTTCGGTGCATATCCTGAATATTAACCAGTAAAAAACCAGCCGAAGCTGGTTTTTTATGTTGCTTAATGTCCGTGTCTGCGCAGTTGTTTGATTGCTGCCAACTGTGCCACTGCTTCGGCAAGTTCCGCTTGGGCGGTTGCGTAATCTAAATCGGATACCCGATTACGCATTGCTTCTTCGGCATCTTGCTTAGCTTTTAGTGAACGGGCTTCATCCAAATCTGCACCGCGTGTGGCGGTGTCCGCCAAAATCGTCACTACATTCGGCTGCACTTCTAACATGCCGCCTGAAACGTAAATCAACTCTTCCGCAGCTTGATTCGGCAACTTCAACCGCACTGAACCGGGTTTGATGCGCGTCAGCAAGGCAGCGTGACGGGGATAAATCCCCAACTCGCCCGCTTCGCCAGGCACGATAACCAACTCAGCGAGACCGGAAAAAATCATCGCTTCCGCGCTGACGATATC
>JARCRQ010000006.1 GCA_029850585.1 Sideroxydans sp.
TCGAACTACTGGTCGCCATCAGCATTTTGGGCTTGGTAGCGGTGATGGGGTGGCGCGGGCTGGACAGCATTGTGCGTTCGCGCACCGCGTTAAATTTAGAGCTAGAACAAACGCGCGGGATGCAACTGGCATTTGCGCAAATGCAAAGCGACAGTGCGCACCTCGCACCCAATAGCCTCCTCGCCAATCGCCCCACGCTACACGCGCTGGCGAACCAGCTCACCTTAGTGCGCACGGTGTTTGCCGACGCGCAGCCCACGCGCGTGCAAGTGGTCAGTTATCGTGTGCAAGACGGCAAGCTGACGCGCCGCGAATCACCCGCCACGCGTGATTTGTCCGAGCTCGATACGCTGTGGCTGACAGCCTTAAACAACACCGACAGCAGCCCTGTGGTGATATTAGAAAACGAAGTCAGCGCGATGACGTTACGCGTGTGGTTAAACGGCGGCGCGACCTGGCAACCGAGCATGGATGCGGCCGTTATCGCCAGCCTCGCCAACGGCATGACGGTAAACGGCTTGGAAGTCGTGTTGCAAATCGCGCGACAAGATAACACGTTAAGCAAAGTATTTTTATTGGGGGCGGTATGAAGCGGCGCGATATGAGGCTAAGGCAATCACAGCGCGGCGTAGCGGTCATTATGGCGTTGCTGCTCACCACCTTAGCGCTGACCATCGTGGCGAGTTTATTTTGGCAGCAACAAGTGCAAGTGCGTCTGATCGAAAACCAACGGCTGCAATTACAAAAGCAATGGATATTGCGCGGCGCGTTGGATTGGGCGAGTCTGATTGTGCGCGAAGACGCGAAGTATTCCAGCATCGACAGCTTGGACGAGCCGTGGGCAACACCGCTTGCCGACACCCGCCTCGATCAATATGTAGAAAATGGCAAAGCCGATAGCGACATCGCCGACACCAAACTAGCTGGGCAAATCTATGACGCGCAAGGGCGTTTTAATCTGAATAATTTATGCCCGAATGGGGTGATCGATAACGTCGCCGTCGCCCAATATGCGCGCCTGCTCACCCTGCTCAATGCGGATGCGCAACTGGCGCAAAAAACCGCGCAAGCCATGACACTCGCGGCACCGCAAAATGTAGCCCCATACATGCCAGCCGCCAACGCCAGCGCGCCGAAGATAATGAGCGAGGGCATCATGCAAAGAGTCACGGCTATTCCCGTCACGGCTGCGCCCGTCAATCTGCCTGTTGCCCCCTCATTAGGCAACGCTCAAACGATGAGCTTTAACCAAGTCGATGACCTATTCGCCGTGGCAGGCTACTCACCCGCCTTGCTCGCCAAACTCAAAACTTTCGTGATTTTTTTACCGCGCAGCGCGCCTGTGAACATCAACACCGCCAGCGCAGAAGTCATCGCCGCACTGGTGAGTAATTTGTCGTTAAGTGAGGCGCAGCTATTAGTTGGCACGCGCAAGACTGCCAGCTTTAACGATTTGAATAGCATCACGAGGCGGCTGTTAGGCAAACAGTTTGCCGCCAACACCTTTAGCGTCACCAGCAACTATTTTTTAATCGACGGAAAAGTGCAGATGAACCGCGCGCGCTTAGATATGCAAGCCTTGCTAGAGCGTAACGGCGCAGTGACCAAGCTGCTGTGGATTAGAGAGTTTTAAGCCAGCAGTCGGCGCATGAACTGCATCACCACGCGTGTTGACCAGTTCGACACAGCAAGTCGAATCCTCTAATTGGAAAGTGCGCCGCCCCTACCCGCCCTTGCTTACAAACCAAAGAATCGCTTAATCGTCAGCAACACTTCTGAATGCTGTTTATGAATTTCATTGTGTTTGCTTGCTTCATCCAGATTTTGCAACGCGCTATCCAGTTGCGCGACACGTTCGACCAACACATGCGAAATCGCCTCGGCAATGGCGGGACGGGCTTGCAGCACTTGCTCAAAATCGACTTTATCCAAGCGATAACATTCCACATCAGTTTTAGCAATCACCGAAGCGCGACGCGGCGCGCCCGTCATCAAACTCATCTCGCCAAAAAAGTCACCTTTGCTTAATACGTTGACGATGCGTCGTTCGCCATTTGCACCTTCCAAATAAATTTCTGCTTCGCCGCTCAAGATAACAAATAGCCAATGTTGCCCGGTCGTGCCTTGCTTGGTGATGACATTGCCTTTGGCAAAGGGTGCATATTTTAGGCGCGAGGCAACATGATTAAATTCGTCTTCACTGAGCTGCTCAAACAACTCGACGCGACGCAGCGTTTTAATCCGCCGCGCTAATTCGCGTTGCTGCACCGCCTCTTCATACTTCTCATTTTCTTTGATGAAATGCACGTTTTGCTCTTCTACGGCGAGCTTGATGCCGACGCGTTCTAAGGCGGTATAAACATGCCAACGCACCGCCGCATCGGTGGGGTCGTCCGCTGCCAAATCGGTCAGCCAATAACGCAAGGCGTAACGCGCGCAGCCTTTGTCGATTTCCATTAGCACACAACTGGCGGCGGGCGATTTCGCCACATTGTTAATTTCGGCATGCAAAATGGCATCTTCCACCGCCGTCACCACCTTGGTCGGCGTGGTGCCTAAGCTGACGTTAAACCATACCCAACGTCGCCATTGCACAGGCTGCTCGGCACGTCGTCCCAACACCAAAAATTTATTCTTCATCAACTGACTATTCGGGAACACCACGGTCTCCCAATTACGCGTTTCCACCAGCGTGGAACGCCAGCGTATATCCACCACACGCCCCGAAATATCATCGACTTTAATCCAGTCGCCTATCTCGATGGAGTTGTCCAACTGCAACGCCAAGCCGCCCAAAATGTTACCCAAGGTGTCTTGCATGGCGAACGCCACCACCGCTGTCATCATTGCCGAAGTCGCCACAATGCTGCCCAAATCCAAACCCGCGTAACGCAGCCGCACCAAACCCCAAGCGACATAGGCGATGATGACGAAAATATCTTCGGCGATGCGCGGCGGCGACACATGCGCCAGCGGCAAAATTAAACGGAACACCAGCAAGCCCCATAAGCGTATCAAGGCGATGCCGCTACCAATCACGAACGCTTCGCGCAAGGTGGTCGCCGCTTGGGTAAACGACATGGCGAACAACAGCCCGCTGATAAATTGTCCGAACAAACACGCCAAGAAAAAGCTCAGCGTATTGACGATGCTGCTGCGCGCCTCGCGATGAAATTGATACAACATCGCCGCCAAACCCAATGCCATCATCACCACCAGCAAAGATTCACCTTGCCAAAAAAAACTCATCGCACTGTTCCAAAAATCCATGTTGCCTCCTGCTGTTAATTTTTTGAATATGCCGCCAAAACAACGTTGCGCCGCCACAACCGCCAAGTTGCGGCGCGCCGCAAATTAAATCGCGCGGAATGCTCGCCCACCAACACATCCAGTTGTAGCGATTGAATCTGCCCTGTGCGCAACGCCGCTAACAACGGCTGCGCATAGTGCGTTTCAAACTGCTGCAAGGCCTCACGCCAAGTCTGCAAATCACCACTTTGTAGTGCACCACGCAGCCCGCTAAACAGCAACAACTGCGTACCTTTAACGGGCTGCCAATACGCGCCCAAGGGTACGCACTCGGTCTGTGTATAAGCGGCAAACATAGCGGCTAATTCGTCATCTGCTGCGACGTGCGTATAGCCACTTGGACTCGCGGCAACACTCTCGCCCGCCCCCCATAACCACAAGGAATTTATCGGCAACTCATTGCGCGCCTCACGCGCCTCGTTGAACGGATGCGCGTGTAAAAACATTTGCAGCTCATTAAAAATCTGGTGCCAATGCGCCGCGTCCGCACCTTGCGGCAACGCCCCGCGCACATTCACCCCGACTACCTCATTCAGCGGCGTGGTGTGCATGTCGGGCAAATGGTCTAGGCGCACATACCAACGCAGCGGGTGCGGTGCGGCAAAGGTCATGCCCTGCCCCGCAAAATAATCGTTTAACGCGGTACACAGTTCGCCAGCTTCACTCGCACTCACAGCGGTTTGGCTCAACAACATTTGATCGCGCTGCAAACGCAAATTGACTGGATCGGCGCGTAACCAAATGCCCGCATCCAAACCATCAAACGCCGCACTAATCGGCGCAATCGGCACATCGTTTTGCACCGCCACGCCGAACGCCGCACATAAACTTTGCTCCAGACTGCGCGCCTCGTTCGGCAAAGGAATGCGCGTCGCGCGCGCCAATAATTTACGCAGATTAGGCAACGCCAAATCCGCACTGACCGCTGCGGCAATTTGCTCAGGTAGAAATAAATCGGGGAGGAAAAGATGGACAGTGTTCATAGGGGCGTGAGTTTAACACTGCCTATTATTTTTCTTGTTGCTTGCAATAAAGCAAATAGAGCGTTGACAAGAGTCTTGGGGGGGGGTACTGTGCGCAGCTTTTTTGTTTCGCACCCTTCACCTCTCTAGGAAATCGTTATGACTTTTCGTCAACTGTTTAGCTTTAACTCCGCTGGCATCGCCTTACTCGCCGCTTTAACTATCACCGCGTGTGGCGGCGGAGGCGGCAGCGCGCCGCCGCCTCCCGTACCGACTTCGCATGCGGTGAATTTAACTTGGACAGCCAATCGTGAGGCGGCAGTGAATCGCGCCGGCGGCGGCTACCAAGTCGCGATTAGCGGACAGCCTGTGATTGATGTGCCGTTCCCCTATGCGGCATCAGGTGCAGCGGCTGTCGCTACGCTGATGAGCGGCACTTACACCGTCACGGTGACGGCATATTCGGCAATGAATTCCAGCACGGGCATCGCCGCTCTAGGCGTGGTCAGTAACAGTATTCCTTCAGCCGCCTTTACCATTACTGTTCCTTACTAAGCTCGGAAATCCCATGACATTTCACTCTCATTCTATTATCAGTATTATTTTATTATCAGCCGTATCCAGCACCCATGCAGCCGCCTTTAATGCCCCTGCTGGAACGTATGCAGCCAACCAAGTGTTAGTGCAATTCAAAGCCAATACCTCCAACGCGATGCGCAGCCAAACCGCGCAAAGTTTTGGTGCGCAGTCGCTACAAACGTTGGCAACTACGTCTAATTGGAGCATTGCCAATTTGCCAGCCGGACAAAGCGTCGCGCAAGCCGTCGCCGCGTATGCCAACAACCCCAATGTCGCTTCGGTGCAACCCAACTACATCTATCACACCATGGCTGTGCCGAATGACCCGCAATACGGGCAACTTTGGGCGGCAAAAAATACTGGGCAAGCCATCACCACAGGCACTTATCCCGCAGGTGTGCCCGTTACAGGCACAGCGGGTAACGACATGAATTTGGAAGCGGCATGGAATGTGCAAACCGATTGCAGCTCCACCATCGTTGCCGTGATTGATTCGGGCGTGAATTACACCTCGACCGACCTCGCGGCAAATATGTGGAACGGTGGCGCAGCCGCACCTTTGCACGGTTGGGATTTTGTCGGTGCGGGTAGTAATGACCCTATGGATTTAGACGGGCATGGCACACATGTGGCGGGCACGATTGGCGCGGTCGGCAACAACCTAATCGGTGTCACTGGCGTGTGCTGGAAAGCCAGCATCATGGCGGTGCGGGTGCTTGGCCCACAAGGCGGCACAACCGCTACAGTTATTCAAGGCATTGATTTCGCCATCACGCATGGCGCGAAAATTATCAATATGAGCTTGGGCGGTGCGGGTGCATTCGATAATGCCTTTAGTAATGCCATCACTCGCGCACAAACTGCCAATGTGTTGGTGGTGGTCGCCGCAGGCAATGAAGCAAATGGAAATGACACCACTTCAGCCCGCTACCCCTGTAACTTCACTCAACCTAATTTGATTTGTGTTGCGGCACTCGACCAAAACTACGCGCTGGCAAACTTCTCAAATTGGGGTGCAACAAGCGTCGATGTGGGCGCACCAGGGACGAACATTTTGAGTACTTGGAACGGTGTTCACGCCACAATCACTGACCCACTGAATGCGGGTTGGGTATTTACTTCAACTACCGCTACAGCAGCCACTCCAAGTGGCTGGGGATACTTAAGCAACGCTGCTGGTGCAACTTTTATCGGCGAGCCAACTGACGCTTTAACAGGCTGGGGGACTAAGTTATATAACGCCAATACCGACGACCGCGCTTATAAAACCTTCAATCTGGCTGGCGCGAATTACGCATCGGTCAGTTTTATTGCCGCTGCTAACGTTAAAGCGGGGGACGTACTCAACCTCAATTTCAAAGCCGCAGGAGGAGATCCTTTTGTAGCGGGAGTCAATGCGCTATCAGGTACTAATATGGCTGATGGATTGGCATACAACACGCGTCCTACAGCTGATATTTCAGCTTGTATCGGTACTACTTGTAGCGTGGGTTTGCAATTAAAATCAGCCCTCACTTCACCAGGAGACATTGGCGTAGTTAGTCCATCCTTCCTTATCAACACCGTCACCCTCAACACCACCAGCTATCACACCATAGCCGGCACGTCGATGGCGACCCCGCAAGTGGCAGGCGTAGCGGCACTGGTGTGGTCGCATAACCCCCTGTTTACTTATGCTGATGTAGCCAATGCAATCAAAGACAGCGGTCGTCCGATACCATCATTGGCGGGAAAAACAACCACAGGGAAAGCGGTCGATGCGATGCGCGCACTGTCCTATATCAATCAACCAACTGGCATTAGCGTGGTGGTGCATTAACATGAAAAACGCTCTCTTACTGCTCGCCATTACTCTGCCTTTAAGTACGGTGGCGTGTACGCAAAACAGTACGCCGAAGGAGACTAAAGTGGTCGCTGAAAATACCAGTGCTGGCATGTTCAAAGCCAATCAAAACAAAGGCTATATCGTGACCGCGCAAGATGAAGCTAGCGTGCGCCGCGTGTTTGCCACACTAGGCATTAGTGTGTTGCGCGCGCTGGGCAATCAGCAGTTTGAAATGCAGTTGCAAAACGATGCAGGCATCCAAGCCGTCACTGATTTAGCAAACCATTCCAACGGCGCAATCACAGCAGTACAGCCCAACTACAGCTATCAAACGAACTAAAATCTCCAGCGTTTTAAGCACTGCCCTACAAAAAAGAGCCTCGGCTCTTTTTTGCTTTAGGCGCGCAAAACACCGCCTAAATTTCATGCAGTTGTGGCACACTCGCGCCCGTTTATTTTCTGCCTCCTACCTATCTTGCAACCCTACGAACTCTTCATCGGCCTGCGCTATACGCGCGCTAAACGGCGCAATCATTTTATTTCTTTCATCTCGTTAATCTCTATGCTAGGCATGGCGTTGGGGGTGATGGCACTGATCGTGGTGTTATCGGTGATGAACGGTTTTCAAAAAGAAATCCGTGAACGCATGTTGGGTGCGTCACCGCACTTAGAAGTCGTCGCCGATGGCGGACGCATGAACGATAGCCAAGCGGTACTCGCGCAGGTGTTGGCGTATCCGCAAGTGCTGGCGGCCGCGCCTTATGTGGCGGGGCAAGGCATGTTGTCGTTTGGGCAAAGCGTGCAAGGCGTGATGGTGCGCGGCATTCATCCTGAGCTAGAAATCGCTATTACTGATTTGCCGAATAAAATTAAAGCAGGCACTTTGAGCGACTTAAAAAGTGGCGAATTCGGCATCGTGTTGGGCTCGGATTTGGCGCGCGCACTGGGCGTACGGGTTGATGAAAAAGTCATGCTGATTGCGCCGCAAGGCTCGATTACCCCCGCTGGCATGGTGCCGCGCTTGAAGCAATTTCGGGTGGTCGGCATTTTTGAAATCGGCATGGCGCCGTATGACAATTCACTGGCGTTAATCCACATCCATGACGCGCAAAAATTATTTCAATTAGGCGATGCGGTGACGGGCATCAGCACTAAATTACGCGACATTGACCAAGCACCCAAAATTGCGCGCGAGCTGCAACGCCAATTACCGCCTGACTTGTACGCCAACGACTGGACGCATCAGAACAGCAACTATTTCCGCGCGGTACAGATGGAAAAGAAAATGATGTTCATTATTTTGTCGCTCATCGTGGCGGTCGCCGCCTTCAATATCGTCTCGACTTTGGTGATGGCGGTCACCGATAAACAAGCCGACATCGCGATTTTGCGCACACTGGGTGCGACCCCTGCCAGCATTATGAAAATTTTTATGGTGCAAGGTGTGGTCATCGGTTTAATCGGCACTTTTGTCGGCGCGTTTAGCGGCGTGCTGTTGGCGTTAAATCTCGACGTGGTCGTGCCGTTTATTGAGCATTTATTCGGCGTGCAATTTTTAGCCAAAGACATTTATTTCATCACCGAATTGCCCAGCGATTTACACCTAGACGAAGTGCTGTTGGTGACAGGCTTGTCGTTCGTAATTAGCTTATTGGCGACGCTGTATCCGAGCTATCGAGCCTCGAAAACCCAGCCAGCGGAGGCATTGCGTTATGAATAAATCTACTGCGCGATTCGAGAGCGGCGTTGCACGGTACTCGCTCCTCGCCTACCTATTCGGTATGTCTTCGTTCGCTGCGTTCCGTGCGCCTTGCTCTCGAACCGCTCGCTACGATTTATAAAGGGTTTATATGCAGATTATTTCCTGTCGCGATTTAAGCAAACAATTTGTACTCGGCAAGTCCGAGGTCCAGGTTTTGAATAAAGTGAATTTAGAGGTGCAGCGCGGTGAGCGACTCGCCATCGTCGGTAGTTCGGGGTCGGGCAAAAGTACCTTGCTACATTTGCTCGGCGGCTTGGATGTGGCGAGCAGCGGCAGCGTGCAGATTTTGGGGCAGGACGTGCAGGCGATGAATGAAGTGGCGCGCAGTCATTTGCGCAATCGCAGCTTAGGATTTATCTATCAATTCCATCATCTGCTGGCGGAATTTTCTGCACTGGAAAACGTCGCCATGCCCCTGCTGATACGCGGTATGAAACGCGCCGAAGCGCATCCACGCGCGGCAGCGATGTTGGAAAAAGTTGGCCTCGCGCATCGCTTAAATCATCAGCCCGCTGAACTGTCAGGCGGCGAACGGCAACGCGTCGCGGTGGCGCGCGCACTGGTTACCGAACCTGCCTGCGTGCTGGCGGATGAGCCGACGGGCAACCTCGATCGCAACAGTGCGCAAGCTTTATTCGATTTGATGGCGCAGCTTAACGAGCAACTTGCCACCAGCTTTATTGTGGTCACTCACGACCTCGCGCTTGCGGCAAGAATGCCGCGTTGCTTGCGTTTAGTGGATGGACATCTAAGCGATGAAACGCGCTAAACAACAACGACTCAGCGCGCCACGCAATCCCTTTGTCGCCGCCGTGTTATTCAAAAAATCGGGCGTACATGGCAAGAGCGAAAAAGCCGTGCGCCGCGCACAAAAAATTCAACTGCATCAAAAAACTCACGAGGAATAAAGCGATGAAAACCACTCTGTTGATTAGCAGCTTGCTCGCCATCTCTGCCAGTGCTAACGCCGAAGAAGTCACCCCTCCGCTGTTGCCCGAAGTCACCATCCAAGCGCAACGCAGCCCCGACCAAGTGAGCAAAAGCGTGCTGTCGGGCAAGCAAGCGCGGCACATTGCGGGCACTAGCGGCGACCCGCTCAAAGCCTTGCAATCCTTGCCTGGCGTGGTCTCTAGCAACAGTGGTCGCCCTGCGGTGCGCGGTTCAGGGCCGCAAGACAACGCCTATTACGTGGATGATTTGCCGATTGGCAAAATTTTCCATGTCGGCGGCATCAGCGTGTTTAATGCCGATTTAATTCGCGACTTTAATCTCTACAGCGCAGCGTTTCCGCCGCACTACGGCAACGTCACAGGCGCAGTGATTGATGTGGCATTGCGCGAACCACGCCGCGATAAATTGGGCGGCAAACTCAACGTCAATTTGCTCGGCGCAGACGCGCTTATCGAAGCCCCTATCAATGACAATCAAGCCTTTTATTTCGCGGCACGTCGCAGCTATATCGACTTGCTGATTAAGCAAGTCGAGCAAAAAGGCATCACCGTACAAATCCCTAATTACGCCGATTACCAAGGAAAATATGTGGCGCAATTAAACGACAACCACAAGCTCACCTTACACGCGCAAGGTGCTGCCGACACGCTCAAACTCAACATCGGCGCGAGCTCTAACCTCGCCAAACAAGATCCCATCTTGGCGGGCAATCTGGCCTTGTCCGACCACTTTAATATGCAAGCTGCCAGTCTCGATTCAGTATTATTTAATGCCGCCGCTAACAAATTAGCCGTCGAACATATCGCTTCAGGCTTTACCACTCGCGTCGGCGGTGCGGGAAATATCTCGGTGGCAGTGGACGATGTGATGCTGCGCGAACGCATTATTTTTCCGGTCGCTGAGCAGCACGAACTCGCCATCGGCAGCAACTTGGTGCGCAGCAAAATCGACATCAATGCAGACATCAAAAACACCACTTGCACGCAGTTCAATCCCAACTGTAATTTCACCAACGCGCCGAATGTGCGACTGCTTGATAGCTTTGTCAGTCAAGCCATAGATGGCTCGCTGCAAGACCGTTGGCACGTTCATCCCGCGCTGACTTTGGTCACAGGCGTGCGCTACAGCTATGAAGATTATTTGCGCCGTAGTTACACCGAGCCACGGCTGGGTGTGGAATATCAAGCAAGCCCGCAAACGCTCTACACAGCGGGCTGGGGACGACATAACCAAATGCCGACAGGACAAGAAATTTCGCGTAATTTTGGCAACCCCAACTTGGCACATTTGCGCGCCGAACATAGCGTGTTAGGCATCACCCAGCAGCTCGATACGGCTTGGTCGATTAAGGCGGAAAGCTACTATAAAAAATTAAGCAACCTGACCGTGGATAGCCCTACGCTCAACTACATCAATGCGGGTAGCGGGCGCGCCTATGGCTTGGAAATGCTGCTCAAAAAGGATATTGCCCAAGCACAATCGGGCGATGTAACAGGCTGGTTGTCGGTGTCGTTGGCGAAATCCACGCGCCGCAATGACCTCACGGGCGCGTCGTTTCGCTATGCACTCGATCAGCCCGTGAATGCCACTTGGGTGGCGAATATGCAGTTGGAAGATGGCTGGTCGGTAGGCTCAAAATGGCAAGTGCATTCAGGCGCGCCCTACACGCCGATTAACGGCTCGCTCGGCGTGTATCCCAATGGTGGCAACATTCCCAACTACGGCGCGATTAACTCAGGCACGCTGCCGACCTTTCATCAACTCGATGTGCGCCTGCAACGTGAGGCAGTAAAAAAGCCCGCTTACACACTTAATTATTACGTCGAATTAAACAACGTGTATCAGCACAAAAACGTCATCGGCTACAGCTACGACCCCACCTACACCACTAAAGAACCTATCTATCCATTCGTCTTGCCGCTGTCGTTTGGGGTGCAGGCGGAGTTCTAAGTGGAGCGTGGAACGGCGCGTTGCGCCTTAGTGGGAAGTGAACAAGGCGATGCACTGCGGGTTTCCACTCACCAGTCAAGTTGACATACGAACGAACGTTCTGTACAGTTCAAAGTACGTTCGTTCTGTAGGAGTGTGCCATGAGTGATTTCAATTCCGCTAGCGAGGCTAGCACCAACCCCAAAGACCAAGAGTATCTCAGCCGCTTGCAAGACTATTACGCCGAGTGGAAAAGCATTCCGTCATATGCCAAGTTGTGCGAGGTGTTCGGCATCACCTCTAAATCTTGGGTGAAGGCAATTTTGGATAGGCTGTGCTTGGCGGGTTTTATCGAACGCACACCCGATGCCATGTGGGTGCCTACCCGTCAGTTTTTTGCGCGACCGCTCGCCGAAGCAACGGTGCAAGCAGGAATGCCGCAGACCGTAAGTGCAACTTCAGGCGATTATTTTCTCATCGACGAAATGCTGATTGATACGCCGTCTAAGACCACGCTGATTACGGTTAAAGGCGAGTCGATGATAGATGCGGGCATCCACGATGGTGATGTGGCGGTGATTGAGAAGCGTCACACCGCCAACATCGGCGACATTGTGGTGGCGATAGTCGATGACGAATTCACCCTAAAAACGCTGGACAAAGAAAAAGGTCAATTCATTTTGCGCCCCGCCAATCCTGCCTTTGCGGTGATACACCCACATGGCAAGCTGGAAATTTTTGGCGTGTTAGTTGGGCTGATTCGTAAATATCGGAGATAAATCATGGCGACCTTATTGCAAACCAAAGCGCGCAGTATGCCGTCCTCGTTACTGTCGCTCACCTACCCCAGCAAAGCCCTATTTCATCGCCAGTTCGCGCTGTTGCGTCATGCTGTGCCGGCGGGCACGCCTAGTTTTGCCAATGATGAAGTGGCAAGCCGCGTGAGTTTAGATGAGCATCTGATTGAGCATAAAGAATCGACCTTTTTCATGCGCGTGGCAGGCGACTCGATGCGTGGTCTGGGTATTTTTGATGGCGATTTATTGGTGGTGGATCGCGCCCTGCCCGCCGCCGATGGCAGTGTGGTGATTGCGGTCGTGGACGGCGAATTTACCGTTAAGCAATTGGTTTACACCGCGACGGGGCGACTACTACGCGCCGCCCATCCCGACTATGCCGATTTAATTATTCAGCCTGAACAGGACTTGTCGATTTGGGGCGTGGTGCAGTGGAACGTGCATAAAGTTCAAGCCGCAAATTAAACGATAAATCGCGCTACGAACCCCACACGTCAGGATAAGCCAAACGCTTGCTCAGCTTGCCGCCGCTTCAGGCTCTAGCAAGGCACTGATGTCTTGCAGCGCGGGTAATTCGTTCAAACTGCGCAAATTCAAATCGTCTAACAGCTGCTTGGTGCTGGCAAACAACTCTGGTTTACCTGGCACGTCGCGCGTACCAACGATGTCTATCCAGCCGCGCGCTTCTAAGGTCTTTAGAATTTGTGCCGAGACCGTTACACCGCGTATTTCTTCGATGTCGCCGCGTGTAACGGGCTGGTGATAAGCAATGATGGCGAGGGTTTCAAGCACTGCGCGCGAGTAACGCGGTGGCTTTTGCGGATTCAATCTATCCAAATAAACTTGCATGTGCGGACGCGCGCGAAATCGCCAGCCGCTTGCCACACAACACAACTCCACACCGCGCCCCGCCCAACTGCTTGCCAATTCGTTTAACAAAACTTCCAACTGGCGGTTGTCTAGCGACACTTCACTGAGCTTTTTTAATTCACCTAATGGCAAGGGTTCGCTGGCGGTGAGCAGCGCGGTTTCCAACACCATTTTGAGTTCGTCGGTATTCATTTTTCCGTCGAATAAATCGGTGCGAATAGGACTCGCCGCTGCGGATGCTGCGATGGGTTCAGCTACTGCCAGCTCGGTATGCTCAAAAGAGTTTGCGTCACTCGTCGTTGATGGCGCGATTGGTGCGGACATAAATGCTCCCAAAGGTTTCGGTTTGTTGAATCTCGACTAAGAATTCCTTAGCCAATTCGAGTATGGCGATAAAAGTCACGACCATTTTTGGCAAGCCATCATCTAGCTCGAACAGGCTTTCAAACAGCACATATTCGCCATTTTTTAAGCAGCGCAACACATGCGTCATTTGCTCGCGTACCGATAATTGTTCGCGGCGGATGGTGTGATGCTTGGAATTTTTCGCGCGCGTCAGCAGCCCTAACCAAACCTGCTTTAAGTCTTCCACGCTCACTTCAGGCAAGCGTTCTTGCACTGTGGTCTCGATAAACACCTGCACGATGGAAAAATCACGTTCGGCTTGCGGCAGGGCATTTAATTGTTGCGCTGCCCATTTCATTTGTTCGTACTCCAACAAACGACGCATCAATTCGGCACGCGGATCTTCACCGCTATCATCGGCAATTTTGCTGATTTTTGGCAGCAACATACGCGATTTAATTTCGATTAACACCGCCGCCATCAGCAAGTATTCCGCCGCTAATTCCATGCGATTACTTTGCATCAGCTCGATATAACCCATGTACTGGCGCGTCAGTTCCGCCATCGGAATATCCAGCACATCGAGATTATGTTTGCGAATTAAATACAGCAATAAATCTAAGGGACCTTGGAACGTGTCCAGCACCAACTCCAACGCGTCGGGCGGAATATACAAATCCTGCGGCAACGCCAACATCGGCTCACCGTGGATGCGCGCAAACGGAATTAGCTGGAGTTGGCTGTCGCTCATCGTTTAGGAATAACTAAGCCCCATCGCTTCGCGCACATCGCGCATGGTGTCGCGCGCCAGTTCACGCGCTTTTTCGCAACCGTCGGCGATGATGTTGCGCACCAGCGTCGGGTCGTCCAGATAGAGTTGCGCACGTTCGCGCATCGGGCGTTGTTCTTCTAACACCGCTTCAATCACGGGCTGTTTGCATTCGATACAACCGATGCCAGCAGACTTGCAACCCTGCATCGCCCAGGCTTTGGTGGCTTCGTTGCTATACACCTGATGCAATTGCCACACGGGACATTTGTCAGGATTACCGACATCGGTGCGACGAATCCGCGCGGGGTCAGTCGGCATAGTGCGGATTTTTTTCGTCACGCTCGCCTCATCTTCGCGCAAATAAATGGTGTTGTTATACGACTTGGACATTTTTTGTCCGTCCAAGCCTGGCATCTTGGAAGCCACGGTGAGCATGGCTTGCGGCTCGGACAAAATCATTTTGCCGCCGCCCTCCAGATAGCCAAACAGACGCTCACGATCGCCGTGATTTAAGCTCTGCTGTTCATCTAGCAAAGCCTTCGCCGCTTCGAGTGCTTCGTCGTCGCCCTGCTCTTGATAACGCACGCGCAGCTCGGCATACAGCTTGGATTTTTTGCTGCCGAGCTTTTTCACGGCGGCTTCGGCTTTCTCCTCGAAACCAATTTCACGTCCGTAAATGTGATTAAAACGGCGCGCAATTTCGCGGGTAAATTCGATATGCGGCACTTGGTCTTCACCAACTGGAACTTGCGTGGCGCGATAAATTAAAATGTCCGCACTTTGCAACAAGGGATAGCCCAAAAAGCCATAAGTAGAAAGGTCTTTACCCGACAATTTTTCTTGCTGGTCTTTGTAAGTTGGCATCCGTTCCAGCCAACCTAGCGGCGTAATCATGGACAGCAATAAATGCAGCTCGGCATGTTCAGGCACGCGACTTTGAATAAACAAGGTGGCGTGCGCGGGATCAACGCCTGCCGCCAGCCAATCAATCACCATGTCCCACACCGATTGTTCGATGACTTGCGGCGTGTCGTAATGCGTGGTCAGCGCGTGCCAGTCGGCAACGAAAAACAAGCACTCAGTTTCGTGCTGCATCTTGATCCAATTTTTCAGCACCCCGTGGTAATGCCCCAGATGCAAACTGCCAGTGGGACGCATACCCGATAAAACACGATCAGCAAACATAGTTAAATTCCAAACATAAAAGAAATCATTTGCGTCAGCCCACCCACCAAAGGGTTAAGCACCCAAGCCAACACGGGCGTTATCGCCATAAAAATTAAGATAAAAAATCCATAAGGTTCAATTCTGGCGAGCTGCGAGGCTTGCGGGCGCGGCAGCAAACTCATCAACACACGTCCGCCGTCTAGCGGCGGCAGCGGCAGTAAATTCAGCACCAGCAACACCACGTTAATTTTGATACCGATTGCCGCCATTTGCAGCAGCGGTTCGGCAAAATAACTATCCGAATTAAGTAGCGCGAACTTAAACAAAATCGCCCAGCCCATCGCCATCAATAAATTCGACGCAGGCCCTGCGATTGCCACCCACAACATGTCTTGCTTGGGGCGACGTAACGCCATGAAATTAACGGGAACAGGCTTTGCCCAGCCAAACATAAAACCTCCCGATGTTGCCCACAACATCATCAACGGCAAAATTATCGTGCCGAACAGCTCGATATGGCGAATCGGATTTAAGCTAATCCGACCTTGCTGGTAGGCAGTCATATCACCGAAATAGCGCGCCACATAGCCGTGCGCCGCTTCGTGCAACGTAATCGCGAACAAAATCGGAATCGCCGCAATAGAAATAGTTTGTATCAGCTGCTCAATTTGCATAGATTCAGTCCTTAAATTCCAAACGCGCTGGCATCGCCTGCGCCCTGCCTTAACAGCACAGGCGTGTCGCCCGTTAAATCAATCACTGTGGTGAAATCTAATCCCGCCGCGCCGCCATCTATCACAGCATCCACTTGGCTTTCCAGCAATTCGCGGATGGTTTCGGCATCGTTCAATGGCCACTCGACATCGGGCAAAATCAAGGTCGAGCTCAGCATCGGCTCGCCTAATTCTTCAAGCAACGCTAGAGCTACGGGATGGTCGGGAATGCGCATCCCGATGGTGCTTTTTTTCGGATGCTGCACGCGCTTCGGCACTTCTTTGGTGGCAGCTAAGATGAAGGTGTAATTGCCCGGCGTATGGCTTTTTAACAAGCGAAAATTTTGATTATCGACGCGCGCGTATTTAGCGATTTCGGATAAATCGCGACACATCAAAGTGAGGTGATGTTGCTCGTCTAATTGGCGAATTTTGCGGATACGCGCCACGGCATTTTTGTCGTCCAAATGGCAACCCAAGGCGTAGCAAGAGTCGGTGGGATACACCACGATGCCACCCGCGCGCAAAATATCAGCCGCCTGACGAATCAAGCGGCTATTGATGTTGGTGGGATAAATGGTAAAAAATTGCGCCATAGTTTATTGCACGCCTAACTGAGTCCAGACAGGACGACAAATCAACGGCAAATCAGGTAAACGCCCAAGGTCGCGATAGCTTTCATCGGGCCCGTGAAAGTCCGAACCGCACGACGCGAGCAAATTAAATTGCTCCGCATAACGCGCGAATTCGGCGTATTGCTCTTGGCTATGACTGCCCGTTACTACCTCCACCGCGCCGCCACCGAGTGCGACAAACTCCGCCAATAATTCCTGCATGGTTTTCTTGCCCATCGAATGTTTGCCCACCATGTATCGCCCCGGATGCGCAATGATGGCAATGCCGCCCGCGCCCTTAATCCAGCTAATTGCATCGGCTAAATTTGCCCATTGGTGTGGTACATAACCCGGTTTGCCTTTGGCTAAATAACGCCTAAATACGCTCTTCACATCACGGCAATGCCCCGCCTCGACCAGATAGCGCGCGAAATGGGTGCGCCCTATCATGTTGACGTTGCCCGCATATTTGTACGCCCCCGCCAACACGCCGCCCACGCCTGCTTTCGCCAATTCATCCGACATTTTTTGCGCGCGTAGCCCGCGTCCACTGCGCACCCCCTGTAAACCCGAGACTAGCGGCGCGTAATTCATGTCTATGCCTAAGCCAACAATGTGCAAAGTATGGCTGCGCCAAGTCACCGAGATTTCCACACCATTGATAAACGTCATGCCCAAGGCTTCCGCCACGCCGCGCGCTTCGCTCAAGCCCGCCACATCATCGTGGTCGGTCAACGCCATGGCGCGCACGCCGCGTCCATGCGCACGTTGCACCAGCTCGGTCGGCGTGAGCGTGCCATCGGAGATGTTGGAATGACAGTGGAAATCAAAATCTATCATTACAGGTCGCCGCCGCCTTTTTTCATCGCCTTACCCTCTTCCGCTCTTAGCCTGCGCACTTCTTTCGGGTCGGCGATCAAGGGACGATAAATTTCGATGCGATCTTTATCGCGCAACACAGCATCGGTTTTAGTCAGCTTGCCGAAAATACCAAATTTATTTTTCGCCAAATCTATTTCGGGATGTTTAAGCAAAATTCCGCTCAGCTCTAGTGCGGCGGCGACGCTCGTGCCAGCTGGGACAGCTTGTTTTAATAGGGTTTGTTGTGTCGCAAGTGCGTAAACGATTTCGATGCTAAGGGTGTCGCTCATGGCTAAACTTTCATGGGTAAACTTTTTCGGCGCGCTGAATAAACGCATCAACAAAACTATTGGCGATGTAATGAAACACCGGACCAACTAATTTTTCTAATAATTTATTGGAAAACTCGTAATGCAAGCGGAACTCTATTTTACAGGCGGTCTCGCTCAAAGGAATAAATCGCCAACTGCCATCTAAGTGCTTGAACGGTCCATCTTGCAACGTCATCTCTATGTGTTGCGGCGGAGTACGGATATTTTCCGTAGTGAACGATTGTTTGAGGTGCATATAGTCGATGTGTACCGTGGCATGAACCTTGTCCGCACTGATTTGCGTGACACTGCCACCGCCGCACCAAGGTAAAAATTTAGGATAGTCCGCCACGTTATCCACCAAGCCAAACATTTGCGCCGCGCTGTGCGCGACTAACACCGATTTTTCCACCAACGCCATATCCAGAGCAGCCTGAAAATCAAAGGCTGGTAGAATAGCCGAATACACCGCAAAACTCACTCGATTCCGCATAAAAATGAGCATCATTCAAAATAAACAAGCCTTTCACGACTACTTTGTCGAAGATAAATACGAAGCGGGTATCATGCTCGAAGGCTGGGAAGTCAAAGCCATCCGCGCAGGTCGCGCACAACTCAAAGAAGCCTACGTTACGATTAAAAACAACGAACTGTTTTTATTCGGCTCGCACATCAGCCCGCTGCTCAATGCCTCCACGCACATCCACCCCGATGCCACGCGCACGCGCAAATTGCTATTGAACCGCTTAGAAATCGATAAAATTCTCACCAAAGTCAAACGCGCGGGTTACACCGTGATGCCTTTAGATATGCACTTCAAAGGCGGTCGCGTCAAACTCGCCATCGGACTCGCCAAAGGTAAAAAACAACACGACAAACGCGCCACAGAAAAAGAACGCGACGCAAAACATGAAGTGGCGCAGGCGATGAAAAAAGCGAAATACTTATAATCTCTGTTTGAATTATGAAACTCGACTGGCTACCTCCCCTGCTCTATTTCTGTATCGCCCTGTGGTGTTTTTGGCTGGCGCGGCGGGGTTATCGCTCACGCGAGCTACTCTTCAAGCGCGGTACTAAAGGTACGAATTTAGCCAACAATGCCTACTTAATTTGGGCGCAAATTATCGCTGTGTTCAGCTTAGGCATCGCCATGTTGATTTATGCAGGCAGGTATTTATCGCTCGTTATCGCAAATCACTAAAGCACAAGGAATCACTATGACTACGCATCAAATCGCTTATCTCGCAGGCGGCTGTTTTTGGGGCATGGAGGAGTTAGTGCGCTTGATTCCTGGCGTGCTTGCCACTGAGGTGGGTTATTGCGGCGGGGCGGCGGACACGGCTACTTACGAGCAAGTGAAAACGGGCAAAACAGGACACGCCGAAGCCTTAAAAGTTGAGTTTGATGGGACAAAGCTCAGCTACGCGCATCTGCTGTTTGAGTTTTTCCGACTGCACAATCCGACCACGCCCAATCAGCAAGGCAATGATTTCGGCACAGCGTATCGTTCGGTGATTTTTTATGCGGATGCCGCGCAACTCGCCAGCGCAAAAAAAGTCATTGAGCGCGTAGCGGCAAGTAATGAGTGGCAAGCACCCGTGGTCACCGAAGTCACACCCTATCAGGCTTTTTATCGTGCCGAAAGCTATCACCAAAAGTATTTACTCAAGCATCCCATGGGCTACACCTGCCACTTTGTGCGCCCGCTCGCCTTAGGTGAATTTACCTAATTGATGGCTCGCAAGGCTAATGGAATAAGCGTTGTTGCAAAGTTTCTTGCAAGGATTTATCAAACTGCTCAATCGGCACGGGCTTGCTAAATAAATAGCCTTGGAACAAATGGCAACCTTTCGCCATCAAGAAATCACG
Source organism: Sideroxydans sp. (assembly GCA_029850585.1). Taxonomy (GTDB): domain Bacteria; phylum Pseudomonadota; class Gammaproteobacteria; order Burkholderiales; family Gallionellaceae; genus Gallionella. Next base: position 19,637 of record JARCRQ010000006.1, read on the forward strand.
CTGCGCCGCCGTCTCTACGCCTTCTGCAATCACTTCGATATTCAATGCCTGTGTCATGGCAATCACCGCTTGCACAATCGCGGCATCATTGGCATCCGTGGCTAAATCACGAATAAACGAACGGTCAATTTTCACTTGGTCAAACGGTAAACGCTTGAGATATTGCAGCGATGAATAACCCGTGCCGAAATCATCCATCGAGAAATGAATGCCCATGCCGCGCAACTGCTCCATTTTTGAGATGGTGTCCTCGATATTGCCTAGCACCGCACTCTCGGTCAGCTCCAGCTTGAGGCGCGCCGTATTGATACGCGTGTCCGCCAAAATCTTTTGCACTTGCTCAATAAAATCGGTTTGATGAAACTGTTTCGCACTGACATTCACAGCGAGCACTAAGTCGCGCGTCAACGCGTGCTGCTGCCATTTTTGCAGTTGCGTACACGCCTCTCGCAACACCCACAAACCTAAGGAAACAATCAAGCCAGTTTGTTCCGCGTGCGGAATAAATGAATCGGGTGACTGCATGCCTCGCTGCGGATGTTGCCAGCGTACCAAGGCTTCTGCGCCGATAGGACGATGCTGGCTATCCACTTGAACTTGGTAATGCAGCACAAACTGTTTGTGTTTAAGCGCGTTGCGCAGCTCCACATTTAAGCGTGCGTGCGTGTCCAAACTAATTTGCATGGATTGATCAAAGAAACGTACCGTATTACGTCCTGCTTTTTTGGCTTGGTGCATCGCCACATCCGCACATTTGAGCAGATCACTGACTGAGCCGGCACTGGCATGAATAAACGTCACGCCGATGCTGGCACTACAGTATTGCGTCATCATCGAATCGGTGTGCAGCGGAATCGCGCTGCCTAAGTAATAAGGCAACGCCAAGGTGGCACGAATTTTTTCGGCAAGCGTAGCGGCTTGTTGTTGGGCAAGCTCAGTATCCTCATCCAAACCTGATAGCAACACCACAAACTCATCACCGCCTAATCGCCCTAAGCTGGCGGTCTCGCCAACACAACGACGCAAACGCACCGCTGCTTCGATGATGACTTTGTTGCCAACGTCGTGTCCTTGCGTATCGTTGATATGATTGAACTGATCGAGGTCGATACACATTAAACACGCGTGGTCTAACTGATGCTTAACCTGCTCAAAGACAAATTGTAAATTGGTATAAAACAGAGTGCGATTCGCCAGCGCAGTAAGGGGGTCGTAATAGGCTAATTGATGCACCTCCGCCTCCATACGCATTCGATCGGTGATGTCGTGAATAATCGCAAATTGCAATTCACGTCCGTCCACATTCAGCGCGGAAATATACAGCTCAACCGAACGTCGCTGCCCATCACTTAAACGATGCACCGCAATACGATGTTCAAGGTCGTCATTGATACTACTGCTATGGCAATCCAACTCAATTTCCGCCATTTCCTGATTGCGCATTTGCTGCATGGAATAGCCATAAAAACGACTCGCAGCGGCATTTGCCTCGACCACTTGCCCTGCCATAGGGTCAATCAACAACATCGGCGTTAAGGGACGTTCAAACATTTGCCGAAATCGTACTTCGCTATTTTGTAAAACTTGAGTGCGGCGATTGGCATTCAAGCGCAATAACATGTTGTCGCGTATATAGACATTAGCGCGGCGCATGCCGACAAAAACAAAACTCAGAAACCACACCATCGAAATGCTAATCATCACTGCAAATTCTTCTAGATTGATAAACATGCGCAACATAAACGGCACGATAATCAAGGTGAAAAATACCATCGCAGAATATAAATCAACCGCGTAACTGACTGCCACGCTAATCCCTAACCCTGCCAAAGCAAAGCCTAAAAAAACTTGATACTCAATTAAATTTTCGGGGAACAGCAACCAAGCGGATGCCCCCCAAATCAGCGCAGTCGCGGTGACGCCTAAACGAAAACGTAACAACCAGCGTTGCGCTGACTCATCGGTGTTATCGCGCGCATACGCACGACCGTCCAATAAGCGCAGCGCGGCTACCAAGCACAAGCTCACAAACCAAGCCAGCAATAGCGCAGGGGCGATAACCGCTGACAACACGTAGACAAAAATACATGCCAATACCAGACCACTGGTAACGCCTATTTTTTGCCAACCATAGAGCACTTTCAGTTGCTCAAACTGGATTTCAGGCTTAAACATAATTTTTGCCACTAGAGACTGGATTGCGGATTGCGGATTGCGGATTGCGGATTTTTGTCGGACTTGACCATTTTTTAGTTCCCTGTTTTTTTGAAAAAGTTACAACTACACAGAAAGCTATTTTGGTTTTTATGCTCTGAAACAGAATGATAACATGGCTTGCGTGGCGAGCTTTGATTTACATCAAGATAAACTAGCGCGCCAGGGCAATAATTCTCATACTGTTTATATTCAATCAAGCAGTCGCAACGAAACGCGTGTCTGGCTTTATAATCGCGCCCTTTTTTCGCCCCCCACGGAGTCGTCGCCCATGTCGCACAATCTATTCAACACTCGCCAAACTTTTAATCTCAATGCCACGCAACAATCGACCTTTTATTCGCTACCCGCTTTAGAAGCGGCAGGCATCGGCAAAATTTCGCGTTTGCCCGTGTCGATTCGGATTGTCTTGGAAGCGGTGTTGCGCAATTGCGATGGCAAAAAAGTGACGGAACAACATGTGCGTGAATTGGCAAATTGGCAGCCAAATGCCGCACGCACGGCAGAAATTCCTTTCATCGTGGCACGCATCGTGTTGCAAGATTTTACGGGCGTGCCGCTGCTCGCCGACCTCGCCGCAATGCGCGATGCCGCTGCCGCACAGGGCTGCGATCCCAAACTCATCGAGCCGCTCGTGCCAGTGAATTTGGTGGTGGATCACTCGGTGCAAATTGACAGCTATAACAATCCGAACGCGCTGAAAATCAATATGGAGATGGAGTTCGAGCGCAACACCGAGCGTTATCGCTTTATGAAATGGGGGATGCAAGCCTTTGACACCTTCAAGGTTGTGCCACCCGGTATCGGCATCGTGCATCAAGTGAATCTGGAATATCTGGCGCGCGGCGTGCTGCAAAAAAATGGCGTAACTTATCCCGATACTTTGGTGGGCACGGATTCGCACACCACCATGATTAACGGCATCGGCGTGGTCGGCTGGGGCGTGGGCGGCATCGAAGCGGAAGCGGGTATGTTGGGACAACCCGTGTATTTTCTGACCCCCGATGTGGTCGGTGTAAATCTGACGGGCAAATTGCGCGAAGGCGTGACGGCGACCGATTTAGTGTTGACCGTAACCGAGTTATTGCGCAGCAAAAAAGTAGTCGGCAAGTTCGTCGAATTTTTTGGTGAAGGCACTTCTGCGCTGACCCTGCCCGACCGCGCGACCCTCGCCAATATGGCACCCGAATATGGCGCGACCATGGGCTTCTTCCCCGTCGATGATGTGACTGTGCAGTTTATGCGCAACACTGGACGCACCGAAGCCGAGGTCGATGCTTTTGCCGCTTACTTCAAAGCCCAAGGTTTATATGGCATTCCAGCGGCAGGCAGCATCGACTACAGCAGCGTAGTCGAGCTGAATTTAGACAGCATCGTGCCGTCATTGGCAGGTCCGAAACGTCCGCAAGACCGCGTGGCGTTGAACACCATGCGCGAAACTTTCAATGATTTATTTTCCAAGCCCATCGCCGAAAACGGCTTTAACCAGCCCGCTGAAAAACTCAACACGCGCTATGCAACGGGCAAAGATAATTTGCAAATTGGTAACGCTGATGTGTTGATTGCTGCCATAACCAGTTGCACCAATACGTCTAATCCCAGCGTGTTGTTAGCCGCAGGTTTGTTGGCGCAAAAAGCCGTGGCTAAAGGCTTGACCGTCGCGCCGCATATCAAGACCACGCTCGCGCCGGGTTCGCGTGTCGTCACCGAATATCTGACCAATGCGGGTCTGCTGGAGCCATTGACCAAGCTGGGTTTTGGGCTTGCTGCTTATGGCTGCACCACTTGTATCGGCAACGCCGGCCCTTTGCGTGAAGACATCGACAAAACCATCACCGACAACAATTTAATTTGCGCAGCGGTGCTGTCCGGCAACCGCAATTTTGAAGCGCGTATTCACCCCAATTTGAAAGCGAATTTCTTGGCTTCGCCGCCGCTAGTTGTGGCATACGCGATCGCGGGGCGCATGAATATCAATCTCGATACTGAGCCTTTGGGCAAGGGTAAAGATGGTCAGCCAGTATTCCTAAAAGACATCTGGCCGAACAGTGCGGAGATTCAAACCGTGATGAAATTCGCCTCCGACCCTGCCGTGTATCGCCGTCTGTATTCTGATTTGACTAAAGATTTGCCATTGTGGAATGCCATTCCAGCACCGACGGGTAATCGCTACCAATGGGATGATTCGACTTACATCGCGCGCCCACCGTTCTTCGATGCGGACGCACCAAAAGTCGGCAACATCGTTGCGGCGAAAGCACTCGCGCTGTTTGGCGACTCCGTCACCACCGATCACATTAGCCCAGCGGGTAGCTTCAAACCCAGCACGCCCGCAGGTCAGTATCTGCAAGCTCATAAGGTAGGCGTAAAAGATTTCAACAGCTATGGCGCAAGGCGCGGCAACCATGAAGTGATGCTGCGCGGTACCTTCGCCAATGTGCGCGTGAAAAACTTGATGTTGCCCGCCTTAGCGGATGGCTCACGCATCGAAGGCGGCTACACCTTGTACCAAGGCGAGCAAATGGCGATTTACGATGCCGCGATGAAACACATTAAAGACGGCACACCAACGGTGATTTTCGCGGGTGAAGAATACGGCACGGGTTCAAGCCGCGATTGGGCGGCGAAAGGCACGCAATTATTAGGCGTGAAGGCGGTTATCGCAAAATCTTACGAGCGTATTCATCGCAGCAACTTGGTGGGCATGGGCGTGTTGCCACTGCAATTCAAAGGCAGTGACAGCTTGGCGAATTTACATTTAACGGGCGACGAAAGTTTTGATTTGCTCGGCATCAACGACAATCTCAAGCCGCAACAAGACGTGACCTTGACCATCACGCGCGCCGACGGCAGCAAACAAAATGTCGAACTGTTATTGCGCATCGACACGCCAATAGAAGTGGATTACTACCGCGCGGGCGGCATTCTGCCTTACGTCTTAAAAGAGTTGGTCGCTAAGGCGTAATGCAGATGAAGTTAATTTTACAAGCTTGGCACGACATCGCCCCCGCGCAGCTGGCGTATCTGCAACAGCTCACGGGTGCGCAAGGCAGCGCACAACTTGCCCCACGCGTGTGGCGTTTAGACGGTGCGCAAACACACGCCGAATTGGGTGCTTATTGTTTCGCGCAGCAGATTGATTTTGGCTTCGTCCCCGCCACACAAACACTCAGCAACTTCGGCTTAGTGGTGATGGATATGGACTCGACGCTGATTAACATCGAGTGCATCGACGAGATTGCCGATATGCAAGGCTTGAAGCCGCAAGTGGCAGAGATTACCGAAGCGGCGATGCGTGGCGAATTAGATTTTGCTGAGAGTTTGCGGCGGCGCGTGGCGTTGCTCAAAGGCTTGGATGAATCAGCCTTGCAGCGCGTCTATGACGAACGCTTACAGCTCAATCCAGGTGCGGAAGAGATGCTGGCGGCGTTAAAAAAACAGGGCATCAAAACGCTGTTGGTATCAGGCGGTTTTGTATTTTTTACCGAACGACTTAAAGCGCGTTTAGGCTTAGATTTCGCATACGCCAACACGCTAGAAATCGAGCAGGGCAAACTAACGGGACGCGTATTAGGCGACATCGTTGATGCGCAAGCCAAGGCTAATTTTTTAATCCAAACGCGCGACGCGTTGGGCTTGCAAGCTGACCAAGTCATCGCCATGGGCGATGGCGCGAATGATTTGAAAATGATGCGTGCGGCACATTTTGGCATCGCCTATCACGCCAAACCTGTGGTGCGCGAACAAGCCAGTTTTGCCTTAAATTTTGTCGGGCTAGATGGTCTATGCCATTTGCTCGGCAGTCACTAATCCCTCTCTTATGCCTAACAAAAAACTGCGCACTTTCGACACCCTCATCATCGGCAGCGGACTGGCGGGGCTGACCTTAGCCTTAAAACTCGCCGACCAACAAAAAGTGTGCATCGTCACTAAAAAAGCCTTGCTGGACGGCGCAAGTAGCTGGGCGCAAGGCGGCATCGCGGCGGTGTTATCCGAGTCAGATTCAATCGCTGCGCATATCCAAGACACGCTTATCGCAGGGGCGGGACTGTGCGACGAGGAGGCCACGCGCTTTGTGGTTGAAAATGCGCGTGCGGCGATAGACTGGTTAATTAAACAAGGTACACCGTTTACTAAAGACGAAGGTTCGCGCACGGGTTATCACTTAACGCGTGAAGGCGGACACAGTCAACGCCGCATCATTCACGCCGCTGACCACACGGGTAAAGCGGTACAAGAAACCTTGGCTCGCCGCGTGTTGCAACACGCCAATATCACCGTGCTAGAGCAACATATTTCGATTGATTTAATCACGGGGCACAAACTCAAACGCGCCGAACAACATTGCTATGGCATGTATGTACTCGATACCGTAAAAGATGAAGTCATCACCATCGCAGCAAAAAATACCGTGCTGGCAACGGGCGGCACGGGCAAGGTGTATCTCTACACCACCAACCCCGACACCGCCACGGGCGACGGCATTGCTATGGCGTGGCGCGCGGGGTGTCGCGTGGCAAACATGGAATTCATTCAGTTTCATCCCACTTGTTTGTATCACCCGCACGCTAAATCTTTTTTGATTAGTGAAGCGGTGCGCGGCGAAGGTGGTTTGTTGAAGCTGCCTGACGGCACGCGCTTTATGCCGCGCCATGATGAGCGCGCCGAACTCGCTCCGCGTGATGTGGTGGCGCGCGCGATAGACTTTGAGATGAAAAAAGGCGGCTTGGATTGTGTCTATTTAGACATCTCACATCAGTCGGTCGATTTCTTAAAAGAACACTTCCCCACCATTTACGCACGCTGTTTGAGCTTAGGCATCGACATCAGCAAAGAGCCGATTCCTGTCGTGCCCGCCGCGCATTACACCTGCGGCGGCGTGATGACGGACTTGCACGCGCGCACCGATATTGAGAATTTATATGCGGTGGGTGAAACGGCTTACACTGGCTTACATGGCGCGAATCGCCTAGCGAGTAATTCTTTGTTGGAATGTTTAGTGTTTGCTGATGGCGCCGCCCAAGATATTTTGGCAAAAGCCAATCGCCCCACCATCGCCCTGCCCGACTGGGATGACAGCCGCGTCACCGATGCCGATGAACACATTGTGATTGCGCATAACTGGGCAGAGTTGCGCCATTTCATGTGGGATTATGTGGGCATCGTGCGCACCAACAAACGCTTAGAACGCGCCGCGCATCGCATTGAATTATTGCAAACCGAGATACAAGAGTATTACGCCAATTTTCATGTCTCCGCCGACTTGCTAGAGC
>JARCRQ010000007.1 GCA_029850585.1 Sideroxydans sp.
CGTTATTTCCAACTTCTTTTCTTCGGTTTACCGCGCAAATCGCATCCATCTTATTGAATACTAAGCAGTTTTAGCTACTGTCTTGTGCGTCAGGTGCCTCGAAGAGGTGCGCATTCTACAGAAGCTAAACATCTTGTCAACTGTAATTTTGCATTTCTTTTCTTTGACTCACCGTGCAAATCGCATTCATCTTATTGAATACTAAGCAGTTTTAGCTGCTGTCTTGTGCGTCTGGTGCTTCGAAGAGGTGCGCATTCTACAGAGCTTCTGTTTCTCGTCAACTCTTTTCGTAATAATTATTTAATAATTTCGCGGCGGTTGCACAGATAGCGTTTCCACACGGCACAACTACTAGGCTGTGCCACTACAGGAATCGCGCCACCATGCCTTTGGACATATCACTCTGCAACGGTATCTGCACCTTGTGTCCGCTGCCTGCCGCGACGGTGATTGCTTCACCTTTAACACTGCGCATCGCCGCCAAATCAATAATATGATTTCCACTTGGGTGAATAATTTCCAATTTATCCCCGACCGAGAACTTGTTCTTCACGTCGATTTCGGCATAACCATTGGCGTACGAAACGATGTCGCCGACATATTGCTGACGGAAACTTTCTGAGTGTCCGCGCATATAGTTTTGCTGCTCGTGGGTGTGGTGACGTTCGTAAAAGCCATCGGTGTAACCGCGATTCGCTAAGGCATCCAGCGCGCCCAATAATTGCGTATTGAAGGGACGGCCTGCCACGGCATCATCAATTGCTTGACGATAAACTTGCGCGGTGCGCGCGACGTAGTACATCGACTTGGTGCGACCTTCAACTTTGAGTGAATCAATACCGATCTTCGCCAATTTCTCGACGTGTTCCACCGCACGCAAATCTTTGGAATTCATAATGTAAGTGCCGTGCTCGTCTTCCATCACGGGCATCAACTCATTCGGGTGGTCGTGGCGCGCAATCAAATAAACTTTGTCGGCGGCGGGGTGACGCTGTTGCGAGCCGCAATCAGACAAGCCTGACGCACCCAACGCTTTGTCGAAATCAAAATCAATTTTTTGGATGTCGCCCGTCGCATCTTCTTCCGCATCGGCAACTTTGTAATCCCAGCGGCAGGAGTTGGTGCACGTGCCTTGATTAGGATCGCGATGGTTGAAGTAACCCGACAGCAAACAACGCCCCGAATACGCGATACACAACGCGCCATGCACGAACACTTCCAATTCCATATCGGGACATTCTTGGCGAATTTCGGCGATTTCATCGAGCGACAGTTCACGCGACAAAATGATGCGTGTCAGCCCTAGCGACTGCCAAAATTTCACGGCGGCATAATTGACCGTATTGGCTTGCACCGACAAATGAATCGGCACTTCTGGCCAACGCTCGCGCACCATCGCAATCAAGCCCGGATCCGCCATGATGAGCGCGTCAGGCTGCATCGCGATGACGGGTTCCATGTCCGCCATATAGGTTTTCACCTTGGCGTTGTGCGGCATCAAATTGCTGGCGATAAATAATTTTTTACCCAAGGCGCGCGCCTCAGAAATGCCGATTTGCAAATTTTCCAAGGTAAATTCGTTGTTGCGCGCGCGCAAGGAATAGCGCGGCTGTCCTGCATACACCGCATCCGCGCCAAAGGCGTAAGCAGTGCGCATTTTTTCGAGTGTGCCAGCGGGTAATAACAGTTCAGGTGTTTTCATCATTCAATACTTTCTGTCCACAGATTTGTAATCTGTGAGCCATATGCCGTTAAGCTAATCGTTGCAAAATTGCCATGCTGGGCGCGGCTTGGTTGAGGGTGTAAAAATGCAGCCCAGGCGCGCCGCCTGCCAATAATTTTTCACACAACGCGACCACCACATCTAAGCCAAACGCTTGCACCGCCTCGCTGTCATCGCCATAACCTTCCAGTGTTTTGCGCATCCAACGGGGGATTTCCGCGCCGCACATTTCGGAGAAGCGAGCCAGTTGCGAGAATTTCATAATCGGCATGATGCCTGGCACGATAGGCGCAGTGATGCCCAGTTTTTGACAGTGTTCAACAAAGTAAAAATAACTGTCGGCATTGTAAAAATACTGTGTGATAGCAGCGTTCGCTCCCGCGTCGATTTTACGTTTGAAGTTAAGCAAGTCGTCGCGCGCCGATTTCGCTTGCGGATGCACTTCGGGATACGCCGCGACTTCAATATGAAAATGATTGCCCGTCTCGGCGCGGATAAATTGCACTAGCTCGTTGGCGTATTGGAACTCACCGATGCTGCCCATGCCAGATGGCAAATCACCGCGTAAAGCAACGATGCGACGGACATTTTGTGCTTGATAAGTTTTCAGCAAACTACGGATATTTTCACGCGTAGCACCCACACACGACAGATGCGGCGCGACTTGCGAACCTTGCGCTTGAATATGCGTCACCGCTTGCAAAGTACGCTCCTGCGTCGAGCCGCCTGCACCAAACGTCACCGAGAAAAACTCTGGCTGTAATGCTGCCAATTGCTGATGCGTAGCGACTAACTTCGCCATGCCTTCTGGCGTTTGTGGCGGAAAAAACTCAAAACTAATTTTAGAAGCACTCATCTTTTTCCTAATAACTGTTGAGCCGCTGCGGACAACGCCCAAGTAAAAATACTGTATAGCACCGCGCCTAATACGCCGTGCCAAAAACTATCTACACTGAATCCGTTTAAGCTCGAACCGACCCACCAAAACAGCAAGCCGTTAATCACAAAAATAAATAACCCCAGCGTCACGAGCGTAATCGGCAAAGTCAGCAATAACAAAATCGGGCGTATCAAGGCATTCACCAAACCCAATAGGAATGCCGCGAGTAGGGCGGCGGGGTAGCCATCCACATGGATGCCCGGCACAAAATTCGCCACCGCGATCAATGCCAATGCGTTTAATGCCCAGATAATTAACAACTTCATTTAGCTTTCCTTACACGAGATTTAACTGCCGATGCGCGCAGTGCCGCCGCAAAACCTAACTGACACCAATCGCCCATATCGCTAGGCGATTCCAAGCATTCGGCGGGGGCTGACCAATACGCCAACTCAACCCGCCGCGCCTTAGTTTGATAGCTAAACGGATGGCTGCCCGCGCGTTCAAATTGCGCAATGTTTTCGGCATCGCTTTTGAAAAATAATTCGTCTTCAATAATCAAAGCGAACATCAAGCCATCGCGATACAAGCCGTAGCCGCCGAACATTTTGCGCGCCGACACCAAAGCACGATGCGACATGGCCTCCAGCACATAACTCAAAAACTCGTTAGGTGAGGAGGCCATATAAATCGTGCTCTGACTACGCCACTGTGATTTTAATAACGGTAGTGATTCGCCTTGTAAGGCCCTGCTTTATCCACGCTGATATAAGCCGCTTGTACGTCAGTCAACTCGCTTAATTGCGCGTTCAAAGTGGTCAGTTGCAAGCGCGCCACTTTCTCATCCAAATGCTTAGGCAAGGTGTACACGCCAATCGGATAGTCTTTAGTGCGAGTAAACAACTCAATTTGCGCGATGGTTTGGTTAGCGAACGAAGACGACATCACATAAGACGGATGCCCCGTGCCACAACCCAAATTCACCAGACGACCTTCTGCCAACAACAAAATCTTTTTGCCGTCCGGGAAAATCACGTGGTCAACTTGCGGCTTGATGTTGTCCCAGGTGTATTGCTTCAATGAAGCAACATCAATTTCATTATCGAAGTGACCGATGTTGCACACGATGGCTTGGTTCTTCATTTTCTTCATGTGCTCATGGTTAATCACATGGAAATTGCCCGTCGCGGTAACGAAAATATCGCCGTGTTCGCACGCATAATCCATCGTCACCACGCGGTAACCTTCCATTGCCGCTTGCAACGCGCAGATAGGGTCGATTTCGGTTACCCAAACCTGTGCCGACAAGGCGCGCAGAGCTTGTGCCGACCCCTTACCCACGTCGCCATAACCCGCAACGACAGCGATTTTGCCTGCGACCATCACGTCAGTCGCACGTTTAATCGCATCGACCAAAGATTCGCGGCAGCCATACAAATTATCGAACTTAGATTTCGTCACTGAATCGTTGACGTTAATCGCGGGGAACTTCAAATCGCCGCGCTCAAACATTTGATACAAACGATGCACGCCGGTGGTGGTTTCTTCCGTCACGCCTTTGACCGCAGCTAAACGCACCGAGTACCAAGTTTTGTCTGTCGCCAATTTTGCTTTGATGGAATTGAACAAACAAATTTCTTCTTCCGAACCTGGATTGTTCAACAACGACGCATCTTTTTCTGCGCGCGCACCCAGATGCAACAGCAATGTCGCATCGCCGCCGTCATCCAAAATCATGTTGGAATGAACGCCATCCGCCCATTCAAAAATGCGATGCGTGTAGTCCCAATAATCGACCAAGGTTTCGCCTTTAACCGCGAACACTGGCGTGCCTGTCGCGGCAATCGCAGCAGCAGCATGATCTTGTGTGGAGTAGATATTGCAAGAAGCCCAACGCACTTCCGCGCCAAGTGCGACCAGCGTTTCAATCAACACACCCGTTTGGATGGTCATATGCAAACTGCCCGTGATGCGCGCGCCTTTAAGCGGTTGTGATTGTGCGTATTCGTTGCGAATTGCCATCAGACCTGGCATTTCAATTTCAGCGATGGCGAGCTCTTTGCGTCCCCAAGCAGCTAAGGACATGTCGGCGACGATGTAGTCGGTGAAAGTTTTTGTTGCAGCGTTCATTGCAGCTCCATTCATAAAGTTAGTTAATGAATGGGTGCAGTTGCTTTAAGAATCCGAGCCTGACGGCGAAACCGTTGCAGCACCCCTCGGAGGGTGCGGATTATAAATGCAAATCGGCAAAATCCAAAACACAAATACGTGATGAAAAGTAGCGAGCGGTGTTGCATTAAGCAAACAGCGAATTCGGGAAAAATTGCTTGCGCATAAAATTATTGTTGCTACAATAATTTTATGCGCATCACTTACGATCCTGCTAAAGACATCATCAACCAAGCTAAACACGGGCTATCACTTGCCGAATCGACTGCGTTTGAGTGGGAAGAAGCCGTGATATGGGCTGATGAACGCTATGAATATGGCGAAGCGCGTCAATCTGCAATTGGCTACATCGGGCTACGCTTACATGTGGCTATTTTTGTAATTCGCGGCGAGGCGCGCCGTGTAATCAGCCTGCGCAAGGCAAATTATAAAGAGGTAAAACGTTATGCCGAAACTTAAACACAGAACTATCCTCCCTACGCCAGAAGAGGATGCCATTATCACCGCTGCTGCGATGGCAGACCCTGATGCCATACCGCTCACCGATGCCGAATGGGCTGCAGTGCAGCCGCAGTTACGGCGCGGTCGCCCCATTGCGGCGCAGACTAAAATTCATACTGGGTTGCGCTTAGATGCCGAGGTCGTTGCAGCTTTTAAGGCGGGCGGACGCGGCTGGCAAACGCGCATGAATGACGCGCTCAAAGATTGGCTGAAAACCCACCATACGGCTTAAGCAATCAACATGGCGCGCCGCCATTGCGCTATGTTTTATTATGAACGTAGTCTTTTCATCTGATCCGCCAGCTTTCTCTCCTACTCAAGTAATGCAGCCAATCAACCCACCAAAAAAAGCCCCGCTAAACAGCGGGGCTGAAGTAATGGCAGGCTTAACCAACCTACCATGTTCCTTTTGGTCCACCTAAGCGTTGCCCTGTCGAGCTGATGCTTAAATTACCATCAGCAGCTTGTGTTGAGCCTGCGTTGGGGGTGGCGGTAATGACGAAGTCTTGCGCATTGCACACGCAGCCGTAGGTATATTTACCATCCACACTCGTACCTGTTATACCCAGCCCGCCCGCACTTTGCCCTGTATAAGCAGCGGTGATGGCGGCGGCGGTGTAGCTAGATGAGTTCAAATAAATTTTCTCTTGCACCGCTGCCATTTGCAACAATTCAGTTTGTGCTGCCTCGCGGCTGGCACGAATGACGTGTTGCGTATAACTAGGCATGGCAATCGCCGCCAAAATACCGACAATCGCCACCACCATCATCAGCTCAATTAAGGTAAAACCTTGCGCTTTTTTCATTTTAATTCCTTTGTGAAAAAGCCTAAACACCTCCGCGTTTAGGCTGAAAACAACTTGCTAATTAACTAGCTCACGCCACGACAAACGTCCTGTGCGGGGTTGTTTTGGATCTTGTGGGCAAGGCTTGAGCGGCAAAGCTCCACAGGTTGGCGTGGTCGAAGGTTTGCTACACAGGGTGCCTGCTGCCGTTGTAACACACACGCAGCCTGGCGTACCCGCTACACACGCCACCGCAGGGCTCGTAGTCGGTGCAGGCGCAGTACAAACACCGCTCACACAGCTACAGCCTAGCGTACCCGCCACACACGCCACCGTCGGACTAGCAGGCGCACCACCAATTAAGTTGGTTGGAATGGCAACCACTGGTGCAGGCGTCGCACCACCACCGCCCCCCACCACGCCACCCGCACCGCCTGTTGCAGGAATAAAGCTAGCGTTATGCGGATCATTCGTCCCCGCTGGACGGGTCATCGGCACGGTAGTGTTGGCCTTGGTGTCCTTAGGCGCGGACGATGTCCATTTTGGATCGCCTAAACACGGGTTGGTCGGATGATGCCAATACACCGCGTGTTCAGAAATCACATATTTATTGATCAACGGTTGGGAGACGCGATAACCAAAAGATGCAGCAGGTACGCTTTTTCCCGCAATGATAACGGGTGCTGCAACATTGAGTTGAATCGCTGTATCTGGTGTGTCGGCACGAATAATCTGGATGGTCAAGGCACCATCATTACGCTCACCATTGGGACCTTCTACGTCATTCGCACTAGGCAGCTTTTGCTCTAAACCTGTGGTGCTACCAGGTTTTGCATACACGCAGTTATTAACCTCTGGCATCAGACCATTCATCGCGATGCCATCCCCCCACCAATCTAGAACATCAAAGGCGTTATAAGGCATACGGATTTGTAAGCCAGTAATATTGCCAGTCCCTAGCAAGGGCGGGATGACGGTCAGCACATCCTCGGTATTCCCTGTGTAAGTAGGCAAACTCGCGACGGTCAACCCTGGCTTAGTCAAATAGTTTTTGGTGCTCACCCAGGTTTTGCTGCCCACTTGTACTTCTGCGGCACGATTCCAGGCTTGATTGAATACCAGCACCTTATAAGGGGTCTTGGTATCAACTGCACGACCCAACCACAACGTACCCGTACTCGGATTCAAAATATTGACTCCGTTGACGTTCCAGTCCTTATCATATTGATGGTAATGCTGGCGATGACCGTAATCCGCCACCACGCCAACCGTTGAAGAACGTGTTGCGGTCGATGGTCCTGGTGTAGTTTGGGTCGCACCTGCTAGCGCATTGTTGGTGGTATGAAACCAAATCTCAGTATCAAAGTGACCGCCGCCAATCCCCGTCGCACCCGGTGGAATGACGGGCCCTAGTGGCGCAGGTGTGCCATCAAAATTTTGGTTGTAAAACAACGCGGTCAAACTGCCTAAGCCGCCCAAAATAGGTTGTGATTGCACGCCGTTGCTAGTCAAGAAGCCCACGGGCACCCCAAAATTGCTGGTAATCGGCGAGCCGACCGCATTGGGTGGGGTGATGACATCGCCCGCGATATAACTAATTCGGTCGCCGATATTTAACACGCCATCGCCATTCATATCAAAGAACGGGCTGAACGCGCTACCTGTTAAATAATCTAGCTCCATCAACCAATTTTCACCACTCCCTGAATTGACGGGCCAACTAGGTGGGGTAAATTTAACCGTTGGGTTCGTGCTATTAAAGAAGAAGCGACCATACTGAATAAATGCTGTGTCGCCGACCACGCGTTCACCCGCTGGCAATGCAGCTTGCCAACCACGGTCTTTACCAATGGCATAGTTAGGCGTGATGGTTGCGCCTTCGGGCGTGCTGCCCACCACGCGCACATTGGTGGCTGGATTGCCATAAGGACGCACTTTAATGGTTTGCGCGGCCAAGGTGGCGTTGCTAGCAGGTGCGCCATCCCAAATACCATAAACATAATGCACAGCGGTGTCGGCTTGGTCGGCAGCGGTCAAAATTCGTCCCGTCGCAAACGTTACCATATAGCCGCCCGAAGGATGTCTTGCTACACCTGGCACCATGGTGATGGCTTGACCCGCAGGGGTGGCAGCATTGTTTTTGGTTGAATATAACAAGCTCACCGACCAGCTAGCGGGCGAGGCATTGCTCAGATCAAATTTCCACAGATTACCGTCGATGTCGCCTGCATACGCAAAATCGGCGCGCCCGTTATTATTTACGTCTATCGCCACAGGGGTAGATAAGCCGTTTGGGCTAGCGGGCGAACCGCTGTTGGTGGAAAGCTCACGAATTAGCGCGCCTGTTTTGGTATCAATGACCAGCAAACTTGCCATGCCGCTGCCCTTGTTGTTGTAGCCATTGCCAACAATGATGGCATTTGCGCCTGTTTCGACGGGGTACAGAGTGGGATTGCTATAGGTGTCGCCTAAGTTAGCGAAACCTGCCGTTACGGGCGTGATTTCCCATAACAGCTTGGCCGCAACGGCCGCATCGCTGCCCGCCGTTAAGGTCGTCACATCCAGCGCGTAAATGCCCTTGCCGCCGGAACCTAACACCCCCACTAAGATGTTTTGTGGCGCGACGGGAGTGCCTACGTTGCTGACATTGACGTTGCCATCCACAAAATTTTCATGTGCATAAGCACCAGCCCACAAAGCTGGCAACTTAGGTATCAACATGGAAGGAATGTAAGCCCAACGCTCTGCACCTGTGGTGGCATCAATGGCGTGCATCATGCCGTCATTGGCACCATAAAACACCGTGGGGTTAATCGCATCAGCATGGTAATAAGGGCGCGAATGAATGGTGTCGCCCAATACCGACAAGCGCGTACGCAACACCCCCGTAGGCGATTCTTGGCTACGATCACCACGAATAAAATTAGTATGCGCAGGATCAACCAGCAGCACTTGGTTGGCGGCACTTAGTGATGCAAAATTAAATGCCACCCCCACCCCCGCTTGAGCGGTGGCAATGTTGCGTTGACCGCTGGCAAAGCCTTGTTTGTCCACTACGCTCGCCGCACCAACCGCGCTCCCCGCCTGCCAGCACGGTGCAGTTAAATTAACTACGCCAGCACGGCTGACGGGGTAGCAAGACAAATTCCCTGACCAACCGCCTTTTTCGTATTCACCGCGATAGATTTTTTCGGTGTTGCTAAGCAAGCTAAATTTAGACAGCACGGGCTGTGCCACATAGCCAATCACGGCTGGGTTCAGCGTAGGCGGGAACACTGCCGCCGCGTAAGCGATGCCAGCCAAGGTCGCGGACACCGCCATCACGCCAATCAGTGGTACAACTTTAATTTTTGCTTTAAGCATGACGCACTCCTTAAAAAACAATTAACGCAACACTTCAT
>JARCRQ010000008.1 GCA_029850585.1 Sideroxydans sp.
GGATAAAAATCATCACTTAATTATTTTATCTAGCCTTGCCAAATTGCCTGATTTGCCCGCTGCCGAAGTGAGCGCGGAAGAGTTGGCCAAAAAATCTAAACCCAAGCGCGGACACTGAAACTATGTACGGTAAATCCGAAATCCAGCGACCCGTGGGCAACACTTTTATTGTGTTGAGCATTTTCGTGGCGTTGCTACTGAACGGCTTGCCCTGGCGCGGCGTGGCATTGATGTTGCGCCCTGATTTTGTGGCGATGATTTTGTTGTACTGGTGTATGCATAAACCGATGCGTATCGGCATTGGGCTGGCATGGGCGGTGGGGATTTTTGCCGACGTAGCGGATGCCAGTATTTTTGGTCAGCACGCGCTGACTTATACCTTGTTGGGCTTTGGCGGCGTGGTGTTGCATCGACGTTTGCAAATGTTCGATTTGCGTCAACAAACCAGCCAAGTGCTGATTATTTTCGCCCTCACTTATTTAGCTTATGGCTTGGTGCATTGGCTGGTTGAAGGCGAGGTCATCTGGGGCTATTTCTTAGGACTCATCACGTCCACGTTGCTGTGGATGCCACTCAGTCTTGTGTTGCAACGCTTGCAACAAGTGCGCGTCAGCCGCGAACGCTAAAAACATGAAGCGTAGCGTCGAACTCAAAAATCATCTCAGGGAAATTTTCCACTTTCGGCTGCGCTTGGCGGTAGGCTTTGCGTTTGCCTTAACGCTGCTGCTGATAGTGTTGTTACGTTTGGTGTATTTGCAAACGGTGCGCCACAATTATTACCAAACCCTCGCTGAAAGCAATCGCATTTCTATCGTACCTATCGTGCCTGGACGCGGCTTGATTGTTGACCGCAACGGTATCGAGATGGCGCACAACTATTCGGGCTACACGCTCGAAATTACGCCCAGCAAAGTGATGGATTTAGATGTCACGCTCAATAGCTTAGGCGAGCTGATTAGCATCACAGCCAAAGATAAAAAACGCTTCAAAAAACTGATGGCAGAAAATCACGACCTAGGCTCGGTGATGATACGCAATCGTCTCAGTGACGAAGAGGTGGCGCGTTTTGCCGCGCAACAATATCGCTTTGCAGGCGTGGAAATTAAAGCCCGTTTGCTACGCGACTATCCGTATGGCGACAAGGCGGCACACTTGCTCGGCTTTATCGGGCGCATCAACGAAAACGATGTGGCGCAACTGGAAGAAAAAGAACTGGACGGCAATTATCGCGGCTCGGATTACATCGGTAAAACAGGCTTAGAGCAAAGCTACGAGACCGAGCTGCACGGCGTGGCAGGCATCGAGCAGGTCGAGGTAGATTCGGCAGGTCGCGCGGTACGTTTGTTGTCGCGCACCGCCCCCGTGTCGGGTAACACGCTGGTGTTGAGCATTGATGCCAAGCTGCAAGAAATTGCCGAACAAGCCTTTGGTGATTATCGCGGCGCGCTGGTGGCAATCGACCCCGCCAATGGCGAAGTGCTGGCTTTTGTTAGCCGCCCCGGCTTCGACCCCACTTTATTTATTGACGGCATTGATGCGCAAAGCTGGGAAGAATTAAACACCTCCCCCGACCATCCGCTGATTAACCGTGCCTTGCGCGGACAATATCCTTCAGGCTCAACCATCAAGCCCTTTATGGCATTGGCGGGATTGAACTACGGCACGCGCAACCCCGCGCGCACCATTAGCGACCCTGGCTATTTCACTTTGCCGGGCAGCTCGCATCAATATCGCGATTGGAAAGCGGGCGGACACGGCACGGTGGATTTGTTCAAATCTATCGTAGTGTCATGCGACACCTATTACTACGGGCTGGCGACCGAGATGGGCATCGACAACATTTTTAATTTTTTATCGCGCTTTGGGTTCGGCAAAAAAACAGGCATAGATTTGCAAGATGAGTCGTCTGGGCTGCTGCCTTCCGCCGCTTGGAAAATGAAGCGTTACAAACAAATTTGGTATCCCGGCGACACCGTCTCGGTCGGCATTGGGCAAGGCTATAGCTTAGTCACGCCGCTGCAATTAGCCGCCGCCACGGCAACCATTGCCAATAACGGCGTGGCGCATATTCCGCATCTGGTCAAAGAAATTCGCAGCGCGGGCAGCAATGCCGCGCGCCTAGTGAATAACGATGTAGGCGTTGATTTGAAACTTAACCCTGAGCATTTGAGCTTGGTGCAAAGTGCCATGGCAGCCGTCACGCAACCGGGCGGCACAGCGGTTGCTGCCTCGGCGGGTGCGCCGTATCACATCGCGGGCAAGACTGGCACAGCGCAAGTGGTGGCGATGAAGCAAGGCGAAAAATACGACGCGAGCAAAATTGACGAACGGCATCGCGACCATGCTTGGTTTATGGCGTTTGCGCCGGCCGAGCAGCCCAAAATTGCCATTGTCGTTTTGGCAGAAAACGGTGGGCACGGGGGCGGTACGGCAGCACCGATTGCACGCAAAGTGTTTGATTATTATTTGCTGGGCAAACTGCCTACACCGTTAAAAGCTCCGCTGGAAGAGAAAGAGGGGGCGCATGACTAAGCGACAAATGTGGTTGCGCTTTACCGCGCATTTAGACGGACAGTTGAGCTTAGGCGTAGGGCTGTTATTGCTGACCAGTTTGCTGATTTTATTCAGTGCTAGTGATGGCAACTGGGCTCGCGTTGGCGGGCAAACGCTGAACATTTTGGTGGCATTTACGGGGCTGTGGGTGGTGGCAAATCTACCACTGCATTATTTGATGCGCACCGCCTTGCCGATTTACGCGCTGGGCATGGTGTTGCTAGTCGGAGTGGCGTTGTTTGGTGATATTAGCCACGGTGCGCGCCGCTGGTTGAATTTAGGCGTGGCGACTATTCAGCCCTCCGAGCTGATGAAAATCGGTGTGCCGCTGATGATGGCTTGGTACTTTGAAAAACATGAAGCCACGCTGACTTGGAAAAATTATCTGATGGCCACCTGCTTGCTCATCGTGCCCGTGGGCTTGATTGCGCGCCAGCCTGATTTGGGCACGGCGTTGTTGATTACCGCCAGTGGCTTTTATGTGTTGTTTTTAGCGGGCTTGAGCTGGCGCATTATTGGCGGTTTGTTTGTTGCTGCACTCGCCAGCGCACCGCTGTTGTGGACGACGCTGCACGACTATCAAAAACATCGCATCGAGATGTTGTTCGACCCCTCGCAAGACGCGCTAGGCAAGGGTTATCACACCATTCAAGGCATGATTGCGGTGGGTTCTGGCGGCATCGTTGGCAAGGGCTATATGGATGGTACTCAAACGCATTTAGACTTTTTGCCTGAACGCACCACCGATTTTATTTTCGCGGTGTATTCGGAAGAATTTGGCTTAATCGGCAATGTGATTTTGCTGGCGATGTATGGTTTTGTGATTTATCGCGGCTTCACCATCACCGCTGGTGCATCGACTTATTTCACGCGTTTGATGGCAGGCAGTATCACGCTTACTTTCGCTACTTACGCGTTCGTCAATATGGGCATGGTCAGCGGCATTTTGCCCGTGGTCGGTGTGCCGCTGCCGCTGATTAGTTATGGTGGCACGTCGATGGTCACGCTGCTGCTGGGCTTTGGCATGTTGATGAGTATCGAGACACATCAAAAATTAAATAAATCTTAAGGAGCCGTCATGCGTAAAAATTTACTCCTCATTAGTTTGAGCAGCTTGTTGCTAGTGGCGTGTAGCAGCACACCACAACGCAGCACACCGCCTGCAACTGCTACTCCCACTCCCGCTAGCGGCACAGGTGGCTATCTGGCAGGTGATGGTCCCGATGTTAATGCGCCCGCCAATTTGGACAGCATCCCCGATGCCGTGGTGCGTGACGAGCCACTGCATCGCTATGCCAATCGCCCTTACAAAGCCTTAGGCAAGGAATACACGCCGTTGACGACGACGGGGCATTACCAAGAAACGGGTATCGCGTCTTGGTATGGCAAAAAATTTCATGGGCAGCGCACCTCGATTGGTGAGAGCTACGATATGTACGCCATGTCAGCGGCGCATACCACCTTGCCGATACCCAGCTATGCGCGTGTCACCAATGTCGCCAACGGCAAATCGGTCATTGTGCGCGTCAATGATAGAGGGCCGTTTTTGCATGAGCGCGTGATTGATTTGTCTTACGCCGCTGCGCATAAATTGGGCTTTGTTGGCGCGGGCAGTGCCGAGGTCAAGGTGGAGAGTTTGGCGGCGAATAGCAGTTCGGCTGCGCCAGTCACTAGCCCGGTCAGCGCGCCTGAAGCGGTGGTGAGTACGCCCTTGCCTGTCAGTGAAGTTGCGGCGGTTACAGCACCTGCCCACGTTGCGGCTGCGAGTGGCAAAGTGTATTTGCAACTAGGCGCATTTAGCACCCTGACGGCTGCGCAACAATTTATGCACAAAATGAAAACGCGCCTAGGCGCGTCGCAGGAGCAATTAGTTATTCAACACATACAAGGTTTGCAGCGCGTGCGCTTAGGTGGCTATGCTAATGCTGACCTTGCCCGTGCTGCCGCCGCTAAATTGCAAGCGCGCCTAGGTGTCAAGCCATTCGTTAGCACGCATTAAAGTTAAGGAGTCGCAAAATGTTTTGCCAAAAATGTGCCGCCAACAACCTTGATGATGCGAAGTTCTGTTCGGCGTGTGGGCAGCCTTTAACCCTAGCTGAGCGTGCGCCCACGCTGGTCTATGCAGGCTTTTGGCAACGCTTCGCCGCGCTGTTTATTGACGGCTTTATTGTTGGCGCGGCGAGCTTGCTGCTGTTCGGCGTACTCACCGTGCTGATGGCGGTGAGTGGCGGGGCAAACGTGGGCGCGATGATAGGTTTATTTGCCTTGTTTTATCTGGCAGGCTTTGTTATTTCCGCAGCCTATTTCACGCTGCTGGAAGCGGGTGAGCGCGGCGCGACGTACGGCAAGCGCGCCTTAAATATCCGCGTCACCGATATGGAGGGCAAGCGCATTAGCACGGGGCGCGCCTTGGGGCGTTGGTTTGGACATTGGATAACGAATTGCACCTTTTACATCGGCTATGTGATACAGCCGTTCACCGCAAAGAAGCAAGCCTTACACGACATGATAAGCAGCACCGTGGTGGTTGAAAGCGATGGTAAAAATCGTGGCGCAGGCGTGGTCATCGCCATTGTGATGGGATTGATTTTGTTTTTTGCCGTGATTGGCATCCTCGCAGCAGTTGCGATTCCCGCCTATCAAAGCTACGACAGCAAGGCCAAAGTGGTCATGCTGCCTGAGCAAAACAATCCTCAAGACGCGTAGTCAGCGCGGCTGCGCCAGCGCATTAGCTCTGGGCGCGCAGTATTTTTATAAAAAATCCTAGATTTGGGTTGAACATTCTCGATTGATTCGGTAGAATCCGCGCTCTTTTGAAACTCGGTTGGAGTAGAACCATGGCACGTGTATGTCAAGTAACGGGCAAAGGCCCAATGAGTGGGAACAACATTTCTCACGCGAACAATAAAACTAAGCGTCGTTTCTTGCCTAACTTGCAACGTCGTCGTTTTTGGGTTGAAAGCGAAAATCGTTGGGTGAGCTTGCGCTTGGCTAACGCCGCTTTGCGCACCATCGACAAAAATGGTATTGATTCAGTATTGGCTGACATGCGCTCACGCGGCATGAGCATCTAAGGAGAACTAAAATGGCTCGCGAAAAAATCAAATTAGAATCAAGTGCTGGCACTGGTCACTTTTACACAACTGATAAAAACAAGCGTACTACGCCTGAAAAATTGGAAATGATGAAGTTCGATCCTAAGGCTCGTAAACACGTTATGTACAAAGAAACTAAGCTCAAGTAATCGAGTTAGTCTCGCTAAAAAACCCGCTTCGGCGGGTTTTTTATTGAGCAAAATTTAGCGGATGAAACGCCGTGGTAGGAGGACGATTTATCACGCCGCTCAAGGTAATTAGAACTGCAATGCGGCTTCGACGGCGCGTACGGTGAGACGCGATGTGGCTAAGTTGGCGCGTGACTTAGCCAATATCAAATAGATAAATACGCCTTCTTGTGCGGCTATCGGGCGAATGATGTGAAACTGCGTGTCGATGGTAATGAGTATATCTTCGATCGATTCTTGCAGCCCTAAGGCTTGTATTGTTTTGATTTTAGCGAGCACGACTTCCATATTGCCTACGGCAGCGGTCTCGATATTAAGACCTGTCCCCGCCTGTCCCAAAATCATGCCGCTGCTAGAGTCAACAATTGCCGACATGATTGCACCGTCAATTGATTGTAGTGTGGCGAGCGAGGCATTGAGGTTGTTTGCAGCGATTGGCGTGGCTGCGCCTAAGCGATTGGCGCAACCTTTTATGTAGTGGGAGACGCGTTGGATAAGGCTCATATTTTTTAGTGGGGCTGGTTAGAAGATGTGCAACTTATTGCGAGCTGCTGTGATGGTCGTTGAGGAGATAAGTTCCTCGTTTTAGCGTACGCATAAAAAAACCCGTCGCATTTGCAACGGGTTTTTTGCAGTGGCTAAATGTTAATTTAGAACTGTAAAGCGGCTTCTACTTCGCGTACTTTGATACGCGCCATTGCTAAGTTAGCCTTGGATTTAGCCAATACCAAATAGATAAACACGCCTTCTTTTGCCGCCATTGGACGAATGATGTGGAACTGGCTATCCAAAGTAATCAGGATGTCTTCGATAGATTCTTTCAAGCCTAACGCTTTCATTGTTTTGATTTTTGCGCGTACCACATCGGTGTTGCCTGCCGCTGCAACTTCGATGTTTAAGCCTGTTCCTGCGTGTCCCAAAATCATGCCGCTAGCGGAATCGACTATTGCCGAAACCATTGCGCCGTCAACAGATTGTAGGGTTGCTAATGAGTCATTGATATTTGCCATGATGCTTATTTCTCCAAAAAGAGTGATGTCCAAAATTAGACGTTGTGAATCATTTACTACATAGCTTGTTATTGGTTTTGTTGGTAGCTACTGACCATCGGTAACTTACGTTACAAATTCTGTATCGGGCGCAAAATGATTTTGACTCGCATTCGCGAGTTGCTCGCAGCAGGTACGCGATGAAATTAACAACATGGCTAAATTGGTGTCGCTGCTGGCAGCGGCAATCAGCACTTTGTTGGCGGCGGCATCGGGAACGGTTAGCATCACCGCCTTACCCGCATTGCCTTCGATAATCACATTACGACACGCGCCTAGGCTGGCTTCGGCAGCAATCGCGTCACCGAGCGCGTGCATTGAGCTTGCCATTGCCGCCAGCTTGCGCTGGTCGTTATCACTTTCTAAACGCGCAATTTCAAAGCCATCGCGGGTGGCAACGCACGCGGTGCTCAAGTCGGGCACGCTGTCTTTGAGTTGCAGCAAGGCGCGATTAAATTCGTTGGTTAAAGTGCTAGAAAAACTGGGGTGCGGGATTAAATTCATATCAATACTCCAAAGAAGCCGCCAAGGCTTCGACCATTAAAATGACATCGTCACGATTGCGCGCATCGACTGCAAACACAGGCAACATATAGCCTCGGTCGCTTAACCAAGCGTGATAGCGTTGCAGCGGATTGTTGCGCGCACCCTCGGTGTGGGTGATGCCTAACACCATCGCGCCGCGCTTGGCATGATCGGCAAAAAGCTCGGTGAAATATGCCAAATCATTTTGCGGATCGGCGTTGTCGTTGTTGAGCAGCAACATAATGCCCGTTGCACCTTGCGCGACAATTTTGCACATATAGTCGTAATAGCGTTGCCCAGGCGTGCCAAACAGTAATACCTTTTCACCGTTTTCTAGCGTCACTTCACCATAGTCGAGAGCAACCGTGGTGGTGGTTTTATTCACTGTCGCACCGACTGTCATGGCTTGTTCAGTCACCACGGGCGTAATCTCACTGAGTTGGTGCAAGGCGGTGGTTTTGCCTGAACCGACGGGCCCGGTAAAGACTAATTTGATAGGTGCGGGGTTCATGCGGTGACTCCAAGTCGGCTTAATAATGCGCGGAGCGGATTGTATCCGATGCGCTTGTCGCGCTTGTCATTTAAGGCGCGGCTAGGGGTGGCGTGCAGCAAATCAATAGCCATACAGGCGTTAATAAAATTCTGAATAAACTCGCGCGACAGCTCGGTGTCCTCCATTAGCTCTTCAATTTTGCGCGGGTGGCGCACTAAGTGATTGGTTAGACTCAAATGCTTGGGGTGGTGCGGCAAACTAGTAAAGTTAGGCCAGTTTTTTAATTGGTAGGTTTGTTGCTGCGCCGCTTGTGGCGAGGGTTCGCCCTTCCACAAAAACAAGCCCAAACACCATTTAATGCTGTCGATGGGGTATGCCTGACAGTCGGGGTTGCTACTCACCGCCAGCGACTGAAACACCGCTTCTGTAGCGGGCTGTATTGCCATCAGTTGCGGAAAAAAACGTATCCACTGACGCGGATGGCGGTTCGCCCAACACTGCTCATTTTTCGAATCAACCAACACCCAAACTTGCTCAGGGAAAATGAGTTCGACATTTTCTTTATGGGCAATCTGCATAAACAGTGAGCCTAAGGAGCGACGCTCGCCCGTGGTTACAAACGCGCTAGCGAGATTCGGTTCGGCGATGCCATCGAGCATTTTTCTCAGCACGGTGAGTACACCTGTTTCGCCATTGATACGCAGTGGATTGCGGATTAACAAATGATTGGTGGCGATAGGCTGGCGCGATAAGGCAATTTTGAAATGTCCTGCATCGCTCGCTCTACGTCCAGCGGCGGGTTGGTCAAGTGCCTCTTGCCAAAATTCGCGCCCCTCCTCGCTGTCTAAATCCGCTAGCCAAATTGACGCGTCTAAAGGATTTAAGGTGCGGTCACCCAACAACGGCAATTTATCGCCGATTAAATAAAGAAACGATGCCAAAACATTGGCATCGTTTTCATTCCAACCATGCAAATAATAGTTGTGTGTACTCATGTGTCGCTCCCTGTTGCGACTAGCGACTAGCGACTAGCGACTAGCTTCTTATATTAGCAGGGCATTGTACCCCATGTCCCCTTGCCCGTTATGAAGATTCGGTTACAAGAACGATGAGATTTTGTGCGAGCTCCGAGCAAGCCGCGACCAGCTGCTTATCGCTGCATTGATTGCTTATGCAACGCTATCCAGCGATGGTTTTTGCGTGAGTTAAATCTGCTTGGCTAACTCAACGGCTTTGCCGATGTAGGTGTCGGGTGAAAGTTGCAACAGGCGTTGTTTTTCGGCTGCGGGGATTTCCAGTGTGTTGATGAAAACTTGCAGCGATGCGCGGTTGATGCCGCTTTGGCCGCGCGTTAATTCTTTGAGTTTGTCGTAGGCGTTTTCGATGTTGTAACGGCGCATCACGGTTTGAATCGGTTCTGCCATGACTTCCCAGCTCGCGTTCAAATCATCGGTGACGCGTTGCGCATTCACTTCTAATTTATTTAAGCCACGCAAGCATGATTCGTATGCCAACAGCGTGTAGCCGAGTGCTACGCCCATGTTGCGCAACACGGTGGAATCGGTGAGGTCGCGCTGCATACGCGACACAGGCAATTTTTCGGAAAGATGACGCAACAGCGCATTCGCCAAGCCTAAATTGCCTTCGGAATTTTCAAAGTCGATGGGGTTCACTTTGTGCGGCATGGTTGATGAGCCAACTTCGCCTTTGATGACTTTTTGTTTGAAATAACCGAGCGAAATGTAGCTCCAAATATCGCGATTCAAATCGACCAAAATAGTGTTGATGCGCGCGTACGCATCGAACAATTCCGCCATGTAATCGTGCGGCTCAATTTGGATGGTGTAAGGATTAAATGTGATGCCGCGCGCGGTCACGAAACGCTCGGCAAAGGCTGCCCAATCGACATCGGGATACGCCGCCAGATGCGCGTTGTAATTGCCCACCGCGCCGTTAATTTTGCCCAAAATTTGCACGTCCGCGAGGCGTTGATGCGCGCGTTGCAAACGATAAACGACGTTTGCCATTTCTTTACCCAGCGTGCTGGGCGTGGCGGTTTGACCGTGAGTGCGGCACAACATCGGCAAGTCGGCGAGCTGGTGCGCCAGCGTTTGCAAACGTGTGGTGAGCACATTCAGCGCGGGCAACATCACCGCATCGCGCGCGCCTTTGAGCATCAGCGCGTGGCTCAAATTATTGATGTCTTCCGAGGTGCAAGCGAAGTGAATAAATTCCAAAACTTTGGCGGTTTCTGGGTTGCTCGCGAGTTGCTCGCGCAACCAGTATTCGACCGCTTTTACATCGTGATTGGTGGTGCGTTCGATGGTCTTAATCGCCAGCGCATCGGCTTCAGAAAAGTTGCTATTCAGCGCATCGAGTTGCGCAATGGTCGCAGCAGAGAAGGGCGCGATTTCTGCAATGTCAGTTTGTGCGGCGAGTGCTTTCAACCATTCGATTTCGATTGCTACGCGAAAACGAATCAGCCCAAATTCGCTAAAGTAATTACGCAAGGCATCGACTTTGCCGTGATAGCGACCATCAAGCGGTGACAGGGCTGTGAGTTTAGTGAGTGTGGTCATGGTGAAAGTCCAAGCTAAAAAGTTAAAAAATGGTCGCGCATTTTACGCGAAAGCTAAGCGTGCTAAGAGCTTTGATTGATATGCAAGGTGTGCGTGGGAAAAGCAAAATCGGCAGCGTGTGCGGCGACGATGTCGGCGACTTTGAACAGGATGTCTTGTTTGACTTGGTGATATTCCAGCAGCGAAGTGGCGCGGGTGTTGGCGAGCAGCGCGATATTCACAGAGGAGTCCGCCAACTGATTAAACGCGACTAATAAATTTTCGCTGCTGTCGATGTCGGGATGCACGCTCAGCATGGCTTTGATGTCGGCAATAATCGCAGTTAATTTAGGTAAATCTTGATAGCGCAGCGCGATAGTTTCCTGAATTTTCTTATGCGACATGCGCGTGACATTCTCGACAATGATGGCAGTAAATAACGCGTTCGGCACATACAGCATCGCCATATTCGCGCCGCGCAAACTGGTTTGTCGCCAACCGATATGTTCGACTTGCCCTTCGATTTGTTTATCGGGCGAACGAATTTTGTCGCCGATATTAAACGGTCTATCCAAATGCACCATCAAGCCGCCAAACAAATTTGCCAACAAATCTTTGGCAGCAAACCCCACCGCGATGCCGCCTACGCCACCGAATGCCAACACGCCAGACACGCTAAATCCCAAGGTTTGCATCACCATCAAAATGCTGACGACGAACACCGTGATGCGTGAAATTTTGCTCAGTCCATCTACCGTGGTGCGGTCTGAGCCCGCGCCATTTGCTAAGCGTTTAGCGATGACGTTGTCGGCGAGTTCGCGTATCAGTTTGAACAAAAACCAAGCGGTGCAAATGATGAAACCCAAGTTACGCGCAGGGGCGAGATATTCGAGTAGTTGCTCGCCTGTTTGTCTGTGTACTAGATGCAACACAAACGCCAAGCCGCTCAGCCAAATCAACATGGGCAAGGGTTTGCGGGCGGCAGCAATAAGGGCATCGTCCCATAGATTGTCGGTGTGAGCGGCAAGCGCGGCAGCCCGATTGAGCGCGCGACTGGCAAAAAAATGCGCGCTTAAGGTGGCGACGATGATAAGTAACAAACGAATAATTTCGGGAGTGAAAGCGTTGTGCATCATTTAATAATCCCGCCGCCCAAACAAATTTCGCCGTCATACGCGACGACTGATTGCCCCGGCGTGACCGCCCATTGCGCATCAGTAAAACTAAATTGCGTGAGGTCCTGATGGTGTGCGACGTGACACGCCGCATCGGCTTGGCGATAACGTGTTTTAGCCGCATAGCCGCGAGTTAAGTCAGGCGGCGCACCGCTAATCCAGTGCATATCAATCACATCGACTTGCGCTTGCAGCAACAGCGGATGGTCGTGTCCTTGCACCACAATTAAACGGTTGCGCGCCATGTCTTTGGCGGCAACAAACCACGGTTCACCCGATGAGTCTTTTGCCCCGCCTATGCCTAAGCCTTGGCGTTGTCCCAGCGTGTAAAAACTTAAACCGATATGCTTGCCGACTAGCTGTCCTTCGGGCGTAAACATTTGCCCTGGTTGCGTGGGTAAATAGCCACTTAAAAATTCGCGGAAGGGACGTTCGCCTATAAAGCAAATGCCGGTGCTGTCTTTTTTCGCGTAGTTCGATAAGCCGTGTTGTTCGGCGATGCGGCGCACTTCCGATTTCAAAATGTTGCCCAGAGGAAACATCGCTTTGGATAATTGCGCTTGATTTAATCTATGCAAAAAATAGCTTTGGTCTTTGCTCGCATCCGCCGCTTTGAGTAATTGAAACGCGCCATCGACTTCGCGCACTTGCGCGTAATGCCCAGTCGCAATCGTGTCCGCGCCGAGTGCGATGGCGTGGTCTAAAAACGCTTTGAATTTGATTTCGGCGTTGCACAAAATATCGGGATTGGGTGTGCGTCCCGCCTCGTATTCGCGCAGGAAATAACTGAACACGCGGTCTTTATATTCTTTGGAAAAATTTACTGCTTCGATGGGGATGCCGATGGTGTCGGCGACCGAAACGGCATCGAGCAAATCTTGACGCGACGAACAGTATTCGCTGTTGTCGTCATCCTCCCAATTTTTCATAAACAAGCCGATGACGTCATAGCCTTGCTGCTTGAGCAACAAAGCCGTAACCGAAGAATCAACGCCGCCCGACATGCCTACCACGATGCGAGGGAGGGGTTTACCCGTGTTGCGTCGCAACTCGTTTGCCTCCTCGCCCGCTTGCGGGAGAGGATTGAGGTGAGGGCTGCTGGATTTATTCATAATGCGTAATCAACTCCAATGGATAGCGATGTCCCGCTAAATAATCTTCGATGCAGCGCAACACTAACGGGCTGCGATGGCGTGTTTGGCAAGCGCGGATTTCAGCTAAGCTCAACCAAGCTGCACGAATAATCCCTGCGTCGAGCGCGCGATTTTCTGCTAAGCCTGTCAGCTCACCTGCAAAGGCGAAGCGCAAATAAGTGGTATCGGATTCGTCTGCGTGCCAGCGATAAATGCCCGTGAGATGTTGCGGCGTGAAGTGATATGCCGACTCTTCTAATGTTTCACGCACCACCGCTGCGAATAAAGACTCATGGGCTTCGAGATGACCCGCAGGCTGGTTGAAGCGCACGCCTTGCGCGGTGTGTTCTTCAACTAATAAAAATTTGTCCGCGCGCTCGATAATCGCCGCAACGGTGACGTGAGGTTTCCAAATCATCCGCAAACCCTCGATATTTATAGACGTAAAAAAGGCAGGGTCTCCCCTGCCTCCTTAACTAAAAACCAACTAATTACTTAGCTGCTTTTTTAGCGTGTTTTTTGTGTTTCTTAGCGTGCTTAGCAGCTTTTGCTGGAGCAGCGGCTTCTGATTTAGCAGCAGCTGGAGCAGCTTGAGTTGCAGCTGGAGCAGCAGCCGCTGGAGCTGCGTCAGCAGCAACAGCAGTAAATGAAACAGCAGCGAAAGTTGCAGCGATCAATACAGATAACAATTTGCTCATGGTGAACTCCAGTTTTAAGTGATTAAAAAAACGACACAGACAGGTGTCGTATCGCTAATAACGCACCTTTCAACGATTCGGTTGACACGATACAAAAACAATTTGGTGCCGGGGGGGGGAATCGAACCCCCACGCCATTTCTGGCACCGGATTTTGAGTCCGGCACGTCTACCAGTTCCATCACCCCGGCAATACATTTGCTGCAAAACTCGATTTTGGCGAGCCGCTTAAACGCTGTTTTGTTTAGGCTGTTGCGAAGCGGCGCGCATTATGCACAAAACAGTTGCGCGCATCAAGCTACAATTACGACTTTTTGAAAATAGTTGAAGATGATGCGCACGGATGAGTTTGATTTTGTATTACCCGACAGCCTGATAGCCCAATATCCGCCTGCTTTGCGCGGTACCAGCCGTTTACTCCACGTCCATGGCGGCACGCTCGCTGATAAATCATTTGCTGATTTAGTTGAGCTGTTGCGCGCCGATGATTTGTTAATTTTGAACGACACGCGGGTAATTAAAGCGCGCTTGTTTGGCACGAAAAAAACGGGCGGACAAATCGAAGTCTTGGTTGAGCGCGTGTTGAATAATCACGAAGTGTTAGCGCAAGTGCGCGCCAGTCGTTCGCCGTTGGCAGGTAGTGATTTATTACTCGCGGAACATATCAATGCGAAAGTATTAGGACGCGAAGGTGAGTTTTTTCATTTACGTTTTGACGCGGCACACACGGTGTGGGAATGGCTGGAGCAATACGGTCGTTTACCGTTGCCGCCCTACATTACGCACGCCGCTGATGGCGACGATGAGCAGCGTTATCAAACTGTGTTTGCGCGCAATGACGGTGCGGTTGCCGCGCCCACGGCAGGCTTGCATTTTGATGCGCTCATGCTGCAAGCCTTGCGCGATAAGGGCGTGCAGACCGCCTTTGTGACTTTGCATGTGGGAGCGGGGACGTTCCAACCCGTGCGCGCTGAGTTTGTGCATGAGCATCACATGCACAGCGAGCGTTACGATATTCCGCCCGCCACGTTGGAGGCGATTAACGTAGCGCGGCAAAAAAATGCGCGCGTCATCGCAGTTGGCACGACCAGTTTGCGTGCCTTAGAAAGTGCTGCGGTGTCAGGCGAATTAAAGAGTGGTGCGGGCGAGACGAAAATTTTTATCACACCCGGGTTTCAGTTCCGCGTGGTGGATGTGTTGCTGACTAATTTTCATTTGCCGAAATCAACCTTGCTAATGCTAGTGAGTGCCTTTGGCGGCACAGAAAATTTACGCGCGGCTTATTTACACGCGGTAAAAAATGAGTATCGCTTTTTTAGTTATGGCGATGCGATGTTGATAGAGCGATGCAAAGTAGTGAGTGGCTAGTCGTTAGTGGGAAGTGTGGTGCGGAGGTTTTCGACTTACCACTAAGGCACGGAGTGCCGACCCACTTGCCACTTCTGAATTTTTAATAATTAAACAGAGTAATTGGAAAAAACAATGCAATTTGATTTATACAAAACCTCAGGCTTGGCGCGACGCGGGCTAATGACTTTGGCGCATGGCACGGTGCAAACGCCCGCTTTTATGCCGGTTGGAACGTATGGCACGGTGAAGGCGATGTCGCCGCTTGAGCTGCATGAAATCGACGCGCATATTGTGTTGGGCAACACGTTTCATTTATGGCTGCGTCCAGGTTTGGATGTCATTGAGGCACACGGCGGCTTGCATCAATTTATGGGTTGGAACTCGCCCATCCTTACCGATTCGGGCGGTTTTCAAGTGTTTAGTTTGGGCGCGTTGCGCAAAATTTCTGAAGAGGGCGTGAAGTTTTCCTCGCCCGTGAATGGCGATAAATGCTTCCTCACGCCAGAAGAATCTATGCGCATTCAAAAAGTCTTGAATTCCGACATCGTGATGATTTTTGATGAATGCACGCCGCATCCTGCCACCTTGCGCGAAGCCGCCGATTCGATGCGTTTGTCGTTGCGCTGGGCGGCACGCTCCAAAGCGGCGCATCAAGGTAATAGCAATGCGCTGTTTGGCATTGTGCAAGGCGGGATGTTTGAGGAATTACGCGACGAATCCATGCGTGGCTTAACCGACATCGGCTTTGATGGCTATGCGATTGGTGGCTTGTCGGTGGGCGAACCTAAAGAAGATATGTTGCGCATTTTGCAACACACTGCGCCGCAATTACCGCACGACAAACCGCGCTATTTGATGGGCGTGGGCACGCCTGAAGATATTGTTGCGGCGGTGACGCAAGGCATTGATATGTTTGACTGCGTCATGCCGACGCGCAACGCGCGCAACGGTTGGTTGTTCACGCAATATGGCGACATCAAAATTCGCAATGCGGTGCATAAGCTCGACACCAATCCGCTGGATAAAGACTGCGCTTGCTACACCTGTCAAAATTTTAGCCGCAGTTATTTGAATCATTTGCAACGCATCAACGAAATTCTTGGCGCGCGGTTAAACACCATCCATAACCTGCATTACTACCAACAATTGATGCAAGAAATTCGCGCCTCAATTGAGGCGGATGCGTTTGCCGAATTTGTGGTGAATTTTCATCAACGCCGTGCGTTGGGCGCGAAAATTTAGCCCTTACGTCGTGCTAGAATGCGCGGCTTTTTTTAACTCGGAGAGATTAAATGTTTATTAGTAACGCGTATGCAGAAGGTGCAACCGCTGCGGCAGGCGGCGGTTTGATGGATTACTTGCCTTTAGTGGCATTGGTCGCGGTGTTTTATTTCTTGGTATTGCGCCCGCAACAAAAGCGCGCCAAAGAGCATCAAGCCATGATGACTGCTTTGCAAAAAGGTGACGAAGTCGCCACCAGCGGCGGTTTAGTTGGACGTGTGAGCAAAGTGTATGAAGATTTCGCCAGCGTAGAAGTGGCTGAAGGCGTGGAAGTTAAAGTACAAAAATCCGCGCTGTTAAATGTGCTGCCTAAAGGCACGATTAACGCGATTAAGTAATATCGTTTTACCCACTCAACCGAGGCTCGCCTCGGTTTGTTGTTTTCTAACGGGCATCTCTAGAAATCGAAATCTCGTCGCAATACAGCGTTGCTCAGATATTTCAATTTCTAGAGACACCCGAAAAAGTGCATTAAAAGTTTTGTTGGAGTGCAAATGAATCGTTATCCCGTGTGGAAATATGTGTTGATTTTTGCCGTGCTGTTGGCGGGGCTAATCTATACCTTGCCGAATTTTTTTGGCGAATCGCCAGCCGTGCAAATCTCACCGCTGCGCAGCAATGTCAAAGCGGATTTGGCGTTGTTGGCACGCGCCGAGAGCGCGCTGCAAGCGGCGAATTTAATGCCTGAGTTATTGAGTTTGGAAGGCAATAGCGTCAAAGCGCGCTATGCCAATACCGACTTGCAGCTCAAAGCCAAAGACCTGTTACACGCGCAATTAGGCGAGGACTATGTGGTCGCGCTCAATCTCGTGCCGCGTTCGCCGCAATGGTTGGCGAGCTTGCACGCGCTGCCGATGTATCTGGGTTTGGACTTGCGCGGCGGGGTGCATTTTTTATTGCAAGTGGATATGAAAGCCGCACTGGATAAGGCTTTAGAGGCAGCAAGCGGCGATATGCGCAGCACTTTGCGTGAGCAAAACGTGGCGTATTCGGGCGTGTCGCGTGAAGAAAATTGGCTGCTGATTAAATTCCGCGATGCGGCGGCGCGTGACCAAGGCGAAGCCGAAATCAAACAACGCTTTGCCGATTACAGCCTCGCTAACAAAGAAGTCGCTGGCGAATTTATTGTGCAAGCGCAGCTGACCGAAGTCGCCAAACGCCGCATTCAAGAATCCGCCGTGCAGCAAAATTTGTTGACCTTGCGCAATCGTGTCAATGAGCTGGGTGTGGCTGAACCCGTGATTCAACAGCAAGGCGTGGATCGCATCGTGGTGCAATTGCCCGGCGTGCAAGACACGGCGCGCGCCAAAGATATTTTGGGTCGCACCGCGACGCTGGAAATTCGCTTAGTCGATGACGAGCATCAAGTGAGCGTTGGCGGCGCAGCACCGTTCGGCACGGAAGCCTTTAAGGATAGAGAAGGGCAAACGCTGCTGGTGAAAAAGCAAGTGTTGCTGACGGGCGAACGCATCAATGACGCGCAACCTGGCTTTGATAATCGCGACAACGAACCTGCGGTACATCTGAATTTGGATGGTGTGGGCGCGCGTAAATTCAAAGAAGCCACGCGTGAAAACGTCGGCAAGCGCATGGCGATTATTTTGTTTGAAAAAGGCAAAGGTGAAATCGTTACTGCCCCCGTTATTCGTGAAGAAATTGGCGGTGGTCGCGTACAAATCAGTGGTCGCATGACCACCGAAGAAGCGCAAGACACGTCCTTATTGTTGCGCGCGGGTGCCTTGGCAGCACCGATGGAAATCGTCGAAGAGCGCACCGTCGGCCCGTCTTTGGGTGCGGACAATATCGACCGTGGTTTTAATTCCACCAAGATTGGTTTCATGCTCATCGCGGTGTTTATGGTCGCCTACTACTTAATGTTCGGCACGATTTCGGTGTTCGCACTCGCCGCCAACTTACTGCTGTTGGTCGCACTGTTGTCGATGCTGCAAGCCACGCTGACCTTGCCGGGTATGGCGGGTATCGCTTTGACCTTGGGGATGGCGATTGACTCGAACGTGCTGATTAACGAACGCATCCGCGAAGAATTGCGCAACGGCGTAAGTCCGCAAGCTGCGATTCATGCGGGTTACGACAACGCGTTTGCGACGATTGTCGATTCCAATATCACCAATTTAATTGCAGGGATTGCGCTGTTTTTGTTTGGCTCTGGCCCGATTAAAGGTTTCGCGGTGGTGTTGTGTTTGGGAATTTTGACTTCGATGTTCAGCTCGGTGCTGGTATCGCGCGCCTTGGTCAATTTAATTTACGGACGTAAAGCGCGACTGAATACAGTCGCAATAGGTTAAACGCATCGCATCGCGATACGTTCGTCCCCTCGCCCGCAGGGAGAGGGTTAGGGTGAGGGGACGAACGGTCAGATTTTATTCGCTAGATTTAAGGAAAAATAATGGAATTTTTTAAGATTAAACGCGATATACCGTTTATGAGTTACGGGAAAATTACCACCAGCATTTCTTTGGTAACTTTTCTCATCGCGGTGGCTTTTCTCGCCACTAAAGGGCTGAATTTTGGCGTGGATTTCACGGGCGGCACGGTGATGGAAGTCCATTACGCGCAGCCTGCGGACTTGACTAAAGTCCGTGAGCAACTGGGCGGCGCGGGCTTGGCTGACGCGCAAGTGCAGAACTTCGGTTCGAGCTTGGATGTGCTGATACAAATCCCCTTGAAAGTGAATACAGCGGGCGCGAAGTTGAGCGAACAAGTCATGGCGACTTTGCATCAGGCGGATGCCAGCGTGGAAATGCGCCGCGTCGAATTCGTTGGGCCGCAAGTCGGCAAAGATTTAGTCGAGAACGGCGCGCTGGCGTTGTTGCTGGTTTCATTGGGCATCGTCGCGTATTTGTGGCTGCGTTTTGAATGGAAATTCGGCTTGTCCGCCATCATCGCCAACTTGCACGACGTGGTGATTATTTTGGGTTTTTTTGCATTCTTCCAATGGGAGTTTTCGCTGTCTGTATTGGCGGCGGTATTGGCGGTGCTGGGCTATTCGGTGAATGAATCGGTGGTGGTGTTTGATCGTATCCGCGAAAACTTCCGCAAAATGCGCAAAGCGGAAACCGCTGAAATTATCGACAACGCCATCACGCGCACCATGTCGCGCACCATCATCACCCACGGCTGCACGCAGATGATGGTCGGCGCGATGCTATTTTTGGGTGGCGAGACGCTGCATTATTTTGCGATGGCGTTGACCATCGGTATTCTGTTCAGCATCTATTCCTCGGTGCTGGTTGCCAGCCCCTTGCTGATGATGTTCGGTGTGTCGCGCGAAGACTTTATCAAGCCCGAAAAAACCGCAGCGGAAGAAGTGTTGCCTTAAATAACGACGGAAAGTGGTGAGTGGGGCGGCACTGCGTGCCTAAGTGGTAAGTGGAACCCCCCCCTGCATCGCTTTTGGCGTGTGTTGTTGGGACTTTCCCCTTTACAACCACGGACAAGCCCCTTGCGGGTTTACCACTTACTACTTCATTCAGAAACAGGAGCTTTAGCTCCGTTGTTTCGTGGGAATGCCCTTGCGGCATAAGGCGCAACGCGCCGCCCAACTTACCACTACCCCAAAAACAATATGATTGATTTTATTCTGCATCTCGACACGCATTTATTAGCCCTCGCGCACGACTACGGCTATTGGGTGTATGGCATTTTATTTGCGATTATTTTTGCCGAAACAGGCTTAGTGGTCGCGCCCTTTTTGCCAGGGGATTCGCTGCTGTTTGTGGCGGGTGCGCTGTGTGGTTTGGGTGCGTTGCAGCTTGAACTGCTGATCCCTATTTTGATTGTTGCTGCCTTGGCGGGCGACAACACCAATTATTGGATAGGGCGAATTTTAGGGCTACGTTTATTCGATAAATTTGCAGGTCGTTTTGTTAAGCGCGAGCATCTAGATAAGACCCGCACTTTTTATGCCGAGCATGGTGGCAAGACGATTATTTTTGCGCGCTTTTTGCCTATCGTGCGCACCTTTGCACCGTTTGTGGCGGGCATCGGTTTGATGCGCTATACGACTTTTGTGATGTTTAGCTTAGTCGGCAGCATCGCTTGGATTAGCTCATTGAGTGTGGCAGGATATTTTTTCGGCAACTTCCCTGTAGTGAAAAATAATCTCACTTTAATCATCGTCGCAATTATTTTTATCTCCTTTTTGCCTGCACTGAATGAGTTTATTAAGCATAAGAGAAGTCGTTAGTGCGCTAGTTGCTAGTCGTTAGTTACATGCAAAAAGCCCAGCGATGCTGGGCTTTTTGTTGCTCTCTTCAGCATGATTCCGAATTACTTAACCAAATCTGCCTGTGATGTAGTGGCACCAACATCACGCGCTGACGCGCATGAGTTTCACCGTTACATTGCTGGACGATTAACCAAATCGCCCTGTAATATAATCTTCAGTTTCTTTGCGTTTCGGGTTGGTGAAGACGGTGCTGGTTTCGCCGAATTCGATGAGGTCGCCTAAGTACATATAGGCGGTGTAATCGGATACGCGGGCGGCTTGCTGCATATTGTGCGTGACGATGACGATGGTGAAGTCTTCTTTCAACTCGTCGATGAGTTTTTCGATATGTGCGGTGGATATTGGGTCGAGCGCGGAGGTGGGTTCATCGAGTAATAGCACTTGCGGCTTGACCGCGATGGCGCGCGCGATACACAAGCGTTGTTGCTGGCCGCCCGATAAGCCTGTGCCGCTTTGTTTGAGTTTGTCCTTTACTTCTGTCCACAGCGCGGCTTTTCTCAATGCCCATTCGACGCGCGCTTCCATGTCGTGTTTGCTTAAATTTTCATACAGTTTTACGCCGAACGCGATGTTGTCGTAAATCGACATCGGAAACGGGGTGGGCTTCTGAAACACCATACCGATTTTGGCGCGCAGCATATTCAAATCTTGCTTCGCATCTAGCACATTCGCGCCATCGAGAATGATTTCTCCCGTGGCTTTTTGTTTCGGGTAAAGCTCATACATGCGGTTAAAGGTGCGCAATAAAGTCGATTTTCCGCAACCCGATGGACCGATAAAAGCCGTGACCATTTTTTCGGCGATGTTGAGATTGATGTCTTTCAGCGCACGGTAATTACCGTAGTGAAAGTTCAAATCTTTAACGATGACTTTAGGATTGGTGATGATGGTTTCAGTTGACATAAAAAACCCAGCTTAATGTTGTTAAATTCAGTTTCTAAGCGTTCAAATATCTGAGCGACAAGGTGTTGCGACGAGATTTGGATTGCTAATGTGTGGTGGAACTTTGGCGAAACAACACCCGCGCCAAAATGTTTAGGGTTAAAACGCTGAGGGTAATTAGCAACGCGCCTGCCCACGCCAGACTCTTCCAGTCTTCATACGGGCTCATCGCGAATTGGAAAATCACGCCAGGCAAACTCGCCATCGGCTGATTCATATTGCTGCTCCAAAATTGATTATTCAGCGCGGTAAACAGCAGGGGTGCGGTCTCGCCGCTGATGCGGGCAATCGCCAACATCACGCCAGTAATAATCCCCGCGCGGGCGGCGCGCAAAGTGACGAAGTTGATGATTTTCCATTGTGGTGCGCCCAGTGCGGCAGCGGCTTCGCGCAAGGTGGACGGCACTAAACGCAGCATGTTTTCGGTGGTGCGAATGACAATGGGAATCACCAAAATTGCCAACGCCAATGCGCCTGCCCAACCCGAAAAATGTTTGATTTGCACCACATAGACTTCATACACAAATAGCCCAATCACAATCGACGGCGCAGATAACAAGATGTCGTTAATGAAGCGCGTCACGGGTGCCATCCAGCCGCGCTGGCCAAATTCTGCCAGATACGTTCCTGCCAAAATGCCAATCGGCGTGCCGATAATCGTGCCGAGTACCGTCATCATCAAGCTGCCTGCAATCGCATTGAGCAAGCCGCCTGAGCTGCCCGGTGGTGGAGTCATTTGCGTGAATACGGCGGCAGTGAGCGCGGGCAAACCGTTCGCCACTAGCGTCCATAAAATCCAGCACAGCCAAAATAAACCGAAGCCCATGGCTAATACCGAGACCGTCAAACCTGCGCCATTGATGATGCGGCGGCGTGTGTATAAAGAATTATTTGTCATAAGAATTACGCCGCTTGACCTTCACGTTTGCCCAATTTGTAGAGCATGTAGCGGGCGAGGGCCAGCACCACAAAGGTGATGAAAAATAAAATTAAACCGAGTTCGATAAGCGAGGAGGTGTACAGCTCGCCGATGGCTTCGGTAAATTCATTGGCTAACGCCGACGAAATACTGTTGCCTGGATTGAGCAGCGATTTGCCCAGTTCGTGCGCGTTACCAATCACAAAGGTTACTGCCATGGTTTCGCCTAAGGCGCGTCCAAGTCCTAGCATGATGCCGCCCGCCACGCCGACTTTGGTGTAAGGCAACACCACTTTCCACATCACCTCCCAAGTGGTTGCGCCCAAGCCGTAAGCCGATTCTTTAAGCAGTGTCGGCACGACATCGAACACGTCGCGCATCACCGAGGTGATAAAGGGAATCACCATGATGGACAAGATGATGCTGGCGGTGAGGATGCCGATACCCATAGGCGCGCCCATAAAAAATTCGCCGATAAAGGGCAGCGGGCCGATGTGATTGTTTAGCCACGGCTCAACATGATCGGCGAACAGTGGCGCGAAGACGAACAAGCCCCACATGCCGTAAATAATGCTGGGTATCCCTGCCAATAATTCGATAGCGATACCGAGTGGGCGACGCAAGATGCGTGGTGACAGCTCGGTCAAGAAAATCGCAATCCCAAAACTGACGGGAATGGCGATGAGCAAGGCGATGCCAGAAGTAATCAGCGTGCCGACAATTGGAATCAATGCGCCGAATTTATCGTTGACCGGATCCCATTCTGGGCTCGTTAAAAAGCCAAAGCCGAAGGCGTGTATGGCGGGCATGCTGCCGATCACCAAGGACGCGATGATGGCGGCTAATAACACCAGTACGCCAAAGGCGGAAACGCGCGTCAAACTACGAAACGCCAAGTCTAATAAGGCTTGGCGTTTCAATTTCGCTTCGAGTGAGAACATCGACATAGTGAGGACTTTAATATAGAGGTCAAGTTAAGAGGAAACCTCGTAAATGCTGTCTCGACATAAGAGCTAATCGAGTCAAAATTTACGGGGTTTCCCGATTAAAAACGGAGGCTGTACGCCCCCGTTAGTATAACCGAGCGAGGTATTTCTACCCCCAATGTATCTCGTAAAATTTTTGAGATTTGTTGAGATACATCAAACCCGCTTACCAGTTACTTCCAGATTGCTTTACCTGTCGTGTCTTTTACTTGCGCTTTCCAAGTAGCACGAATCAGTTTAATCACGCTTTCTGGCATCACAACGTAGTCCAAGTCGCCTGCCAATTTGCCGCCATTGCTGTATGCCCAGTCAAAGAATTTCAACACTTCAACCGCTGATTCTGGCTTGTCTTGGGCTTTGTGAATCAGGATGAATGTCGCACCTGAAATCGGCCATGCTGCTTTGCCCGCTTCGTCAGTCAAGATTTCGTAAAAGCCAGGTGCTTTGT
The DNA here is from genome assembly GCA_029850585.1 of Sideroxydans sp. GTDB lineage: Bacteria > Pseudomonadota > Gammaproteobacteria > Burkholderiales > Gallionellaceae > Gallionella. The sequence goes on from JARCRQ010000008.1 coordinate 23,642, forward strand.
CCCAATGTGCGCCTGCCGCTGCGGCTTTGAATGAATCTTCGTTAGCCACGACGAATTGACCGTCGCGATTTTTCATTTGCACGTTGGTCATTTTGTTTTGCAAAGCGTACGCATATTCAACATAACCAATTGAACCTTTGATACGTTGTACATAAGAAGCCACGCCTTCATTACCCTTGCCGCCCGTGCCCGCTTTCCATGACACTGCTGTACCTTCGCCTACGGTTGCTTTCCAATCCGCACTGACTTTTGACAAGTAGTTAGTGAAAATAAAGCTGGTACCTGAACCATCTGAACGATGCACCACCGTGATGTTGTCATCAGGCAGCTTCATGTCTTTGTTCAATGCAGCAATCGCAGCATCATTCCACTTAGTAATTTTGCCTAAGTAGATGTCAGCCAAAGTTGTGCCATCTAATTTCAATTGACCTGCGGCGATACCATTGACGTTAATCACAGGCACTACGCCACCGATAACGGTTGGGAATTGCATCATGCCGTTCTTTTCCAATTCCTCTGGTTTCAAAGGCATGTCGGACGCGCCGAAATCAACTGTTTTCGCGGTGATTTGTTTGATGCCGCCACCCGAACCGATGGATTGGTAATTCATGTTTGCGCCACCTTGTGCTTTATAGGCTTCAGCCCATTTTGCATAAATTGGGTAAGGGAACGTCGCACCTGCGCCCGTGATGTCAGTGGCAGAACTGACGTTAGCGAATGCCATGCTCGATACCGCTGCGATGCTTAAAACTAATTGCTTCATAGTGCTTTTCATAATGTCTCCAAGTGGAAAAAGGTAAAAGTACAACGGGTAAATTCAGTACAACGAGCAACAGTGTAATTTTTGTTTATGACAGGATTATTACAGAAATAAAATATCCAGTAAGCCTTGTATGAGCCATGATTGTGCTTTTATAATCTTCTGTATTACTTTAATAATTATTTAACAATAGAAATATAAAATTATGAAATCCGCCCAAGTCGTCAAAGCTTTATCAGCCTTAGCGCAGCCCACGCGCTTAGCAATTTTTCGTTTGTTAGTGGTGCGTGGTGTGGACGGCATGGCGGCGGGACAGATTGCCGACAAGCTCAAAGTGTCGCCCGCTAATTTGTCTTTTCATGTCAAAACACTCACCCACGCGGGGATGATTAGCCAACGCCAAGACGGACGTTTTGTTTATTACGCGGCGAACTTTACCGCGATGAATGCGATGCTGGCTTACCTCACCGAAAACTGTTGCGCAGGTACAGCGTGTGAGCTGGAAAACAAGCAATGTTAATTTTGAAAAAGGAAAAATAATGAACGAAAAAATCTACAACGTGCTTATTTTATGCACAGGCAATTCGGCGCGTAGCATTTTGGGCGAAGTGTTGTTTAACAGCTTAGGTAAAGGAAAATTCAAAGCCTACAGCGCGGGCAGCAAACCAGTGGGCAAGGTCAATCCTGGCGCGCTTGAGTGGCTGCAAAACCATGGCTACAGCTTGGATGGTTTGCGTAGCAAAAGCTGGGATGAATTCGCGCTTGCCGACGCGCCGTCATTCGATTTTATTTTCACTGTATGCGATAACGCCGCAGGCGAAGCATGTCCCTTGTGGTTAGGCAAACCTGCCACTGCGCACTGGGGCATTCCTGACCCCGCACATATCGAAGGTGATGATGCGCGCCGTGCCGCCTTCAACAAAGCCGCCGAACAATTGGCACGCCGCATTCAGTTGTTCATGCAATTGCCCGTAGAAAAAATGGACAAATTGGTGTTGAAAGAAAAACTCGCAGAAATCGGACGAATTAAGGATTAACGCGATGAATCTGTTTGAACGCTACCTCACCGTGTGGGTGTTTTTGTGCATCGTTGTCGGCGTGTTGTTCGGGCAACTCGCGCCCAGTTTTTTTCACGCCTTGGCGAATCTAGAAGTCGCACACGTCAATAACTTTAATCACGCGATGGAAAAAATCGCCCCATTTTCCATGAGCGCGCTATTGCTAACGCTGGTTTTATTGTTTGCCTTGCAAGGCAACGCCATCGTCAAACAGCCTGTTGTCATTGCTCTGCTCGCCGTGCCGATTTTGCTGCAAGTGTTGTTCAATGCGAGTTTGGCGTATGGCTTGAATCATCGTCTGGGCGTGGCACATTGCGTTGCCGCACCGTCCGCGTTAATCGCCGCGAGTAACTTCTTTGAGCTTGCGGTCGCCACGGCGATTAGTTTGTTTGGCTTTGAATCGGGTGCCGCCTTAGCCACAGTAGTCGGCGTGTTGATTGAAGTCCCCGTGATGTTGCTGGTGGTAAAGGTGGCAAACGCATCGCAAGGCTGGTACGAACGAAGTATCGCGCAATAAATTGCGCTCCGACATCCATATCAATTGTTAGGTTTGGCTGAGTCGCTTAAGCATAAAACCGCAAGCAGCTTTTGATGTTAGTCGCCTGTAGGAGCGCAATTTTATTGCGCGATAGGGCGCGATGAGTTGCGAGAAATTTTGAGTGTGCAATCGCGCACTAAGCCCCGCTCTGCAAGACTTCTATAACGCTTCCGTCATGCCAAATTGAATGCGATGCAGTTGCGCGTACACGCCTGCTTTGGTCAGCAACTCACTGTGCGTGCCGACTTCCACAATCACACCTTTTTGCATCACCACGATGCGGTCGGCTTTCTCTATCGTAGATAAGCGATGCGCAATGACCAGCGTGGTGCGCCCTTGCATCAGGGTTTCGAGCGCGGCTTGGACGTGGCGTTCGGAGGCTGAATCGAGTGCGGAAGTGGCCTCGTCCAAAATCAAAATCGGTGCGTTTTTAAGAATGGCGCGGGCGATGGCGATGCGCTGGCGTTGTCCGCCCGACAGCTTCACGCCACGCT
>JARCRQ010000009.1 GCA_029850585.1 Sideroxydans sp.
TCCATGCCCCGTCCTGAAATACGTTTCATACTTGAATCCAAGCTAAATAAGTTTGTTTCGTGCAATCAAAAATCCCCGTATCAACGGGGATTTTTGATTGCCTGAGCCGCTTATGACGGGCTACAAATTTCTCTAGGCGGACAAGGCACGGCGGGTTTTACGGTTAATAAATTTAATTTTGCTTCGATGTTTTTTCCGATATGAATTTGCGGTGCCGAGCTATCCTTGCCTTCACTTTTTTCGCGTGCCGCAATGCGTTTTTCTGCGTCGCCGAATGCGCTAATAAATGAATCGCCCTGCGCTAAAGACTTCACAAAATACGATTCGCCAAAATAAGTGTATTGAGTGAAGTCGCCGCATCCATACGAGACATGATCGCGGCTGGAGGCAGTCATAATCAAGCTGTTGTCGTCTTTTAGCACATCCAAAAATCCGCCTGAATAACACGCCGACACCACAATCACACGATTTTGAATGCCGCTCTCATCCAACATATCTTTGAGCGTTGCCGCCTTCAAATCGTTTAAGCGCAACGGCCAAAACGACACTGATAAATGCTGATCTTTTGCACCATGCGAGCTCAAATATAAAAACAGTACATCCCGTTTTTTATCCATCTGCGCCGCGACACCTTGCAACACCTTAGCCAAATTATGTTGATTGGCTAAGGGTGCGTCCTGCACCGTATCCATGCTATTGATCAACGCGATGGAATGACCTGTGGTGGCGAAACGCTGCTCAAGCAAATTTTTGGCAAAGCGCACTTCGTTGCCAAACACTTGCTCTTCGGCTTGCCCAGCAAAGCCAACAAAATACAGATTGGCTTGGTTCTTTTGCGCAGGCGACAAGGCGGCAAGTTGCTGCGCGACTAATTGCGGCTGACGATAAAAAATCGCTTCCGCATCTAATTCACGCGCCGCTTTGTAAACATCTGCTTGTTCACTAGGTGCATCGTTATAGAAGAAATTTTGATGTGGCACTAAGCCGTAAATCAACAGGGTGAAAACCGCAAACAAGCTAGTCAAATACAATGCGCTAGGAGCGGGCTGAAAATACAGCCGTTGCACGATTCTAAACACCGCTGCCATCGCCCATAGCGCGGCTAACAAATAGAGCAACATTGGTATAACGGGATACGCAAATGCGAGCCAGTCTTGGGCGAACCAGGCTAATAAATACAGCACCGAAATCAGCAGCGAGCTTGCCGTCGTCATCACCAGCAACGCCAATAAACTGGCGCGATTCGCCATGCGACTACTGATTAAAGCGGCGGCTAATACGCTCAACAACAGCGACAGCGCGTAGTGACTTACGCCATACCAACTAAAGCGTGGCGCGGGCAGTGCCAAATAAAAATCAACTAAGAGCAACCAACTTAAATCGAGTAGCACCAAGTAGCCGAGCTGACTGCGCGACACCTTGAAATCAGCTAAATTAAACGGGCGGAAAAAAATCACCCGCGCGGCACTGCACAAATTCGCCCACAACGCTCGCACCGACAACCCATCTGTAGCAACAGGCAAAGCGGGCAATTCGCGCGCACGATTATCGGGATGCTCTGCCCATAAACGCCGTACCTCTAGCAGCGTGGCAACTTGCAATTGCGGTGAAGCAAAACTGCGCGTGGGCACAATTAGCGCGGCATTGCGATGCACATAAAACCAGCAATAATCCTCATTCACATCCAAAGCGATTAACTCAGACCAAGCATAAAAAATTACCCCGCGCGCACTGCTGCATGAAAAACCCGCAGCGGTTAATTCGAGTAATTCTTCTCCCGCACAACTTTCCAACCAAACTTTTTTATGCTTAGAGCGCGACCAAATCGTCGCCCAAATTATTGAGCCAAAGAAAGTTACAGCGACCAATAGCTGTATGGCTTGCGTGTAGGGATTCGATTCTTCATCTTGTGACAAATAACGCCAGCCAAAACCAATCACACCACCCAACAACAAGGCACGCAAAAAGCGCAGCGATGAATTTTTACGCTGCGCGATTAAGTTTTGTTGTACGCGCTGCGCAGCAATTTCAAGGTCGGTGAGCGTGACTGTGTAAGCGATTTTCATCTGCGTTCCTTTGTTTCCGTTTTGTATCTCACAGCCGCCAAATGCTATCGCCCCAGCACCATCTGAAATTACAAAACATCATGCTCTAGCTGTTCGAGATAAATAAAATTGGGGGCTTGCACGCCCGCTTTTTCCCTAATTTCTACCAGTTCGGCAGATTCAAAAAAACGACGCGCATCTTGTAAGCAAGTCCATGCTGAAAAGTGCACGATGTGATTGGCGGAGGTGTCGTAGCGCAGTAATTGATAACTGATTTCACCTGCCGCTTTACGCATACTGCGCGCTTGGTCAAAGACTAATTTCCAAGCGGGATAGGATGCAACCTCGTGAATAATTAAAACGTATTGCATGGTGTTACAGCAATCGAATGGCAAAACTCAGCCACAGCAAAAACAATAATACGGTGCTTGCCGCATAAGCCATAAAGCGGTGCATAACACGGTTGTAAGTCAGATGTATCAAGCTATGCAGCGCGCGTAACAGCACAAACCCCCACGTCCCCCACACATCAAAACTATTCGCTAATTGCGTCACTGCCAGTGCTAAACACAGCACATAAAACAACACTGGTACTTCAAACAGATTTCGGAAATTATCGGCAGCTTGCACGTTTTGCAAGGTTTGCGCCACGTCACGCGCGGCGGCTAAGGCTTGAGGTTTAATGCGACGGGCACGCATTTCCGCGATGCGCTCGATATACAAACGTAACCATACCAACAAGGTGAGCAGCACCAAGGCGGCGCACGGTAACAATATCTGGGCGTGTGTCATGTTGGATACCTCATGCCAGCTTTATGAAAAAATTGCCATACTCCATCTACCATCTTTGCCTGTAAATCATCATCTGGGTAGCTCGCCTCATCCCCCGCACTACGGTCGCCCACCTCCAGATACAGTACGGCAGCATCGCTGCGATTGATGAGTTGATGAGCATTGCCCGTCCCCGCTTTAAGTCCGGCACACATCCCCGCTGTGAGCAAAGTTTCGCCCGCATCAGTGATGAGTACGGCTTGACCTTGCAACACATAGAGGAACTCATCTTGCTGGCTATGCGCATGACGCAACGCCGAACCCGCACCTGGCAACAGCGTAGTCAAATTGACACCAAAATTGCTGAGACCAAACACCTCGCCCAACGGCTGCTTGAGCCGCCCTTTCATCCGACTGGCAAACGGTTCTGGGTAAGTTGAGGGCTTAGTACGCGGCGCAACGTCGCTGGCAAGTAGCGCAATAGGCATCATTTTTGGCTTCATAGACACTCCAACATTCGTTAATTAAGCACGCTATTTAAGTTCGACTAGCGTCCAACGGCTTGCTCGCCGCGCAGTGTCATTACCGTGCTGATGACAGTTGCGACAAGCTTATTGTCGTCGCGAAAAATTTCGCAGTTGTAACAAGTAATCGTTCGTCCGCTCTGAATAGGTTTAGCCGTGGCGCGTAATTTCGACCTCATCACGGGGCGAAAAAAATTGATTTTCAACTCAATGCTGGTGAACGACTCACCTTCATTTATCAACGTCGAATGTGCCGTACCAATTGCGGCATCTGCCAATTCACACATGAGCCCGCCGTGCACCGTGCCTTGCTGATTGCCGTGTAACTCCGCATCAGCAGGAATTTCTACTGTTGCTGTCCCCAGTGACACCGCTACAATTTTTATCGCCAGCATTTGTGAAATCGCAGTCGGATACTTCATGTGTGTGGTGTCGAACTCGCTCAAAGTACCTGCGAGTTGCCGCTGCAAATAATCTAAAACAGACAATTTATTGAGTGTTTTCACCGCTGCTATCCCCTAGCAAAAATCCTTACACCGCTTGCCCTGCTGCATAGCCAGAAGCCCATGCCCATTGGAAGTTGTAGCCGCCTAGCCAGCCGGTGACATCGACCACTTCACCGATGAAATACAAGCCGGGTACGTCATTGCATTCCATGGTTTTTGATGACAGCGCGCGGGTGTCGATGCCGCCACAGGTCACTTCAGCTTTGGCATAACCCATCGTGCCTGATGGCATCACTTGCCAGTCGTGCAGCACGTCGGCAATCATTTTGCGCTGCTTGTCGTTGTATTGATTGAGCGGCAAATTGGCGACTTGGGTGCGTGCGGTCAACTGCGTGCACCACACGTCGGCGAAGCTTTTGGCGAACCATTGGGTGAGGAAATTCGCCAGTTGTTTTTTGCTAGTTTTCTGCTCGCTCAACACCTCAAACATATCGGCATCGGGCAGCATATTGATATGCAGCGGCGTGCCGTGTTGCCAGTACGACGAGGCTTGCAAAATGGCGGGACCGCTCAAGCCACGATGCGTGACCAACACGTTTTCACGGAAGGAATGCTTGCCCGTAGTCACCACAGCATCGAACGACACGCCGGTTAACTCGCTATACGGTTTCCAATCGTCAGGCGCAAAAGTCAGCGGTACTAAGCCCGCACGCAGCTTGGTAATCGGCACATTAAATTGCTCGGCAACGTGGTAACCATAAGGCGTTGCACCCGTCTTAGGAATCGACAGTCCGCCTGTGGCTATCACCAGCGACACCGCTTCAAATTCACCGCGCGAAGTGCTTACATAAAACTTAGCTTTTTTGCCCAACCCCGCTTCGCCGACATACGGCGTGTGCTTAATCGCCTCTATCTCGCAACTCATAAAACGCTTCACGCCCGCCTCGTCGCATTCACGGCGCAACATGCCGATGATGGCTTCGGATTCGTCATCACAAAATAATTGCCCCAGCGTTTTTTCGTGGAAAGTAATGCTATGTTTTTGTAGCAACGCGATGAAATCTTGAGGCGTGTAACGGCTTAAAGCGGAGCGACAAAAATTCGGATTATCCGAAATAAAATTTTCGGGGCGAGTGTTGAGGTTGGTGAAGTTGCAGCGTCCGCCGCCCGAAATACGAATTTTTTCGGCGAGCTTTTTAGCGTGGTCGATTAACACCACCGAACGTCCGCGTTGCCCTGCTTGTAAGGCACACATCATGCCCGCCGCACCCGAACCAATAATAATGACATCTACTTTCATTTGAAATTTCCATGCGCTGCTGCGCGTTGTGGTTGCTCGATAAATTTGTTTATTGCATCGCGATATTCCAGCCAACCTACCGCGCCGCTATTGTTATGTCCGCCGCCCTCGATCAGCGTCAGCGTCTTGGGACTGTTGGCAGCGGCGAACAGTTGTTGCGACATGGCAACGGGGATTTCTTTGTCCCATGTGCCGTGTATCAACAACAGCGGCATTGCTAATTGCGGGATTTTTTGCAGCGAGTCAAACCGCTGATTGACCATCCATGCCACAGGCAAAAAACCATAGCGCAACTCGCCCATCGCCTGCATCGAAGTGAACGTACTCTCGACTATCAGCCCTGCTGCATCGGCGTGCTGCGTGGCTAATTCAATAGCGATTGCGCCGCCTAGCGAGTGTCCGTAAATAAAAATTTGCTGAGCTTTTAAGCCTCTCGCGACACGCAAATAATTCCACGCCGCAGCCGCATCTTCATAGACTTTTGCTTCACTGGGCGCGCCGCCCGTGCTGTTGCCATAGCCACGATAATCCGCCAACAACACGTTGTAACCCATGTTGTGCAAGCGTTGCGCGTGACTAGCATTGCTGCTGACATTGCGGTCGTTGCCATGCAAATACAGCAATGTGATGTCACTCGTTTGCGCGGCGGGTATCCACCAAGCATGTAATTCACCTTGTTCGGCTGCGCTGCCGACTGGGATTTTAACGGACTCGAATGCCAAGCCCAGTCGGTCGGGTGTAGTTTGTAATTGTTTAGTGGGATTAAAAATCAGCTCTTTTTGCATCGCCCATAAATAGCCGCACGCGCCCAGATAGAGCAACACAATCAACAGTAATACCGTTTTAACGAGTGCGACGGGATGGGTAACTTTTATCACGCCGCCTCCAGCGTTTTCCACAAACACGCGCCTTTACTGGCTTTGTCGATGTCGAGTAATTGCAGCGCGTGCGCGGCTAATTCGTCCTCGCTCGGCTGCAACACGCGCACGCTGGCACGCTTTGCATCGGTATTAAAAACCGCTGGCACGCGTGCCACAGGCGCGTCATCGCCAATCAAACTATGCTGACCGCGCGTCATTGCAAAATACACTTCGGCTAACAGCTCGGTATCGAGCAAAGCCCCGTGCAGCGAGCGATGCGTGTTGTCGATTTCGTAGCGACCGCACAGCGCGTCTAAACTGTTTTTCTTACCTGGGTGCATTTCACGCGCAATTTTCAGTGTGTCCATCACCTCATTGTTTAAGGCGGGCAAGCCGAGTAGTTTTAATTCGTGATTGATAAAGCCCATATCAAATGGCGCGTTATGAATAATCAATTCTGCACCTGAGACAAACTCTAAAAAGCTCGCCGCAATGTCGGCAAATTTTGCCCGTCCACGCAGCATGTCCCAAGTAAAACCGTGGATGCGCGCCGCGCCTTCATCGACCTCGCGCTCAGGGTCTAGGTAGTGATGAAAGTGTCGCTGCGTGACTTGCCGACCGTGTAATTCAATCGCAGCAATTTCAATAATGCGATGCCCTTGTTCTGGGTATAGCCCTGTCGTTTCAGTATCTAAAACAATTTTACGCATCGACTACTCCTACTAAATTTTTGCTCGTTGCCAGACCGCTCTGCTGCGCCAAAATCATCTCTACACCACGGTTCGCTAACGCATCAGCGCGCTCGTTGCCTTCATGTCCCGCGTGACCCTTGACCCAAATCCATTCGATGTCGTGCTGCGTCACCGCAGCATCCAATCTGCGCCACAAATCATCATTCTTAACCGGCTTTTTATCGGCGGTTTGCCAACCGCGTTTTTTCCAGTTGGCTAGCCACTCGGTGATGCCTTGTAAAACATATTTTGAATCGGTATGCAGACGCACTTGGCAGGGGCGCGTCAGAGCTTCCAACGCACTAATCGCGCCCATTAACTCCATACGATTATTGGTCGTCACCAATTCGCCGCCGCACAGCTCGCGCTCTTGACCTTTGTTACGCAACAACGCGCCCCAGCCGCCCACCCCAGGGTTGCCCTTACATGCGCCGTCGCTAAAAACATCCACTACCGCTTTATTCATTACCGTTCTCTTTATGCGTTTTATTCAATTTCGGCGTGGCAGGCACAAACCTGCGTAAGCCTTTTTTATTCCATTGCGGCTGAATTAAACGCATCCCCGGCACGCGTTTAATCGCATGTAAAAAATACACCCCGCCGCTGACCGTACGCCAGCGTTCGCCCGCTGTATCCATAAACTGACAACGCGCTAGGGTGCGACTCAAACTAAACGGCGGCGCGTGCACTGCATATCGCCCACTCACCAGCACAAACCCCAACAACGCCAACCAATCTTTTAGACGACGCTGCGCAATAAATTCGCCTGTCCACGGATAGTTTTGCCGAGCTCCCAAGGCGCGCCGCACCCCCCATAAACTATAAGGATTAAAGCCGCTAATCAGCACACTGCCCTCGGCGATTAACACCCGCTCCACCTCACGCAAAATCTGATGCGGCTGCGCGGCAAATTCCAACACATGCGGCAAAATCACTAAATCAATACTCTCACTTGCCAAGGGCAATTCATCGGCGCATAAGCGCAACGTCGCCGCACTTTCATCTCCCGCCCGCGTGCGTAATGGCATACGACTGGCGCGCAAAAAATCTTGCCCACACCAGCCTACTTGCAGCGCGTTAAAACCAAAAATATCACTGACCGTGCGGTCGAAATAATCCTGTTCGCGGCTCAACACAGCGCGACCTTGCGCAGTGTTTAACCAGTCGCTCAAATTTAGCGCAGTTACTTTACAATCAGGCATCCGACTCACTCCCCAGTCACCAACGTGTTCAAAATAACTGCGATTCCCGCCTTCAGCGACAACTACATTTGGGCGATACACAATCAGCACCACGCCATCGTGGTCGATCCTGGCGATGCGACACCGGTACTGGATTTTTTAGCGCGGGAACAACTAACATTGACTGCGATTTTATGTACACATCGCCACGCTGATCACATTGGTGGCATCGCAAAATTGCGCGGATTATATAACGCCCCCGTGTATGGTCGGCGGCATCTTGGCAATCCCCACATCACAAATGATTTACGTGCGGGCGACACGCTAAAGTTAGCTGAATTTGGGCTGGCTTTAAGCATCTTAGAAATCCCTGGACACCTAGACGACCACTTAGCTTTTTATAACGATGAAATGTTATTTTGCGGCGATGTGTTGTTCGGTGCGGGTTGCGGGCGTAACAAAGAAGGCACACTGGCGCAGCTGCATAATTCGCTGCAACGCTTGAGCCAATTACCCGCCCAGACCCAAGTCTATTGCGCTCACGAATACACCGCCGCCAACCTACGCTTCGCCGCCGCGTGCGAACCCAACAACGCAGACATTCAACAGCGCATCCTCACCACGCAACAGCTGCGTGCCGCTTACCTCCCCAGCTTGCCCAGCACTATCGCCTTAGAGCTTGCCACCAATCCATTTTTACGTTGCGCGCAAACTGAACTCATCCAAACCTTACAACAGCAAGGTTTAAGCGACACCTCGCCGCTGGCGGTGTTCACAGCCTTGCGTGAATGGCGCAATGTTTTTTAAGGTAATACGCTTACGTCGCGCGACACGCATGCGCGTCGCCAAACTCAATTTTTGCTAAGGAATATCCCATGAAAATTTTAATCTGCGGCGCGAGCGGTTTTGTTGGGCGACATCTCACGCAAGCCTTGCGTGATGAGGGACACAACGTGGTTCGCGCAGTGCGTAGCCCATCTGAAGCGAACGACATTGCGGTAGATTTTTGCCACGACACACACGCTGATATTTGGCTGCCGCGTTTGGCAAATATCGACGTCGTCATCAACGCGGTCGGCGTATTGCGCGATAGCGTAAAAAATCCCATGTCCGCTTTGCTTAGCCATACGCCAGTCGCGTTGTTTGCCGCTTGTGAAAAATCCAACGTACCGCGCGTCATACAAGTTTCCGCGCTCGGTGTGGATAGCGGCATAGCCGTGCCGTATTTCCGTCATCGCCTGACGGCAGAAGCCGCGCTGCGCAAGCTGCCAGCACGCATCAAAACCTTATGCCTACGACCTTCGGTGATTTATGGCGCGGATGGCGCAAGCGCGCAAATGTTTAGGACGATGGCAAAATTACCCGTGCAAATGTTACCGATGGGCGGCGTGCAAGGCTTGCAGCCCGTGCATATCATTGATGTCTGCGCTGCCGTGCAAAACTGGCTAAACGATGCAAATGCAAGCAGCCTCAGCGTGGATGCGGTCGGCAGCGAGCCAACCACGATGCGCGGCATGTTAGACAGCTACCGCGCGCAACTCGGACACTCAAGCGCGCTGCATATTGCCCTACCGCAACCGCTCGTAAAAGTCATCGCGCGCCTCGGTGATTTCATCCCCAGCGCGCCGCTATGCTCAGACACCTACGCCATGCTCGCCGCTGGCAACACCTCGTCAGCATTGGGCTTTAGCCAGTTGCTAGGACGCGAGCCAAAAAGTTTTCAGCAATTTATTCCAGCGAATTAAAGCCGCGCACCATGCTGCGCTCGTATCGTTTGCAACAATCCTGTCGCGGCATCTTCGACCAAATCTAACACGCGCTCAAAGCCATCTGCGCCACCGTAATACGGGTCAGGAACTTCGCGTTCGACATGGTGATGTGCGTGGTGCAAAAACAATTTCGCGCGCGTCTCACTATTAGCAGGCGTGAGCGCATTGAGTATCGCCAAGTTGGCTTCATCCATCGCCAGCACATAATCAAAGCGCGCGAAATCTGCCTCGCTCACTTGCCGTCCACGCAAATTCGTCATCGAAAAACCGCGTTGCTGGGCGGCGCGTTGCGTGCGCAAATCGGGCGGTTCACCGACGTGATAATCATGCGTCCCCGCCGAATCTATTTCGATTTTTTCGCCCAAGCCCGCACGCTGCACATATTCACGAAACACCGCCTCCGCTGTGGGTGAACGGCAGATGTTGCCCATGCACACAAACAACACCGCAACCTTTTTACGCATGCTTTAGCTCCCTCAAAAATGTCGCGCATTTAACCATAGTGCGCAATGATTTTTACTTGACCGTTATACTCAGTTTTTTGTCGCCAAAATTTTCTTATGCACAGCTTGCAACAACTCACTTTTTTACATCGCTATGCGCAACTGGGTAGCGATTTTTCGAGCGAGGTTTATCCCACCCCGCTGCCCGCGCCTTACTTAGTCAGTTTCAATGCCGCTGCCGCGCGTCTGTTGGATTTAGACAGCGAGGCGGCTGACCGTCCCGACTTCGCCGAACACTTTTGCGGCAATCGCATTCCGCCCAACGCCCGCCCTTTAGCCATGTTGTATGCGGGACATCAGTTCGGACACTTTGTGTCGCAATTAGGCGATGGACGCGCAATTTTATTGGGCGAAATTTGCAATGCGGCAGGGCAATTTTGGGAGGTGCAACTCAAGGGCGCGGGTGCGACACCGTACTCACGACGCGGCGACGGACGTGCGGTATTACGCTCGTCGATACGCGAATATCTATGCTCAGAAGCCATGCACGGATTGGGCATTCCCACCAGCCGCGCCTTGTGCATCGTGGGCAGCGATGCAACGGTATATCGCGAATCCGCCGAGACCGCCGCCGTGCTCACCCGCCTCGCGCCTTCGCATGTGCGCTTCGGTTCGTTTGAAGTTTTTTTCTATCGCGGTCAATTTGAACAGGTTCAAACGCTCGCCGATTTTGTGATTGAAAATCACTACGCAGAGTTTGCCAACGCAACGGATAAATACCGTTTATTGTTGCGCGAAATCACACGCAGCACGGCTCATCTAATGGCGCATTGGCAAGCGGTGGGCTTTTGCCACGGCGTAATGAATACCGACAATATGTCGATACTGGGCTTAACCTTGGATTACGGCCCGTTTGGTTTTATGGAAAATTTTAATGCGGGCTATATCTGCAACCACTCCGACCCGCAAGCTCGCTATGCCTATGACCAACAGCCGCAGATTGGGTTATGGAATTTATCCGCGCTGGCACACGCCTTATCCAAGCTGATAGATGAGACACAACGCGATGAAATTTTAGAAGGCTACGCCGCAATTTATTACGAAAAATATGCGGCGTTAATGGGCGCGAAATTAGGGCTAAAAAATCCGTCGATAAGCGACTTAGCACTCATCACCTCATGGCTGCAATTACTGCAAAACAGCCAACTCGATTACACCAATACTTGGCGTAGTTTGAGCAATTTTTCAATAGCCTCCAACGCTGAGAACCACTGGCTGCGCAATCAATTTATCGACCGTGCTGCGTTTGATGAATGGGCGGCAAATTATCGTGCGCGTCTGCACGCTGAACACAGCAACGATAGCGAGCGAAAAGTGCGCATGGATGCCGTCAATCCAAAATACATCTTGCGCAATTACCTCGCGCAAATTGCTATCGAACGCGCCGAACAGCAGCGCGATTTTTCCGAAGTGAACCGCCTATTAGCCTTACTCAGCAAGCCGTTTGATGAGCAGCCCGACATGCAAAACTACGCTGCACCACCGCCCGAATCGGCGCGGCAGATTGTGGTCAGTTGCTCGTCTTAATTTTCAGCACCCAGCAGCATCTGAAGTATTCACCTTCTGGCGGGTGTTAAATTTGGGGGGATTACCGTTTGACAGCACCAGTGCGACAAAATCGGCTAAGCACACAGGCTTGCTGTACAAATAACCTTGATAGGCGTGGCAGCCGTGTTGCAGCAAAAAATCGCGTTGCGCGGTCGTTTCTACGCCTTCGGCAATGACATTTAATTGCAGCGATTTGGACATGGCGATAATCATTTCGACGATGGCGGCATCGTTCGGATCAGTAGAAATATCGCGCACAAACGATTGGTCAATTTTGATTTGGTCGAGGGGTAATTTTTTCAAATACGCCAAGGATGAATAGCCTGTACCAAAATCATCCAAAGAAAACCTCACGCCGATTTTTTTCAGTTGCTGCATTTTTTCAATCACGCTGTCGATGTCTTGCAACATCGAACTCTCGGTTAACTCCAGCTTTAAGCACGCTGGATTCGCCCCCGTAAATTGCAGCAAGCGGGTTAATTTTTCGACAAAATCGGCGCGACTAAATTGACGTTCGCTGACGTTCACAGCC
Source organism: Sideroxydans sp. (assembly GCA_029850585.1). Taxonomy (GTDB): domain Bacteria; phylum Pseudomonadota; class Gammaproteobacteria; order Burkholderiales; family Gallionellaceae; genus Gallionella. The sequence continues at coordinate 12,211 of JARCRQ010000009.1, forward strand.
AGCTTGAGATGGCTCATCACGGGGTCGTCTTGCCAGACTTTTAACTGCACCACGGCGCGCTTCAAAATCCAATCGCCAATCGGCACGATTAGGCCACTCTCTTCCGCCAAAGGAATAAATTCATCGGGATAAATCATGCCTTGTTCGGGATGCTGCCAACGCAACAAAATCTCCGCACCTATCACGCGCTCATCGGCATCAACTTGGATTTGGTAATACAGTTGCAATTCGTCGGCGCGCGCTATCGCGGCGCGTAAATCAGCCTCCAATGCGTCGCGTTGTTCGATTTGTTTTTGTATCTCGGCATCATAAAAACGGAACACGCCGCGCCCCGCCGCCTTGGCTTGATACATCGCGCTATCGGCATGTTTAAGCAATCCATCGACCGAGCTTTGATGCCCTAAAAACAGGCACACACCCATGCTGCTACTGCTTTGGTATAGATACTCGTCGAGTTCATAAGGCTGCGCCAACATGCGCGTAATTTTTTCGGCGACCAATTCGGTTTGATGCATCGCCACCTCTTCATGGTTACTGAGTGATTCCAAAATAATCACAAATTCATCGCCGCCTAACCGCCCTACCGTGTCCCCTTCACGCAAGCAGCTGCGCAGCCGAGTAGAGACTTCTAACAACAGTAAATCGCCCACATCATGGCCGCGCATATCGTTGAGTTTTTTGAAATTATCTAAATCCAAAAACAGCACTGCGCCATAGCTATGGCTATGCTCACTCATCGCCACCGCGTGCTTCAAATTGTCCATCAGCAAACGCCGATTAGGCAGCTTGGTTAAGGGGTCATAAAACGCCAACAAGTTGATTTCGTATTCGTCCATTTTTTGCTGAGTAATATCGCGGCACACCCCCAACAAGCGTTGTTCATCACGGCTGACTTTGACAAAGGCTTCTAAATTGCGCACTTGCCCATTCGTCAAACAGACGCGAAATTGCAAATGAAACTCTTGCTGCACACCGTGCAATGCCTGTTTGAATGCCTTATCCAAGCCGCCTAAATCTTCCGCATGGATATTTTTTTGGTACTCCTCATAACTGATGTAGGCATCACTTTGCATGGGCAGGTCGTGCAACTCGCAGGCGCGCGCATCAATGTGCATCAAATTATTGACTAAATTAAAATCGACCACGCCTAACTTAGCCGCTTGCGTGGCTAAAGACAGTCGTTCCACCATCAACTTGCGCTGCTTTTCGACTTCTTTGCGCGGGCTAATATCGCGAAATGTGCCATACACCAAGCCGTCATTAAAAACACTATTAACACTTAATTCGAGGGCAATTTTGTGTCCATTTTTGTGCAGCAAACGCGTCTCAACTTGGGCTTGATGGTTGCCTTTAGTCAAGCCATCTAAGCGTTGTTGATAGATGGCAACCCAGTCACGCGGCACTAAAGAAAAATAAGACGTGCCGAGCAAATCAGCGCGCTCATAACCCAATAAATCCAGTGCCGCCTGATTGACGTATTGCAAGATGCCCGCAAAATTACAAATCAATACCGCATCGGGCGAGGTGTTCATTAAATGATGAAATTTTTGCTCACTCGCCGCGCGCAGCGCTTCTAGCCGCAGCGGTTCGCTGATGTCGATAAAAGTGACCACCGAACCTGTCACATCTTCGTTTTCATAAACGGGATAAAACCATAGCTCCACAGGCACGGCGCGTCCCGTGCGCGTCCACAATACATCGACATCTTCGTGTAATTGATGACCGTCTTTTTGAGCGCGGAACATGCCCGATTGCGTGGCGGAATAATCACTGCCATCGGGCTTGGTGTGATGGATTAACTGATGCGCATTTTGACCAATCAAATCAGCTTCGTTGGCATAGTCCAACATGCGTAATGCGGCTTTATTGACGAAGCTAAAGCGACCTTTTAAGTCCAAGCCATAAATGCCTTCCGCCGCCGAGTCGAGCAATAAGCGCAGGCGTGCTTCACTGACCTGCTTCGCCGCATCTAAGGCATATTTTTGTGTAGTCACGGCTGCCAGTGCCTGTTGATGCTTGGCGAGCAATTTTTGGTGTGCGCCAGCAGCCGTATCGTGTTGCTGTTGGAGTTTTTTATACAAGGCAAAACTCAGCACCGTGAGTGCCACGATTACGCCAACAAATACAATTAGTTCCAGCACTGAAAAACTCAACACGGCAAACTCCCAAGTGGTTAAGCCCGCAAAAATCCCACAATTCTGCCACATTAAATCAAACCGTATTACTGAAAATAATAAGGGCGGTGTGCGGACGAGCGCAGGCGCATTTTCGCGCCGCCGCTCGGTGTCGGGCGGTGTTAATCCAAAAGAGCTTTAGATGAGGCGTTTAAGAGGCAACGCGAGCGCGCTGTCGCACCGCTTCAAACAAACAGATTGCGGCGGCGGCGGCGGCATTGAGAGATTCAACTTTGCCAGGCATGGGAATGGTGATTTGATGCGTAGCGAGAGCGCACAATTCAGTCGACAGCCCCGCGCCTTCATTGCCTAACATAAACGCGAGGTCGCCCTGTAACGGGCATTGATACAAGCTCTGCGTGGCTTGCAAGGTCGTGGCAAACAGCGACCCTGAAAAATTTTTCGCCACCGCTAGCAAATTTTGTTGCGCATAAATTTGCAAGGCAAAATGTCCGCCCATTGCGGCACGCAATACTTTAGGCGACCAAGCATCCGCGCAACCTGTCGATAAAAATACCGCATCACATCCCGCTGCCGCCGCCGAGCGCAATATCGAACCTAAATTACCAGGGTCTTGCAGGTCTTCCAATAACAGCGCGAAGTGCGCCGTTATAACAGCGGGCGCGAAAGTAGGAATGAGCGCGAGGATGCCCGTAGGCGTTTTTAATTCGGACAACTCGGCAAATAGTTTGTCGTCCAATTGGGTCACGGCAACGCTCTCTAAACGCGCCAACAACGCGCTAATTTCCGCATTTTGCGCGGCTGCCGCATTCAGCAAAATATGCTGTGGCAACCGTCCGCTATCCAAATACGCCGCCAATAAATGCGCACCATCCAACAAGGTTAGATTGTCTTCACGACGCGCTTTTGCCGATGAACTGAGCTTGAGCAGCACTTTAAAAAAAGGATTGTCGCGCGAGGTGATAAATTTCATTGTTACTTTAGAAAAATATAGGGGCAAATAAACCGCCCGCCGTATCAGTCCATGTACATCCCGCCGTTCACATGCAATGTGACGCCGGTGATGTAAGCCGCTGCGGGGCTAGCCAAGAATGAGACGGCCGCTGCGATGTCTTGAGGCTGGCCCAGACGCTTCAATGGCACATGTTCGACCAGCTTAGCGCGCTGTTCTTCGCCCAATGCATGGGTCATATCGGTGTCGATGAAACCGGGCGCGACACAGTTGACGGTGATGTTGCGGCTGCCGATCTCTTGCGCCAGCGATTTGGTGAAACCCATCATGCCTGCCTTGGAAGCGGAATAGTTGCTTTGACCCGCATTACCCATGCTGCCCACCACCGAAGCGATGCTGATGATGCGACCGCCCCGCGCCTTCATCATGGCGCGCAACACGGCGCGACTCATACGGAACACGGACTTTAGATTGGTCGCCATCACATCGTCCCACTCTTCGTCGGTCATGCGCGCCAACAAGTTGTCGCGGGTGATACCGGCGTTGTTCACCAAGATCGAGATCTCGCCGAACTGCTTGCGCAACTCGCCCAACACGTGTTCGGTCTGCGCCGCGTCATTCACATTCAAGGCATAACCTGCACCTTTGATGCCTGCCGCAGCCAAATAATCGCTGATAGCCTGAGCGCCTTTGTCAGAAGTCGCCGTACCAATCACGGTCGCGCCCTGCTTACCCAGTTCCAATGCAATCGCCTGACCGATACCGCGTGAAGCACCGGTAACCAGTGCAATCTGTCCTTGTAATGTCATGTTCATTCCTTTGAAGTTATCTGGTTTCCCGCCTACGCGGGAATGACGAATGTAGCCAAAGCTTGAGTCAATGCCGCGCCATCGTTGATCGCACTGGCTTGCTGATTGGTGTCGATGCGCTTATTCAAACCTGCCAAAACTTTGCCTGGCGCGCATTCCACGTTGTGTGTGATGCCCTGTTTGCCGAAAGCTTGTACGGTTTCTACCCAACGTACTGGAGAATACAACTGACGTACCAGCGCGTCTTTGATAGAGGCTGCGTCGTTATATGAAGCCACATCGGCGTTGTGCAACACGGGGATAGCCGGCGTATTCACCTGTACATTCTGCAGATAGACACGCAACTGTTCAGCCGCACCCTTGAGCAGACTGCAATGCGAAGGGACACTCATAGGCAGCATGATGGCGCGCTTCGCGCCCTTTGCTTTTGCCAACTCCATACCGCGTTCCACTGCGGCACGGTTACCGGCGATGACCACTTGACCTGGCGAGTTGTAGTTCACAGCTTCCAGAACCTCACCTGCCGCACCCTCGGCACACACGGCCCGGACTGCTTCGTCATCTAAACCCAAAATCGCTGCGATACCACCCACACCTTCAGGCACAGCGGTCTGCATGCATTGCGCGCGGTAACGAACCAACGGCAATGCATCAGCAAAACTCAAAGCACCCGCTGCGACCAGCGCGGTGTATTCGCCTAGGCTATGACCCGCCATCATGGCCGGCGTAGCACCCTGTTGCGACTGCCATGCGCGGTACACTGCGACACCAGCTGTCAGCATGATAGGTTGAGTGTTGACGGTGGCATTCAGGTCAGCGTCGCTGCCTTCAGCAACCAGTTGCCACAGGTCTTGCTTGAGCACTTCTGAGGCTTCGGCAAAGGTATCGCGAACAGCAGAAAAATCGGCATAGCCGTCCATCATGCCGCGCGATTGCGAACCTTGGCCTGGAAATACGAAAGCGAATCGGGTCATGTTTGATACTCTCCCTTAGATTGAATTCTGATGTGATGCAGCAGAACGAAAGAAAAGTGGCGAAAAATCATTCTGTATAAGGTCACACAAAGATTTCTTGGCCATTCGTCCTGCTCTACCTGATTATGGTGTTACCAACGAACCAACAGCGCGCCCCAAGTGAATCCGCCACCTATGGCTTCCAACAATAGATGCTGACCCTTCTTGATACGGCCATCGCGCACTGCAGTGTCTAGCGCCAGCGGAATGGAGGCCGCCGAGGTATTGCCATGTTTGGCCACAGTCACGACAACATGATCCATGCTCAGACCAACTTTTTTGGCAGTCGCTTCCATGATGCGGATATTGGCTTGATGCGGTACTAACCAGTCGATGATGTCGGCTGGCAGTTTGTTTTCTTCCAGCAACTCTTCGACCACTTTGCTGAGCATATTGACCGCGAACTTGAACACCGCTTGACCATCCATCTTGATGAACGGGTCACCCTGTATCTGACCGTTACGGATATTGCCTTCGGCTTTGAGCATGCCGCGCTGGCTGCCGTCCGCATGCAACTTGGCTGCGATGATGCCAGGTGTCTCGCTCGCTTGCATGACCACCGCACCCGCGCCATCACCGAATAACACATAGGTGGTGCGGTCGTTCTTGTCCAAAATGCGTGACAACACTTCCGCGCCGACTACCAATACGGTCTTGGCCTGTCCTGCACGTATATACATATCAGCGGTATTCATCGCATAGACGAAACCGCCGCACACTGCCTGCATATCAAACGCAGGACCACCGCTGGTGATGCCTAATTTGTCTTGCAGGATACAAGCGGTGCTAGGGAATATCTGATCCGGCGTGGTGGTCGCGACGATGATGAGATCGATGTCGTTCGCTGCGATACCTGCCATCTCGATGGCTTTGAGACTCGCATGCATAGCCAGATCGCTGGTCAGCTCATTTTCAGCGGCAAAGTGGCGTTCATGGATACCGCTACGCGACACGATCCAGTCGTGCGAGGTATCAACGATCTTTTCGAGATCATAGTTAGTTAAGGTCTGGGCTGGCAGATAGCTGCCTGTTCCGATGATGCGTGAATACATTAAGCCACTCCTTGTTCAGGGTTCTGACGCTTATGATGCCACTTTTCGATATGGTCGCTGATGTGCTGCAACATGCCACCACGCGCTTCTTCCGCGGCACGCTCGATCGCACACAGGAAGGCATAGGAATCTGCCGAACCATGGCTTTTTACCACAATGCCTTTTAAGCCTAAGAAGCTCGCACCGTTATAACGACGATGATCTAAGCGATGCTTGAAGGCTTTCAGGGCGGGCAAAGAAATCAGCGCGGCAAGTTTGGTGTAGAGATTGCGGCTATATTCTTCGCGCAAAAATCCGCCCATCATTTTCGCCACGCCTTCGGCGGTTTTGAGCGCGACATTGCCGACAAAACCATCGCAGACCACCACATCGGTTACGCCATTGAAAATATCATTGCCTTCCACGTTGCCGTAGAAATTCAAATCACTGTCGCGCAGCAAAAGTGCCGCTTGCTTCACGACTTCATTACCTTTGATGTCTTCGCTGCCGATATTCAACAAGCCCACCGTGGGGTTAGTCTTGTGCTCTAAGGCACTCACCAATGTCGAACCCATCAAAGCAAATTGCAGCAGATGCTCCGCCGTGCAATCGGTGTTCGCGCCCAAATCGAGCATACAAACCTGCCCTGACTTAGTTGGTAAAAACGAGGCAATCGCAGGTCGGTCTATACCCGGTATGGTTTTGAGCACATAACGCGCTGTCGCCATTAGTGCGCCCGTGTTGCCCGCGCTAATGCAAGCCGAGGCTTCGCCAGACTTGACCAGATTGATAGCAACCCGCATCGACGAATCTTTTTTACCGCGCAACGCGGCTTGTGGCGACTCATCCATGGCAACCACTTCGCTAGACGCATGAATGCGCAGCCGCGCATGCGGTGCAACCCCCAATGCGCGCAACTGCGCTTCGATGGCATCCACAATGCCAACCAAGACGATGGTGTCACTAGGAGCATGTTGCAGATATTCAATTGCCGCAGGAATAGTCACTGAAACTCCGTGATCACCACCCATTGCATCTATCGCTAAAATAACGTCCACTAAGCAACCCTATAAATAGAAAAGAAAACGCAGCCGATTGTTAAATCGGCTGCGTCGTTAAAAGCAATTATTCGCCTTTAGTCTTCACTACTTTTTTGCCACGGTAAAAACCTGCTGGGCTGATATGGTGACGCAAATGGTTTTCGCCTGTAGTCGGCTCAATCGCCAATGCGGGTGTAGTCAAAAAGTCATGCGCACGGTGCATACCGCGTTTTGAAGGGGATTTTTTATTTTGCTGAACTGCCATGTTGATACTCCTTGATAAAACAAATAATTAACGCTTTAATTTTGCCAATGCCGCAAACGGGTGCGACTCTTTTTGCTGAGGCTGTGAGCCATTCACCGTCTGACACTCACCTATTAGATGCTTAGGTGCAATCGGCAAACTTAACAAAATCTCTTCTTCCAACAACTGCCACACATCTAAATGTGCATCAGCCAAAACACTTTCATACTCTTCATCGACATCGCTGTTATCGAGCTCATCTAATTGCGCTTGAGTGCGCAAGCAAATCGAATTCGACACCACAATCGCATAATCCATACCTTGCAAACAACGCTGACAGATTATTTGACCTGTCCCCGTTAAAGCTAAATCTAACTGCGGGATGTCATATAAGCCAATCCGACCTGTTACCGTATATTTCAATAAATCTTGTTTTGATTCAAACACATCAGCCAAACGCGACAACTGATTAACGAAAATTTCTCCCGTTATTTGCTGGCCATTTCTGGCAAAATCTAAACTATCTATGAAAGGTCGTGCAGGCATAAGGCGCGCATGATATATTTTTCGCCCTGTTCTGTCAAAACCCTAAGGAAAATTCTTGAATTCGCCGTTGCTCGTCTTAGCCTCCACCTCAATTTACCGTAGCGAATTATTAACGCGCTTACAAATTCCCTTCATCACCGCCGTCCCGAATGTCGATGAAACACCCCTGCCGAATGAATCGGCGCGACAAACATCATTACGCTTAGCCCAACTCAAAGCGCACGCGGTGGCGCAAAATTTCCCTGATGCCTTAATCATTGCTTCGGATCAAGTGGCACTGCTGGACGGTCAGCAACTCGGTAAACCGCTGACGCATGACAACGCGGTACGACAACTGCAAGCGATGCGTGGCAAAACCACCATTTTTTACACGGCCCTCACCTTGCTCAATCGCAAAACGGGCACTCTGCAAAGCGAAGTCGCCGAAAATTTCGTTACCTTGCGTGATTTAAGTAATGCCGAAATCGAAGGCTATTTACGCAAAGAGCAACCTTATCACTGCGCGGGCAGCTTCAAATCCGAAGGCTTAGGTATTGCGTTAATGAGCGCGATGAGCGGCGACGACCCGAATGCCTTAATCGGTTTACCCTTGATTTTATTGATACAAATGCTACGTCGCGAAAACGTCGCCCTTTTTTAAGCCTATATGACCAACACTTCTTCTAAGCCATACGGCACGCTCTATTTAATTCCCTGCACTTTGGGCGACGACACTCAAACCGCACAAGTTTTGCCCGCGCATGTGATGAATGTTGCGCGACAGCTTGATTATTTTGTCGTGGAACAAGCGAAAACCGCGCGGCAATTTTTAAGCGCGTTAAAGCCGCTTAAACCTATCCAAGAACTACATTTTTCAGAATTAAATCAACACACTCCTGCGCAAGAACTGGCGAATTTACTGCTGCCGCTGTTGGCGGGGCATGATTTAGGCGTTATTTCCGAGGCGGGTTGCCCAGGCATTGCCGACCCGGGTGCGGATTTAGTGAATTTGGCGCATCAACGCGGCATCCGCGTCGTGCCCTTGGTGGGACCGTCGTCGATTTTGCTGGCTTTGATGGCTTCGGGCTTAAATGGGCAATGCTTTGCTTTTCAAGGCTATTTGCCGATAGATGAGTTAGCGCGTAAGAAAACTTTGGCTAGCTTAGAAGCCGAATCAGCGCAGCGTCGCCAAACTCAGCTGTTTATCGAAACGCCCTATCGCAACGACAAACTGTTTGCCGCGCTATTGGCGCAGTGTTTACCGCACACGCAATTATGCGTGGCGACCGACCTTACTTTAAGTAGCGAAAGCATTCAGACTTTGAGCATCGCGCACTGGCGAAAAAACGCTGCACCTATATTAAATAAACGTCCTAGTTTATTTTTGCTACTCGCCGCCAAAAAATAAACGCGCTAGCTATCGTTGCTTTCATTCAATAGAAACAACGATAAAGAACGTAGTTTGGCGGGTTTAACGGGTTTGTGCATAAGGTGCAGCCCAGCTGAGCTGGCGCGCTGCAATAGCTCTGGACTGGTATCGCCGCTGATTAAAATCCCCTTAACTTCTTGTTGTGCATGGGCGCGGATGGCGGCAATCACATCCATCCCCGTTTCGGTCGCACTCAACTGATAATCACTAATAATTAAATCCCAAGCTGCACCATTTTCTAGCAACGCCCTCACACTTTGTAAATCGCAGGCTTGGGCAACCTCCCCCCCCCACGAAGCTAAAATCGTGGCGGTGCTGGTCAAAACTAATTCATCATCATCCACCACCAATAGTTTTTTGCCACGCAAGGGCAGATTCTCCAGTACATGGCTGGCACTCAAGGCGGGATACGCTCCCGTAATCGACAACCTAGCTGCTGCTTCAGCGCGCGGCAGTTGCAGCGCAAATAAAGAACCTCGTTGCGGCATCGAGCGCACTTCTATGCCATGACCTAATAATCGCACTAAGCGATCTACAATCGCCAAACCCAGCCCTAAGCCTTTGCTGCTATCTAATTGGACTTTTTCCACCTGCACAAACTCGGCGAAGATATGCGCCTGATCTGCCAAACTAATACCCACGCCATTGTCACGCACTTCAATGCGCAGTTGATTGCCACGCTTGCGACACGCAATCATTACGCAGCCATTTTCAGGCGTATAACGCAGCGCGTTACTGACTAAATTCATCAAAATCCGCTCTAGCAGCACAGGGTCGCTATACACCCAACCCGTACACGGATGAACCACTAAACGAATGTTCTTCATCTGCGCCAACATTCGATAATCATTAGCGACCCGATTCACAATTGGCGTGAGCGGACAGCTTTGCATATTGGCGGTTACCGCCCCCGCATCCAATTTAGAAATATCCAGCAAGGCATTCAGTAACGTGGCCAAAGCATCCACCGATTGCTCAATCCGCTCAACCAAAGGCTGCTCTGCCGCGCCCGCTAATTGCCTTCTTAATTCAGCCGCATACAAACCTAGCGCGTGCAAAGGTTGACGTAAATCGTGACTGGCGACAGCTAAGAACATGGATTTTTGTTGCGTAGCGTGTTCGGCTTGCTCTTTCTTTTCACGCAACGCCAGCGTCGCCGCATCAATTTGCGCTTGCATGGCGGCACGATCTTTTTGCAACATCGCCATCATGTCATTCATGCCGCTCACTAAGCCTGATAACTCGGTGATTTTGCTGACCAACAGCAAGCTCGGTTGTAACCGCCCCTGCGCAACATTTTGTACCGCGTGAGACAACTGTCTGATAGGCAGGATAATTTGCCGACTGGCGAGCCAAACCACATACGAGGCTAGGCTTAAACACAAGGCGGTGACAGCTAAGGAAATCCATAACACGCGGGATTTTTGTTGCTGCATACGCGTTTTACTAATTTCGACAATGACCGCGCCAGTGCGTTTTTGTGCCGCGTCGCCTGCCAACTCATCTAGCGCGACTTGCGTAGGTAAAATCGGCTGATAAATCCACAGCGTTTGCGCATCGCTACGCAACGGACTGTGTTCATCCAAGCCTTCAGTCTTGAGCATCTGGCTGACTCGTGTCAGTTGCGATGCAGACTGCGCGCCATGCTGATGGGCTTGTAATGCGGACAGCGAAAATTCGCCCGCCTGAGTCAATACTTGATCATTCGCATCCAAAATCGTGACGGCGCGCAGATCTGCCTGATTCAAAGCATTTAGGGCGAGATTGTTCAAAAAATCACGATTGTTGGCGAACACGCCATATTCACTACTGGCGGCTAATTGGCGCGCCATCAACCAGCCGCGATCGAGCAGCCCTTGCTCTAAATCGGCATAGCGACCTTGCAATAAAGAGCCTTCCAATAACATGGCTAATAACAATAGCGGCATCAAGGTGAGCAAGGCCATGTTCTGACGAATACTGAGCGATTTAATCATGGTTACTCCGTGCAGATTTATTCATACGCTGGCGAATTTCCGCTTCGCTAGGCAGACTTAAAGCCAGTGAACGGGCAATTTGACTATTGATGGCAATGCTAAAGCTATCGGCAAACTGCGCACTATTCCAATGCCCAGAAAGCTGTGCCTGATGGATAAAGGTTGCGGCTTGTTGAGCCGTTTGTTCGGGACTGGCAAAAATAGCCGCCAACGCGCCCGCGTTGACATAACTGGCGGAAAAACCAATTACTGGCACGCCTAAACGATAGGTGCTAAGCAAAATGTTACGCACATTGCTGCTGCTATAAAGATTGTTATCGGGCAAAGCCAATAACACATCAGATTGATTTAATAGTTTTTCTAACGCGGTAAACAAACCATCTTCAGATTGCACCGCTAGCGCAATCAAACTACTGCCATGCGTTTTCAGTTCGTCATGCAAAGCCGCTAACTCACTATGCGCACCAGCGGCATACAACACCCCGACTTTATGCTGACTCGGCAACAGCGTGGCAATGAAATCAACTTGGCGTGCGAGCGGCTGATTCAGATAAATCACCCCCATTTGATTGGCTCGAAGCGGCTGATTGAGCTGCTCGACCAAATGCCGATAAGCGACTTGCGGCACAAACACCGACAGCATGGGTAAGCTAGCTTGCCGCGCAGCTTGCTCGGTGGCGGGCAAGCCCAGTGCCACAATCACATCATTATTTTCCAGTAACTGCGGCGCGTTGGCGAGCTCTGCCACGCTCGTGATACGCAGCACAGCATCGGGTAACTGCTGCTGCAAAGCTGCGCTAAACGCTTGATAACTGGGATTGTTATTGCTCAACAGCAATAATAGGCGTAACGATTCAGCGTGCGCCGTGGACGTGAAGCAACTGATTACGCAGAGTAATCCATACAACAGTTTCAACAAAGGAATGCGTCTTAACGTCATCGGCGCGGATGGAAAAACAGGGATAGCGCAATTATAACGAGGATGTTGCGCGCCTTGCAGCTGGCGAATATCTAGATACTGACCCGCCTGGCGTTTAGTCTTTACCAAACAAGTCGCGACTGTAAACTTTATTGCTGACATCACGAATATCGTCGCTGATGCGATTCGCCACAATCACCTCACTCACCCGTTTGAATTCGGCTAAATCATGCACCAGGCGCGCGCCCATAAATTCAGCTTCGTGCAAGGCGGGTTCATAAACAATTAGCTCCACCCCTTGTGCTTGCAAGCGTTGCATCACGCCTTGAATACTAGAGGCACGGAAATTATCCGAACCACTTTTCATAATCAGACGATGAATCCCTACCACTTTTGGGTGCAGCTTGAGGATACTTGCTGCGACAAAGTCCATGCGCGTGCTGTTAGACGCGACAATCGCGCCGATTAAGTTTTGTGGCACATCGTGATAATTCGCCAGCAACTGCTTGGTGTCTTTAGGTAAACAATAGCCGCCATAGCCAAACGAGGGATTGTTGTAATGATTGCCGACACGCGGATCTAGACTCACGCCCTCAATGATTTGTTGCGTATCTAAGCCATACGTCGCCGCATAGCTATCCAACTCGTTGAAATACGCCACGCGCATGGCGAGATAAGTATTGGCAAATAATTTCACCGCTTCGGCTTCGGTGGAATCAGTAAATAAAGTCGGGATATTTTGCTTAATCGCGCCCTGCTTGAGCAAATTGGCAAACACGGCGGCGCGTTCGGAGCGTTCGCCAATCACGATGCGAGACGGATGCAAATTATCGTAAAGGGCGCGGCCTTCACGCAAAAACTCTGGTGAAAACAAGATGTTGTCGCAGTTAAATTGCTTGCGTAACTGCGCGGTATAACCGACTGGCACGGTAGATTTGATGATCATCACTGCTTGCGGATTGATGCTTAACACATCCTGTACCACTGATTCTATCGAGCGCGTATTGAAATAATTCGTGCCAGGATCATAGTCGGTTGGCGTGGCGATAATGACGTAATCCGCCCCCAGATAAGCCTGTTGCTTATCCAATGTCGCGGTGAAATTAAGCTGTTTATGCTGTAAATAATCTTCCAACTCAACATCTTCGATGGGAGATTGCTTGCGATTTAACATCGCCACTTTTTCCGCGATGATGTCGATGGCAACCACTTCGTGGTGCTGCGCCAACAAAATGCCGTTCGACAAGCCTACATAACCTGTACCTGCAATCGCAATTTTCATTTAGCACCTCCTAGAATTCATCAACGCCCAAGGGCAAAAATGACGGGCAGAAAAAAAGCCACGACTGAAAAAGTTATGGCTTTGTTTGGGGTGACTGATGGGGCTCGAACCCACGACAACAGGAATCACAAGGCGCACCAAGCCACCATAAAAAGCCTTGTACTGCTTAATTTTCTTGCAGTAAGCCTAGCATTATCCCACATTATCGCCACAGTTGGATTTAGAATTTAGAATGCAGCTGCCTAATAAGCGGCCTCGCGCGCGAACTGAAATGTTCTACAGCATGGTCTATCAGCAAACGCAACAGGCTAAAATTCGCAGCACTTGCCGTGTATTACAAGCCAGCCGTTCAGATTTTTACGCAGCTCGGTGTCCTGCTAATAAGCTAAGCCCGCCTAAGCGTGAATTTTGCCTGACCACAAACTCGCCGAAATGATTAAGGTCGCGCCTAACCAGTCCTGCAAGCTCATCGCCTCGCCGACTAAAACATAAGACGAGGCGGCGGCGATAACCAGTTCAAACAAAAATAACAACATAGATTGATTGGCGGGCAAGTGCGTCACGCCGTATTGCACCGCGTACGCCACCGCTGCCAACACGCCGCCTAAAATCAGCAGCACGGCAAAGTGGGCGACGCTTAATCCTGCTAATTGTGGAGCGATACCGCCCTGCCAAATAATCAGCGGCAAGGTCAACGCCACCGTGCCGAATGCGACGCTAAAGGTTTTCGCTTCTAGGCTGATGTGCTGCGCGCGCCGTGATACCACGTTGGATAAAGCAAAACTAAATCCTGCCGCGAGCGCAATCCATTCCGAGACGTTTTGTGGCAAGGGTAAGCCGTGTTGCGGATTCCATAACATCACCACCGCGCCGCCGACCGACAACACGATGACCACATAGCCATAGCGATTCAGCGATTCTTTGAGCAAGCTGGCGGACAACAAAATCGTCCATAAAGGTGCGAGATAAAACAGCAACAACACGCGCATCACATCGCCTTTTAACATCGCCAATACATAGCCAAAATTCGCTGCACCCGTGCTAACAATCAGCAACGCCAGCCAAGCCATTAAGTGGGCATTTTGCATCGCTGCAAATTCGCGCCACACGCGTGGCAACCACGCCAAACTCACCAGCAGCGCAATGCCAAACACCAGCAAGGTTGCCAGCGCGCCCGACACGCCCGCGTCTTGCAACACGCGGAACGGATACCAAATCAGCCCCCACACCAACGCGCCACTGAGTACGCCCGCAATCGGCATGAGATTTTTAGTTGTTTGCATGAAGCTGACCTTTATAATGCGCGCCTTTTGCGCGACGCTAGACTTTGAAAAATGAATCCTGATTTAGAAAAACTTCAGCCCTACCCGTTTCAAAAACTCGCCGCTTTATTTGCGGCAGTAACACCCAATCCTGATTTGCGCGCGATTAGTTTGTCTATCGGCGAACCCAAACACGCCACGCCGCAATTCATCAAAGACGCGCTGATACAAGGTTTAGACGGGCTGGCGAATTATCCCACAACCGCAGGCTCGGACGCGTTGCGCAGCACCATGGCAATCTGGATCGGCAAGCGTTACGGCATTCCCACGCTGGATGCGAAGACGCAAGTGTTGCCTGTGAACGGCAGCCGCGAAGCGTTGTTTTCATTCGCACAAAGCGTGATAGACCGCAGCCAAAACTCCCCTGCCGTCATCTGTCCCAATCCCTTTTATCAAATCTACGAAGGCGCGGCGTTTTTGGCGGGGGCTACGCCCTACTTTCTCAACACCTTGCCCGAAGACCATTTCAAATTAAATTTTGCGCAACTGCCCGAAGAAGTTTGGCAACGCACACAACTGATTTATGTGTGTACACCAGGCAACCCTAGCGGCAGCGTGATGGACTTGGAAGAATGGCAAACGCTGTTTGAGCTGTCCGACCGTTATGGTTTTGTCATCGCTTCGGATGAGTGTTATTCCGAAATTTATTTTGGCAATGACAAACCGCTAGGCGCGCTGCAAGCCTCACAGTTATTGGGGCGCAGCGATTACAAAAATCTGGTGATGTTCTCTAGTTTGTCCAAACGTTCTAATGTGCCGGGGATGCGCTCTGGCTTTGTCGCGGGTGATGCAAAGGTCATCGCCAAGTTCGCGCTGTACCGCACTTACCACGGTTCGGCGATGAATCCCGCCATTCAAGCGGCGACGATTGCGGCATGGAATGATGAAGCACATGTCATCGAAAATCGTCGTTTGTATGCGGAAAAATTTGCCCAAGTCGTCGCAATTCTCAACCCCGTATTGCCAGTGGTGATGCCCGATGCGGGATTCTATTTATGGATACGCACACCGATTAGCGACAGCGATTTCGCGCAGCAACTTTATCGTGATTATCACGTCACCGTGTTGCCTGGCAGCTACTTAGCGCGTGAAGCGCAAGGCGTGAATCCGGGTGCAAATTTTGTGCGGCTGGCACTGGTGGCAAATACCGCAGAAACAATCGAGGCAGCACAGCGCATCGCGGCATTTGTCAAAGCCTTAGCAACTACATAAAACATCTTTGTTCGCTTAGTTTATTGAGCAAGCGAATGAGGCAGAAAGCCTCAGCGCGGCTATAATGCCGCCCAAATTCGATGCTGCGTCAGCAACACCCACCGCAAAACCAAACGAACAACTATCAACTAGCCACTTTAACCAACAGGAAAAATCATGAACCAACTCCAAGCCATTATCGAAACCGCCTTTGAACGTCGCGCCGAAATCACCCCACGCAATGCCGATGCGCAACTGAAAGAAGCGGTCGATGCCGTCATCACTAAGTTGGACAACGGTACATTGCGCGTGGCAGAAAAAATCAACGGTGATTGGGTCACGCATCAATGGTTGAAGAAAGCCGTGTTGCTGTCGTTCCGTTTGGAAGACAACGCCTTCATCAAAGGCGGCTTCACCAACTACTACGACAAAGTGCCCTCAAAATTTGCCGACTACAACAGCCGCGACTTCCGCGAAGGCGGCTTCCGTGTCGTGCCGCCTGCGGCAGCGCGCAAAGGTGCGTTCATCGCCAAGAACGTGGTACTGATGCCGTCGTATGTGAACATCGGCGCGTACGTCGATGAAGGCACGATGGTGGATACTTGGGCGACGGTAGGTTCATGCGCGCAGATTGGTAAAAACGTGCATCTGAGTGGCGGCGTGGGTATCGGCGGCGTGCTTGAACCCGTGCAAGCTAACCCAACAATCATCGGCGATAACTGCTTCGTTGGCGCACGTTCTGAAATTGTGGAAGGCGTGATTTTGGAAGACAACGTGGTGATTTCGATGGGCGTGTTCATCGGTCAAAGCACCAAAATTTACGATCGCGAAACCGGCACCGTCACTTACGGTCGCGTACCCGCAGGTTCAGTAGTAGTGAGCGGCAGCCTGCCGTCAGCGGATGGAAAATATAGTTTGTATTGCGCCGTTATTGTGAAGAAAGTCGATGCTAAAACCTTAAGCAAGGTCGGCATTAACGAACTGTTGCGCGGAATTTAATGTAGGGGCGTATGGCATACGCCCTACCGATTACCATGACACAAGGGCGTATTGCCATACGCCCCTACGGGAGAACCCCATGATCATCACGCCTTTGCTACAACTCGCAGCCGATAAAGAAGCATCCGATTTGTTTTTCTCGGTCGGCGCGCCAGTCAATATCAAAATTGAAGGGGTGGCGATGCCCGTTAATGCCCAGATACTCGACGGCGAAATGACTAAGCAGATTGCTTACGAATTGATGTCGCAAAATCAGATCGATGATTTTGAGTTGCAGATGGAATTGAATTTTTCCTTCCGTGTGCCAGGCATTGGTAATTTCCGCGTCAACGTGTTCCGACAACGCGGCGATGTGGCACTGGTGATTCGTCATATCAAGGCAAAAATCAATCAAGTGGAAAACCTAAATCTGCCTTTGGTGCTCAAAGAGCTGATTATGGAAAAGCGCGGCTTGGTGCTGGTGGTGGGCGCGACAGGTTCGGGTAAATCGACCACGCTGGCAGCGATGTTGGAGTATCGCAACCAAACTAAGAGCGGTCATATTTTGACGGTAGAAGATCCGATTGAATATATTTTTCAACACGGTAAATCTATCGTCAATCAACGCGAAATCGGCACGGATACCTTGTCATACGACCATGCCTTATCGAGCGGAATGCGTGAAGCACCCGATGTGTTGATGATCGGTGAAATACGTGATCGCGAAACCCTCAAACACGCGCTGATTTTTGCCCAAACTGGGCATTTATGTTTGGCAACTTTGCACGCCAATAATAGTTATCACGCGCTCAATCGTATCGTCAATTTCTTCCCTTACGAATCGCGCCGCAGCGTGTTGTCGGATTTGTCGATGTGCTTACATGCCGTGATTTCACAGCGTTTAGTGCCAGGCTTGGATGGGAAATTAGTCCCTGCGGTGGAAATTTTAATGAAGACCACCGTCATCGCTGACATGATTAAAAATGATGAAATTGAAAAGATTCGTGATGCGATTGAAAAGAGCGTTTCAGCAGGTTCGCAAACCTTTGAGCGGGCTCTGTATAAATTGTATAAAGCAGGCAAAATCAGCAAAGACGAAGCGATGCGTAATGCCGATTCAGCCAGCAATTTGTCCACGCTGATTGACTTTTCAAGCGGTGCCAAGACTGCGCAAAATCCAGCCTACAATCCCGCTACTAGCAGTAAGCCACTGGATGAGTTTGATCTCAACTTGGATGATCCAAAATAATGAAGCTGTACGGCATTGCCAATTGCGACACGGTCAAAAAAGCACGCGCTTGGCTGGCGCAAAACGATATTACCGTTGAATTTCACGACTACAAAAAACTCGGTTTAGATGCGGCAACTGCCGCAGCTTGGTTGCAACAAGTGGACTGGCAAACACTCATCAATCGCAAAGGTCTGACTTGGCGTGGCTTAGATGAAGCGCGCAAATTGCAAATCGTCGATAACGCCAGTGCGCTGGCTTTAATGTTAGAAAAAACCAGTGTGATTAAACGCCCTGTTTTAGTCCGCGATGCAACGCTGCTACACATCGGTTTCGATGCCGAATCCTACTCAAAAATTTTTACTCTTTAATTCACTATGTCCGCCACTTTAGAACTCGCAAAAGCCCTGATTGCCCGTCGCTCCTTAACGCCTGAAGACGCAGGTTGCCAAGATATTCTCATCGAACGTTTGGCGAAATTAGGCTTCACGATTGAGCGGATGCGTTTCGGCAATGTCGATAATTTGTGGGCGCGACGCGGCACGACCAGCCCTGTTGTGGTGTTTGCTGGACACACCGATGTGGTGCCGAGCGGCCCGCCTGAATCTTGGTTCTCACCACCGTTCGAGCCGACCATCCGCGACGGCATGTTGTACGGGCGCGGTGCAGCAGACATGAAAACTTCCATCGCAGCGTTTATCACCGCTATCGAAGCCTTTATCGAACAGCATTCGCAGCACAATGGCTCGATTGCACTGTTGATTACTTCCGATGAAGAAGGCGTGGCGATTGATGGCACGGTGCGCGTAGTTGAAGCGTTGCGCGCACGCGGCGAAAGCATTGATTTTTGTATCGTCGGCGAACCCACTTCTAACAAATTAGTCGGCGACATGATTAAAAATGGCCGACGCGGCTCTTTGAACGGCACGCTGACGGTACAAGGCGTACAAGGTCATATCGCCTATCCGCATCTGGTCAACAATCCTATTCACATGGTCGCGCCTGCGATTGCTGAATTGGCAACGACCCAATGGGATGACGGCAACGAATATTTCCCGCCGACTTCATGGCAAATTTCCAATATGAACAGCGGCACGGGCGCGACCAATGTTGTGCCCGGCACCGCCGATATTTTGTTTAACTTTAGATTTTCTACCGCCAGCACGCCGCAACAATTGCAGGACAAAGTTCATGCAATTTTGGATAAGCATCAAGTGAAATATGCGCTGAAATGGGAGCTGTCAGGCAAGCCTTACCTCACCCCGAAAGGCAGTTTGGTGGTGGCGATTAGCGACGCAATTAAAAAAGCTTATGGCATCACGCCCGAACTTTCGACCAGCGGCGGCACCTCGGATGGACGCTTTATCGCCGACATTTGCCCGCAAGTTATCGAGTTCGGGCCACTCAATGCGACTATCCACAAGCTCAATGAATGCGTAGGTGTGGCGGACATCGAACCGCTAAAACTGACCTACAAATTAACCTTAGAAAACTTGCTGGTGAAATAATATGATGACCTTAATTTTAATTTTGGCGGTGGTAATGATTGCCTTCGTAGGCTTAGTGCGTTACGACGTGCATAAACATAAATACAGCCCAGAGGCATTGGCAAAATTAGAGGCGGATGCAAAAGCCAAAGCCTTAACTGATACAACTAAAAACAGCAAAAAATGAGCGACCATTTTCCCCTAGCCACCGCCGATTTGCATACCGTGCGCGATTATGTGCGCTTCGCCGTCAGCCGTTTTTATCAAGCCGAATTATTTTTCGGACACGGCAGCAGCGATGCCTATGACGAAGCTGTCTATCTCGTTTTACACACCTTGCATTTGCCGTTGGATAGGCTAGAACCTTTTATGGACGCGCGTCTCACCGCAAGCGAGCGCGGCGAAGTTTTAAGCATCATTCAGCGTCGTGTTGTAGAACGCATCCCCGCCGCTTACCTCACTCACGAAGCATTTTTGGGCGAATACAGCTTCTATGTGGACGAGCGCGTTATCGTGCCGCGTTCCTTTATCGCAGAATTATTGCGCACCCAATTAAGTCCGTGGATAGCTGACGCGGAAGCGGTTAGCAGCGTGTTGGACATGTGTACCGGCAGCGGTTGTTTGGCAATTTTGGCGGCGCACGAATTCCCTAATGCGCAAGTTGACGCGGTGGATTTATCACCCGACGCGCTGCATGTTGCGGCGCACAACATCACCGACTACGAGCTGCAAGACCGCGTGCAACTCATCCAGTCTGATTTATTCAGCCAACTCGGTGAGCGACGCTACGACCTCATCATCAGCAATCCGCCTTACGTCGATGCACCCTCAGTAGCCGCCCTGCCACAAGAGTATTTGCATGAACCCGAATTGTCTTTAGGCAGTGGCGCAGACGGCTTAGATGCCACGCGCATCATCCTAAAAAACGCCGCGCAACACCTCAGCGAAAATGGCATTTTGATTGTCGAAATCGGTCACAACCGCGACCTGCTAGAAGCCGAATATCCCAAGCTGCCCTTCACTTGGCTGGATGTCACGGCGGGCGACCAGTTCGTGTTTATGCTGCACCGCAACGATTTAATTTAATGTCTGTCGAACATTACGAAAATTTTCCTGTTGCTTCTATCCTTATGCCGCGCCGCTTGCGCAAGCCAGTGGCGGCGATTTATCACTTTGCGCGCGAGGCGGATGATATTGCCGATGAAGGTGACTTTTCTGACCAAGAACGACTGAATAAATTAGACGAATTTCGCGCCGAATTAGCGCGTATCGCTGCACATGAAAAGCCGCTCACCCCGCTGTTTCAACACCTCGCGGTTGAAGTTGCGCAGCATGAATTACCCATGCAACCTTTCTACGATTTGCTGGATGCGTTCTCGCAAGACGTGGTGCAAAAGCGTTACGCGAATTATGAAGAATTACTCGATTACTGCCGTCGTTCGGCGAATCCGGTTGGCACGTTGATGCTGCATCTGTATGAAGAAGCGACACCCGTAAATATCGCGTATTCCGATGCGATTTGCACGGCATTGCAGCTCATCAACTTTTGGCAAGACGTAGCAAAAGACGATGCGATTGCGCGCATTTATTTACCGCTGGATGAGATGCAAAAATTCAATGTGTGCGAAAAAAATATCACTGAAAAAATCTGCGATGACGCATGGCGCGCGCTGATGAAATTCCAAGTCGATAGAGCGCGAACCCTGATGTTGCAAGGCGCGCCGCTGGGCAGCATTTTGACCGGACGCATCGGTTTGGAAATGCGCATGATTATTCAAGGCGGTCTGCGCATCCTCAAAAAAATAGAAAATGTTGACTACGACGTGTTTAATAAACGCCCTGTGTTGCGTCCGCTCGATTGGCTCATCATGTTGGCAAAATCCGCTCCACATACTTACTAATTTTATGAATCCAGACCAATACTGCCAAGACAAAGCCGCTGCGAGTGGCTCTAGTTTTTACAATAGCTTTCGTTTTTTAGCCAAGGATAAACGCCGTGCGATTACCGCGCTGTATGCGTTTTGCCGCGAAGTGGACGATGTGGTGGATGAGTGTTCGGACGAGGATGTGGCACGCACCACGCTGAATTGGTGGCGGAATCAGGTGGCGGAAATTTATGGCGGTAAGCCGCAACACCCCGTGGCGATTGCGCTCGTGCCCATCGTCAAACAATTCAATCTGGCACAGGAACATTTGCTCGAAATCATCGACGGTATGGAGATGGATTTGCAGCATCCGCGCTATGAAAATTTCAAATCGCTGCAACTGTATTGCTACCGCGTTGCATCCGTGGTGGGCTTGCTAACGGTGGAAATTTTCGGCTATAAAAATCGCCAGACTTTGAAATATGCGCACGATTTAGGCATTGCGTTTCAGCTCACCAATATCATTCGCGATGTGGGCGAAGACGCACGACGTAATCGTATTTATCTGCCGATGGACGAACTGCAACAGTTCAACGTCACCGCCGCCGACATTCTCAATTCACGCGATTCAGAAAATTTCCAAAAGCTCATGGCGTTTCAAGTTGAACGCGCGCAACGCTTTTACGATCAAGCCCTAGCCTTGTTGCCAAAGGAAGATAAAAAAGCGCAACGCGTCGGTTTAATCATGGCAGCAATTTATCGCGCCACGCTGATTGAAGTCGTCTCTAGCGGCTGCCACGTCCTCAAAGAACGCGTGTCGCTCACGCCGAGTTATAAATTATGGCTGGCATTCAAAACGTGGCTGATGAACTAAAAGCTTTTTCTAACATTGCCATCATCGGTGGTGGCTATGCTGGCATGGCAGCGGCGGTGGAACTTGCTGCGCGTGGCATTACGGTGACGGTGTTTGAAAGTGCCAAGCAGCTTGGTGGACGCGCGCGCGGGCTGGTTTATAACGACACGCAACTGGATAACGGTCAGCATCTATTACTCGGTTGCTATCGCGAAACATTGCGCCTTATCGAGCTAGTCGGTGGCAATCTCGAACAGGACTTTTTACGCTTGCCTTTGCAGCTTGATTTGCATGGACAGTTCTCGCTCAAAGCACCGCGCCTGCCCGCTCCACTGCACTTGCTGGTCGCGCTGTTACGCGCACAAGGATTGACTTGGCGCGAACGCATCAAAGCTGCGCGTTTTATGCTCACGCTGCGCCGTATGAATTTTCATTTAGCGCACGACATGACGGTCAGCGCGTTGCTCGCCCAGCACGGACAAGATGCGAATCTGTCGCGCAAACTTTGGGAACCCTTGTGCATCGCCGCCTTGAACACGCCGATTCATAAGGCTTCCGCGCAGGTGTTGCTAAATGTATTGCGCGACGCCCTCAATCAAAGTCGCAGCGACTCCGACATGTTGTTGCCGCGCATCGACTTCACCGCGCTGTTTCCGCAACGTGCCGCCACTTTTATCGAACAACGTGGCGGCAAAGTTTTGCTCTCGACGAGGGTGGAAAAAATCGAGTTGCATGATGACGGTGTGGCGATAACAACTACACACGGCACGCAAATTTTTAGTCAGCTTATTTGCGCGACCTCGCCTAACATCGCAGCGAAATTATTGAGTGAGATTGCACCGGACAGCGTGGCGAAAATAGCCGCGTTAGAGCAGCAACCGATTTACACCGTGTACCTGCAATACCCCGCACACGTTCGTCTGCCCTGCCCTATGCTGGGCTTGCATCAGCGCGCCAGCCAATGGTTATTCGACAAAGGGCAAATCGCCCACCAGCACGGCTTAATCGCCTCGGTGATTAGCGCGGAAGGCTTACACCAAAACTTATCGCAGGACGAATTGGCGCAAAAAATTATCGAAGAATTACACCAAGAATTTGGCATCGTTGACACGCCGCTGTGGGTCAAAGTCATCGCCGAAAAGCGCGCGACATTTTGTTGCTCTCCCAATCTACAACGCCCGACTCAAGCCACTGCCGCTGTGCGTTTGTTTCTGGCGGGCGACTACACAGCGGGCGATTATCCAGCGACTTTAGAAGGTGCGGTGATAAGCGGAATACGCTGTGCGGCGTTAGTGTTCGACGTTGCTAACAAAAGATAATTTGCTCACTTGTGCTT
>JARCRQ010000010.1 GCA_029850585.1 Sideroxydans sp.
GATAGATTCCGCCTCGGGTTTGCTGGCAGCGGATGCGGCAAACATCGCACAAAATTGGGCTGCCTGCTGCCGCGATTGCCGAGACGGTGCAGGTTTTGCAAGGCTTGTATCAGGCTTTCACCGAGAAGGACGCAATGCTCGCCGAAATCAATCCGCTGGTGCTGACTGCTGACAATCGCGTGATTGCCTTGGATGCCAAATTTAATTTTGATAGTAACGCGCTGTATCGCCATCCTGAAATTGTCGCCTATCGCGATTTGGATGAAGAAGATGCGGCGGAAATTGCAGCCTCGAAATTTGACCTGAGCTACATCTCGTTGGATGGCGATATTGGTTGTTTAGTGAACGGCGCGGGATTGGCGATGGCGACTATGGACATCATCAAATTGTATGGCGGTAATCCTGCCAATTTCCTTGATGTGGGCGGCGGCGCGAGCAAAGAAAAAGTCACTGAAGCGTTTAAGTTGATGCTGAAAAATCCGAATCTCAAAGCGATTTTGGTGAACATTTTTGGCGGCATTATGAAGTGCGATGTGATTGCCGAAGGCGTTGTCGCCGCGGCGCGCGAAGTGCATCTGACCGTGCCGTTAGTGGTGCGTTTGGAAGGCACCAATGTCGAGTTAGGTAAAAAGATTTTGGCGGAATCGGGTTTGCCGATTATCTCAGGCAGCGATATGGCGGACGCCGCGCAAAAAGTCGTGGCAGCGGCGAAGGGAGAAAAATAATGGCGATTTTGATAGATAAAAATACCCGCGTGATGACGCAAGGCATGACGGGCAAAGTGGGGCAATTTCATACGCAAAATTGCATCGCTTATGCGAATGGCAAAAACTGTTTTGTCGCGGGAGTGACCCCGAAAAAAGGCGGGCAAAATTTTGAAGGCGTGCCGATTTACGACAGCGTGTTAGAAGCCCGTCAACAAACTGGCGCGACGGTGTCGGTGATTTATGTGCCGCCGCCGTTTGCCGCCGCTGCGATTGATGAGGCGGTCGAGGCGGGATTAGAGTTAGTAATTTGCATCACGGAAGGCATTCCCGTACACGACATGATTAAAACGCGTTACAAAATGCAAGGTAAAAGCACCTTGCTTATCGGTCCGAATTGTCCAGGTTTGATTACGCCCGACGAACTCAAAATCGGCATCATGCCCGGTCATATTCATCGCAAAGGTCGCATTGGCGTGGTGTCGCGTTCGGGTACTTTGACCTATGAAGCGGTTGGGCAACTGAGCGCGCTAGGCTTGGGGCAATCATCTTGTGTGGGCATTGGTGGCGACCCAATCAATGGCTTAAAGCATTTGGATATTCTCAAGTTGTTTAACGATGATGACGAAACCGATGCAGTGATTATGGTCGGTGAAATCGGCGGCAACGACGAAGAAGAATGTGCGCGCTGGATTAAGCAAAATATGCGTAAGCCTGTGGTTGGATTTATTGCGGGCGTAACCGCACCAGAAGGCAAACGCATGGGACATGCCGGCGCGATTATTTCGGGTGGGCAAGGCGGTGCGGATAGCAAACTCGCGGTGATGGAAGAGTGTGGCATTCATATCACGCGCAATCCCGCTGAAATGGGGCGCGTGATGCAGCAGGTTTTGTTGCGCGGTAAGTAGCAAGCGGGCGGCGCATTGCGCCTGAAGTGGTAAGTGGGAAAACCACCGCGCTTCGGTTCACAACTTAGGTGCGCAGCACCGTTCCACTTAGGCACGCGAGTGCCGCGCCACGCACCACTTTTAATTTTATAAAGGAATCTCTAGATGTTAGAAATGTTAGTTAGCAGTGTGTTTTGGGTTGGGGTCGTCAAAATTATTATGATTGACTTGCTGTTGAGCGGCGACAACGCAGTGGTGATTGCGCTGGCGTGTCGTAACCTGCCTGTGGCGCAGCGCAAAAAAGGCATTATGTTCGGTGTGCTGGGTGCGATTGTGTTGCGCATTGTGCTGACATTTTTTGCGGTGGGGATGCTCTCGCTGCCGTATCTAAAGTTGGTTGGCGCGGGCTTGCTGATGTGGATAGGCGTGAAATTATTGCTGCCCGAAGATGAGCATGGCGAAGACAGCATCAAAGCGGAAACAAAACTATTTGCGGCGGTAAAAACTATCATCATCGCTGACTTTGTGATGAGTTTGGATAACGTGCTAGGTGTGGCAGCAGCGGCGAATGGCAACACCACTTTGCTGGTGTTCGGTTTGCTGATTAGCATTCCGCTGATTGCCTGGAGCAGCCAGTTGGTGTTGAAAGTGATCGACCGTTTTCCTATGGTGATTTATGCGGGCGGCGCGCTATTGGGTTATGTGGCGGGTGAGATGTTGGTGAGCGAAGCGGTGTTAGCCCCCGTGTTTGAGGCGCGTCATTATTTACACTATGTCGTCCCCGTCGCTTGCGCGTTGTTGGTGCTGGGTTTGGGGCGTTGGTTGGCGATAAAACAATCGGCAGGCAATGTCGCGGTCGATTTGCTCGATGCCAAAGTTGATGGCAAAAATTCGGAGAAATAACATGAAATTTTTAATTCCAGTGGATGGTTCTGAGGGCGCGAATCGTGCGGTTGATTATGTGATTAACAGTGCGACTTGGTTACGCGCACCCGCGCAAATTTACCTGCTCAATGTGCAATGGAAGTTGGCGATGGGCAACGTGAAATTATTTATTAGCCAAGCCACGATGGACGATTATTACCGTGAGCAAGGACTGGCACAGTTAGCTGCGGCACGCGCGAAATTGGATGCAGCACAACTGGCTTACGAATATCACATCAGCGTGGGCGCGCCAGCGGCAGCGATTGTGCAATATGCAGATGCGCACAAAATAGAGCAAATCGTGCTGTGTAAGCAGGGGCAAACGGGTTTGCAATCTATGTTGTTAGGCTCAGTCGCGAGTCAAGTGGTGCAGTTGGCTAATTGCCCTGTTTGGGTGTTGCCGTAAACCAAAAAAAGCCAATGTATCTAGATAATTTCTCAAGCAATCAAAGGCTTTCTGGTTAATTTAACTAAAATACATTAGTATTCGGCGCAATCAGCATATTGGAGCAGTAATGAACATTACGACTTGGTGGAAAAAAGACGGCTTTATCGGCTTAGTGCTCGCTTTGGTATTGTTGCTGCTTTCTGGCAGTGATTTGATACAAAGCTTGGAGCGTAAGGCGTATGACTTCGGCGTGAAGTCTGCCAGCCGTGTGCCTAGCGATAAAATTGCCGTGATTGCGATTGATGAAGAAAGTATTGCCAATTTGGGTCGTTGGCCGTGGCCGCGTGAAATTCACGCCAAGATGCTGGATACCTTGAGCGAAGGTCATGCCAAGGTTATTGCCTACACCGCGTTTTTCTTTGAGCCACAAGTGGATGCGGGACTTGCCTATATTTATAAAATTGCTGACTTGGCGGCGAACTCCTCGCTACATCAAAGCGCGGACGCGGATAAATTAAATACGCTGTTGTTGGAGGCGATGAGCAATCTGAACAATGACGCAAAATTGAGTGCCAGCCTCGCGGCAGCCAATAATACTTTGTTAGCGATGTTTTTGAATCCAGGCATGGCACAAGGTAATCCTGATCAAGCCTTGCCTGATTATGTGCAGAGTAATGCTTTGAGTAATGTGCAACTGGTTGGCGGCGAAAATGCGTTGCCCCGCGCCACCAATAAAGTATTCGCGCCGATTGCACCGTTAGGCTCTAAGGCACTAGCGATGGGGCATTTGAATAGTTTTCCTGACGCGGATGGCGCAGTGCGTAGCGAAGCCTTGGTGGTGAGTTACTACGATCAATACTATCCGTCTTTAGCTTTGATGCTGGCAGCGAAAAGTTTGAATTTGGCAGCGAAAGATATACAAGTTAATTTGGGCGAAGGGGTGCGCATCGGCAATCTAAAAGTTGCGACCGATGCACAAATGCAAATGCACAGTTTTTTCTATGCGGATCGGGCGGGTAAACCTGCGTTTAGCGTGGATTCGTTTTACGACGTGTATTCGGGAAAAATTCCTGCCGAAAAATATAAAGACAAAATTGTCTTGATTGGTGCAACTGCAACAGGGCTGGGTACGCTGCAAGTTACGCCGACCTCCTCTGATATGGCTCCCGTGCTGATTTTGGCGCATTCCGTTTCCAGTATTTTGCAAGGCGATTATTTCGTGATGCCAGCTTGGACGAGCTTGGCAGAGATGCTGGTTTTTCTATTCGTCGCTTTGTATTTGATTGTGTTGTTGCCGCGCCTAAAAGCCGCGATGGCGGCGGGTGTTACGGCGGCAATTTTTGCGGCTTTGCTAGTGACGCATTTTGTGTTGATGACCACGCAACTGCTGTGGTTGCAACTGATGTTGCCTGCCGTTTTGTTGCTGGTTGGACATTTGTTGCTCACCACGAAACGCTATTTGATGACCGAAAAAGGCAAGCAAAAATCGGATGCGGATTCGGCGGAAAGTAATCGTATGTTGGGCTTAGCGTTTCAAGGTCAAGGTCAGTTGGATATGGCGTTTGATAAGCTGCGCAAAGTGCCGCTGGACAATAGTTTGATGGAGGTTTTGTATAACCTAGGTTTAGATTTTGAACGCAAGCGTCAGTTCAACAAAGCCGAGTCGGTGTTCAAATACATGGGTGAATTTAATCCTAAATTCCGCGATTTGCCGCAACGCTTAACACAAGCGCGGGAAATGGCAGAAACCATTATTTTGGGCGGGAGCAGCGGGCGGGCTAACACAAGTAGTTTAGTTTCAGGTAAGTCTGGCATGTCCAAGCCAATGTTGGGTCGCTATGAGATTGAGAAGGAGTTAGGCAAGGGCGCGATGGGCGTGGTGTACTTTGGCAAAGATCCGAAAATTGGTCGTACTGTGGCGATTAAAACCGTGGCACTTTCGCAAGAGTTTGAAGCCGATGAATTGCAAGAAGTGAAAGAACGATTTTTCCGCGAAGCGGAAACTGCTGGGCGACTGAATCATCCGAATATCGTATCGATTTACGACGCGGGTGAAGAGCATGATTTGGCGTATATCGCGATGGAGTTTTTGAAAGGCAAAGACTTAGTGCCTTATACCAAGCCCGATAATTTGCTACCGCTTCGCACGGTCATCGGCATCGTGGCAAAGGTGGCGGATGCTTTGGATTATGCGCATAAACAAAACGTCGTGCATCGTGATATTAAGCCCGCCAACATTATGTATGACCCCGAAACGGATACGCCTAAAGTGACGGATTTTGGTATTGCGCGCATCACCGATTCGAGCCGCACCAAGACGGGGATGGTGTTAGGTACGCCATCCTTTATGTCGCCTGAGCAGTTGGCGGGTAAGAAAATTTCGGGTTCCTCAGATTTGTTTTCCTTAGGGGCGACTTTGTATCAACTGGCATCAGGCAAGTTACCCTTTGAGGGCGAGTCGATGGCGCAATTGATGTATCGCATTGCCAATGAAGCACCAACCGATATTCGTAGTATTAAGCCAGAGCTGCCAGAGTGTTTGGTGGTGGTGATTGACAAAATGTTGGCGAAGCAAATTGAGCATCGTTATGTTAATGGCGCGCAGATTGCCGAGCAGTTGCGTGCCTGTATGAGTGGCTTGCAATCTAATAACTAAATTTGAAAGGCTCAACAATGAACGTAATACAAGCCCTAAAAACGGTGAGCAAAACCCATCCAGGCATGGTGCGTGCACATAATGAAGACAGCGTGAGTGTGGATGTTGCGGCGGGTTTGGTGGTGTTGGCGGACGGCATGGGTGGCTATAACGCTGGTGAGGTGGCGAGTGGCATTGCGATTTCAGTGACTACGACCGAAATTGCGCGTCGCTTGAAGTTTGAATCAGCCGCTGCGAAGGCGGAAAAGAATGGTGTAGATAATGCGGTAACTTTACTACGCAATAACATCCAAAAAGCCAATAGCTCAATTTATCATGCCTCGCAAAGCCAGCCGCAATATGCGGGTATGGGAACGACGATTGTAGCGGGATTGTTTTACGATAATCGCGTTGCGGTTGCGCATATCGGCGATTCGCGCATGTACCGTTTGCGCGGTGAAAAATTGACGACGGTGACGCGCGATCATTCATTGTTGCAAGAGCAAATTGATAGCGGCCTGATTAGTGTTGAGGATGCGCGTTTTTCTAAGAATAAAAATTTAGTGACGCGTGCGGTCGGCATAGACCCAAATGTTGAGCCAGAGATTCATGTTTATCCCGTGCAAATTGGTGATGTGTATTTGCTCTGCTCGGATGGGCTTAATGACATGGTGGAAGATGCGGATATTGAGTCGGCTTTATATGCGATGCAAGGAAATTTACCGCTCGCTGCTGAGCAATTAATTCAAATGGCAAACGACAATGGTGGACGCGATAACGTGTCGGTCATCTTAGTAAAAATTACCGCAGACTTTGCCGAACCTAAATCTTGGTGGGCAAAATTTTTGCATGTGTTTCAAAAATAATTTGTGTAAGGAGTGATGTGATGGCAGCGAAACTGATATTGAGTATGGATGGTGTGCAGGTTAAGGAATATCCCTTAGTGAAAGAGCGCATCACCATCGGACGAAAATCGAGCAATGATATTGTGATTGATAACTTGGGTGTAAGTGGTGAGCACGCGGCTATCGTGACGATTTTACAAGACTCATTTTTAGAGGATTTGGATAGCACCAATGGTCTTAATGTGAATGGTGTTCCCGCCAAAAAACATTTTTTACAAAATAGTGATGAAATTGAAATCGGTAAACACACGCTGAAATATGTGACTGATCAAATTAGTCAAACCACCGCAGAAGACTTTGAAAAAACGATGGTGTTGCGTGGGCCAGTTAAGCAAGCTGCCCCCGTGATTGAGGTCGCTGACCATACTTCAACGTTGGTGCAAACGCATGTCTTGAGTGCTGATAAAGCTAAAGTGATGACGGCTGATATTACCGATAAGCTCGCGCCGCCTGTCTTACCACAAGCTGCTGTGGTGCAAATTTTGACGGGTCCTAATGCGGGTAAAGAATTAGAGCTGCTGAAAAATCTAACTACCCTAGGTAAGCCAGGCGTGCAAGTTGCCGTTTTGGCGCGTCGCCCTAGCGGCTACTTTATTACTTATGTGGAAGGTAGCACTTTCCCCTCGGTCAACGGACATTTGTTAAACGATCAGCCCCGTCAGCTCAACGATCACGACGTGATTGAGCTGGCTGGTGTGAAAATGGAATTTTTTCTGAAAGCCTGACAAGCGGCTGAATGAGAATGACACTAAGTTGAAAAAACATGCTGTTTTAATTGCACTGGGCTTGTTGCTGGCGTTGCTATTTGTCGGTAATGCAGCCCATTTTTATCGACTGAGTTTTGTCGATCGCTTATCCGCCGTGCTGTATGACTATCAATTACGTTTGACCATGCCGCGTATGCTGGATGAGCGCATTGTGATACTCGACATCAATGAAAAAAGTTTGCAAGAAGAAGGGCGTTGGCCGTGGAGTCGCGACCGTTTAGCGGTCTTGATGGATCAGTTATTCAATCATTACGGCATCGTGCAGGTGGGCTTCGACGTGGTGTTTGCCGAACCCGACAATAGTTCGGGTTTACAGGTATTAGAGGGGCTCGCAGCGGCGCAGTTAAAAACGGATAGTGCTTATCAAGCGGTATTCAATCAGCTTAAACCGCAACTCGAATACGATAATTTATTCGCTGAAAAAATAAAAAATCGTCAGGTGGTGCTGGGGTATTACTTCACCAGTCAGCAAGATAAATATTTGTCGGGCGCGCTCCCCGCTCCTGTATTGACGCAAGGGGCATTGCGCAGCAAGCCCACAGGCATGAGTTTGTGGAATGGCTATGGCGCGAATCTGCCCCAGTTGCAGGCTGCGGCGATGCGAGCAGGGCACTTTAATCCGCGTATAGATACAGATGGCGTGGTGCGCCGCGTGCCAATGTTAGTGGAGTATGAGGGGGCGTATTACGCATCCTTGTCGCTGGCGATGGTGCAGTCTTTGCTAGGGGACGCGCCTGTTAAGCTCGGCTTTGCGGAGGGAAAAAATCAGGACTATGCAGGGCTGGAATGGTTGGAGTTGGGAGACGGCGCACAATCGTTGAAAATCCCCGTTGACCAAGAAGTCGCCGCGCTGATTCCTTATCGCGGTAAGCAAGGCAGTTTTCGCTACGTGTCGATAGCGGATGTGTTGCATGGGCGTGTCGATGTGGCGCAGCTCAAAAATAAAATTGTATTGGTTGGAACGACCGCGCCAGGCTTGATGGATATGCGTTCTACGCCCGTCTCGGAAGTGTATGCGGGGGTTGAGATACATGCCAATATGATAGCGGGCATGTTGGATCAAAATCTCAAGCAACAGCCCGCTTATATGTTGGGCGCGGAGGTGTTGTGGTTGATATTGCTAGGTTTGAGTTTGAGTGTATTGTTGCCTTGGTTAAGTCCAGTACGCGCCATTTTGGTTGCCATTGCCGCTTTTGCATTGAGCCTAGGCTTAGGTATGGTGGCGTGGCAGTACGGTGATTTGGTCATGCCGATTGCGAATAGTTTGGTGATGATCGCCGTCATTTTCGCACTGAATATGTCGTTTGGTTATTTGGTTGAGTCGCGCACCAAGCGGCAAATTACCAATCTGTTTGGTCAATATGTACCGAGCGAACTGGTCGATGAAATGAGTAAGAATCCAGCCAGTGTGTCGATGCTAGGTGAGAGTCGCGAAATGTCGATATTATTTTCCGATGTGCGAGGCTTCACGAGTATTTCTGAAGGATTAGAGCCGCAAGAATTATCGTTGTTGATGAATGAATTTTTATCACCGTTGTCGCGGGTAGTTTACAAACATCGCGGTACGATTGATAAATATATGGGCGATTGCATCATGGCGTTTTGGGGCGCGCCGCTAAGTGATGCACAACATGCGCGTAATGCCATTACGGCTGGCTTAGAAATGCAAGCGAAATTAGACGAATTACGCCCGCAATTTATAGCGCGTGGTTGGCCCGAAATTAAAGTCGGCGTGGGGGTGAATACGGGGCAAGTGAGCGTCGGCAACATGGGTTCGGATGTGCGTGTGGCTTATACCGTGATGGGCGATGAAGTAAACTTAGCATCGCGTTTGGAAGGTATTACCAAACAATATGGCGTAGGTTTTATTGTCGGCGAAAATACCCGTCATGCCGCCAGCGAATTTGTCTATCGTGAGCTTGATCATGTGCGTGTCAAAGGTAAAGATAAGCCGATTGCAATTTATGAGCCGCTTGGTTTAGTAGGTGAGGTCAGCGAGGAGATACTGGCTGAATTAAAAATCTTTCAAGAAATGCGTCGTTGTTATCGTAAGCAAGACTGGGATCAGACCGAGTTGCAGTTAATGAATTTGCAGCGACTGTCTGCGCAGACCGAGTTGTATAAAATTTATGCGCAGCGCGTGGCGCATTTCCGTAAACAGCCGCCTGATATAGCATGGGATGGCGTGTATGTGTTCGAGAGCAAATAACTAGAGCGAGAAAATAATGAAATTTCGTGTTTTGGGATGTAGCGGCGGAATCGGTGGCAATTTGCACACCACTTCATTCCTGCTCGACAACGATGTATTGATTGATGCAGGCACGGGTGTGAGCGAATTAAGCCTGACTGAATTAAGCATGATTGATCACATCTTTATTACCCACTCGCATCTGGATCATATTGCGTGCATCCCTTTGCTGATCGATAGCGTGGGTTTTATGCGCACGCAACCCCTGACCATTTACGCCTTGGCTGAAACCATAGACGCGCTCAAACAGCATATTTTTAACTGGAAAATTTGGCCAGACTTTAGTGAAATTCCCAGCGCGCAACAGCCGTTTATGCGCTATCAAGAGATTGCGATAGGTGAAAAAATTATCTTGCAAGATCGAGCCATTACTGCGCTGCCAGCCAATCATGTGGTGCCAGCGGTGGGCTATCATTTTGATAGTGGCACAGCGAGTTTGGTGTTTAGCGGTGACACGACGACGAATGACGCGTTGTGGAAAACCGTGAATCAAATTAAAAATTTACGCCACATGATTATCGAGACGGCGTTCTCGAATAGCGAACGTGAACTAGCGATTTTGTCCAAGCATTTGTGTCCGAGTTTGCTAGTTGAAGAGTTGGCAAAATTTACGGGGCAAGCAGATATTTATATTACCCATTTGAAGCCTGGTGAAATGGAACTCATCATGCGTGAAATTGATAGTACGACAACGCGTCAGCACCCTAAGATGTTATTCAATAATCAGGTATTTGAGTTTTAGCCATGAGTACCGCACTCGACATTAAAGTGTTAGCCAGCTTAGAGCCGATTGCCGCGTTTAATGCCACGCGGCTGCGTGAATTACTAGATTATTGTCATACCGAAACCATCGCTAAAGGCTCGAACCCCTTTGCCAATAATAGTTTGCACGGTCAGTCGGTGTACTTGATTGCGGGCGAGTTAGCGTTGCAATATCAAGATGGCAATCGTGTTGTAGTGAGCGCGCAATCGGAATGGGCGAAGCATCCTTTGGGTAAACGTCAACCCGAAATTGTCTCGGCTAATGCTTTGTGCGATAGCCAGTTGTTGCGCATTGATGATGAGTTGCTTGACCGTATGATGACGTGGGATCAGGTGTCTAGTCACACGCTACATCCCGATGCGCCTGAAAATTTGGCACGCGAGGATTTGGAAAGTCGCCGAGCGTTTAGTTCGACCATGTTTAGTGCGGAAAATTTACAGCATGGTCCATTTGCACATTTGCCTGCCGCTAACATTGGTGAGCTGATTAAGCGTATTGAGACGATGGTGGTATGGAGTGACGATGTCATCGTGCGCGAAGGCGAGGCGGGCGACTATTACTATCTCATTGATACTGGTCACGCCGTGGTGACGCGACAAGTGGGTGGGGTTGAATTGCAATTAGCCCAATTACAAGCCGGAGATGTGTTTGGTGAGGAGGCGTTGATATCCGAAGCCAAGCGCAATGCGACTGTGACGATGAAAAGTAATGGCGTTTTGCTGCGTTTAGGGCGCGTTGATTTTTTACATTTGCTACAAGAGCCGTTGTTGCACACCGTCGATTTTGCGCAGGCGCAGCAAGCGGTGCGTGACGGTGCGCTATGGTTAGATGTACGGCATCCGCCTGAGTATCGCTATGACCGCTTGGCGGGGGCGTTGAATGTGCCATTGAGCGATATTCGTAATGCGATTGGCGTATTGGATTACGCTAAAAAATACATTGCGTATTGCCAAAGCGGTCGGCGTAGTGCAGCGGCAGCATTTATCTTGGCGCAAGCAGGCTATGAAGTACAAGTGTTAGCGGGCGGTTTGTGGGCGGTACCCCACACGCAACAACAATAATTGTTTACAAGGAATCAATAATGACAACAGCAGCGGCGACAGGTAATCAACTTCAATTTACCAAAGAGCTTAATCAGGTAATCAATCGCGTTCATTCCGCTTCCAACATTGATGAAATTATGTTGGAGGTCAGTCGCGACGTTTGTACCTTGCTGAATGCGGATCGACTGACAATTTATGTGGTCGGTGAAGATGGTTCATCACTGGTGTCTAAAGTTAAAACAGGTCTGAATTCGTTTAAGGATTTGAAGCTGCCGATTGCGGAGCAAAGCGTGGCAGGCTTCGTCGGCGTGCATAAAAAAATCGTCAATATCAAAGATGTTTACGACGGACAAGAGTTGAATAGTTTAAGTCCGCAACTGCGCTTCTTAAAAGAAGTGGACACGCGCACTGGCTACCGTACCAAGCAAATGTTGGTCGTGCCGATTGTTGATGCGGATGGCAATTTAGTCGGCGTGATTCAGGTCATTAACAACAAATCTGGCGACAGTTTTTCAGGCATGGTCGAGGCGGGCGCGCAAGAGTTGGCGCAAAGCATGGCACTGTCGTTGCGGCAGCGACAAAATATTCATGTGGTGAAAAGTAAGTACGATTTTTTAGTGAACAATGCAGTGTTGTCGGCGGCCGAATTAGAGCTGGCAAATCGCACCGCACGACGTAAAGGCGTGGATGTTGAAGAAGTGCTGATTGATGAGTTTCAAGTGTCAGTCGAGATGTTAGGTAAAGCATTGGCAGAATTTTTTGGGGTGGGCTATGAACCATTCAAAGCCGACCGTATCAAGCCGAATGATTTGTTGCGTAACTTAAAGCGCGAATATGTGGCGAGTAGTCATTGGATACCCGTCGAGGAAAATCAAGACGGCTTGATGATAGTCACCACAGACCCTGAGCGCATTCAATCTTCGCGTGTGGTCAACAACATTTTTTCGCGCCATCGCTTGGTTTACAAAGTCTGTACCAATCGCGAATTTTCCCAAACACTAGCGGCATTTTACGGTGGGGGTAGCTCGGCTAATACCGATGGCACGGGTTCCTTTGCCGCTGACGAAAGCTCGATGGACGACTTGTTGTCTAGTCTAGGCGATGAGGATGAAGAAGGGGCGATGGTCACCACTGATGATGTCAGTGCGGCGGCAGATAATGAGTTGGTTAAGTTAGTCAACAAAGTGATTGTGGATGCCTATCGCATGGGCGCATCAGATATTCATATCGAGCCGCAACCAGGTAAAGCTAAGACGCAAATTCGTGTGCGTAAAGACGGTTCTTTGCTAAATTATATTGAAGTGCCAGCGACCTATCGCAATGCCTTAGTGACGCGCTTAAAAATCATGTGCGACTTGGATATTTCCGAGAAGCGTAAACCACAAGATGGCAAAATTAAATTCAAAAAATATGGTCCGCTCGACATCGAATTGCGTGTAGCAACGATTCCATCACAAGGGGGGGTCGAAGACGTGGTGATGCGTATTTTAGCTTCGGGCGAACCGCTGCCGTTGGAGAAAATGGGCTTCTCCAAACGCAATAATGAGTTGATTCAATCGACCATTACTAAACCGTATGGCTTGTTCTTTGTGTGCGGTCCAACGGGTTCGGGTAAAACCACCACGCTGCATTCGATTTTGAAATACATCAACAAGCCAGAAACGAAAATTTGGACAGCAGAAGACCCTGTCGAAATTA
The DNA here is from genome assembly GCA_029850585.1 of Sideroxydans sp. Taxonomy (GTDB): domain Bacteria; phylum Pseudomonadota; class Gammaproteobacteria; order Burkholderiales; family Gallionellaceae; genus Gallionella. The sequence continues at coordinate 12,963 of JARCRQ010000010.1, forward strand.
CCCAAAAGGGGTTGCGCCAAGTACAAATTAATAAGAAGGCGGGCTTGGATTTTGCCACCATCATGCGTGCGTTTTTGCGTGCTGATCCAGACGTGATTATGGTCGGTGAAATGCGCGATAAAGAAACCGTGTCGATTGGTATTGAAGCCTCGCTAACGGGGCATTTGGTGTTCGCCACTTTGCATACCAACAGCGCGCCTGAGTCAATTATTCGTTTGCTGGATATGGGCATGGATCCGTTTAACTTTGCCGACGCGCTGTTGGGTATTTTGGCGCAGCGTTTGGCCAAGCGTTTATGTGGTGATTGCAAAACTTCGCACGTCGCTAGTGCCGATGAAATCAAAGCCTTATTGACGGAATACAGCACCGAGTTGGCCAACACTACATCTTGGAAAAAAGATCCCAATGCGGGCATGAAAGCCTTGTATGCGGATTGGGTGAAAATGTTTGGCGACGATAAAGGTCAGCTCAATTTATTCACTCCAGTTGGCTGCGAAAAATGCAGTGGCACAGGCTATCGCGGACGGGTGGGTTTGCATGAACTGTTAATTGGTTCTGACTTGGTTAAAAAAGGCATACAAGAACACGCCCGCGTTGCCGAGCTATTAGCATTGGCGTTGGAAGAGGGGATGCGTACCTTGAAGCAAGACGGCATGGAAAAAGTCTTGCAAGGCATTACCGATATGCATCAAGTGCGCTCGGTATGTATCAAATAAATTCCCAACAGGGAGTGCTTATTCGTTATGCAAGCTGCTGATAAATTACGTCGTCGTCTCAAGGAGCTAAACGAAATTGGCGCGGCTTTGTCTGCGCAACACGATATTCGTGGTTTGCTGGCGATGATTTTAGAAGCGGCGATGCGCGTGACTCATGCCGATGCGGGTACGTTGTATTTGCATGATGACGAGCAGCATGTGTTGCGTTTTGAAATTTTGCGCAACGACAGTTTGCATGTTTCTATGGGCGGCTTAGCGGGTGAGCCGATTGGTTTTGCCCCGATTGCCTTATACGATGCCGCAGGGCAGGGCAATCACGCCATGGTGGTCAGCCATGCCGCGCTGACGGGTGAGACGGTCAATGTCGCCGATGCTTATCAGGCGGCGGGCTATGATTTTTCAGGTACGCAAGCCTTCGATGCGACCACGGGGTATCGCTCGCAATCTTTTTTAGCCGTACCGATGCGCGATCATCAAGGCGAAATTATCGGCGTGCTACAACTCATCAATGCACTGTGTCCTGACACGCAAGCCATCGTGGCGTTCTCCTTGGATGATCAGCAGCTGCTCGAATCTCTCGCTTCACAAGCCGCTATCGCATTAAGCAATCGTCGTTTGATTGCGCAAATGGAGGTCTTGTTCGAGTCTTTGATTCAGCTAATCAATACCGCACTCGATGATAAATCGCCGTACACGGGTGGGCATTGCGCGCGCGTTCCGATGTTGACCATGATGTTGGCAGAGGCGGTAAATCGCACCCAAACAGGCCCGTTGAAAGATTTTGTAATGACGGAAAAAGATCGTTACGAATTGAAAATTGCGGGCTTGTTACATGACTGTGGAAAAATTACGACGCCCGTCCATGTGGTCGATAAATCCACCAAGCTACATACCCTGTTTGACCGTATCGAGCTGCTCGACACCCGGTTTGAAGTGCTTAAACGCGACAGTGAAATTGCGCTGTTGCGCCAGTTGGCGATGCCGCTAAGTGAGCGCTCAGTAAGCGATGCAGCGTGTTATACCGCACATCAGGCGCGCTTAACGCAGTTGGATGCCGAGCGCGATTTTTTGCGCGTCTGCAATGTTGGCGGCGAGACTATGTCGCTCCAAGCGCAAGCGCGTGTAGCGCAGATTGCCCAGCAGCAATGGCGCAATAGTGATGGTGTGATGACGAATTTTTTATCTGTTGATGAAGTCGAAAATCTCACCATACGCGCAGGCACCTTGACGGCAGCAGAACGTGAAATTATCAATCATCACATTGTCGTCACCATCAAAATGTTAGAAGCCTTACCTTGGCCTAAGCATCTCAAAAATGTACCTGAATATGCCGGTGGACACCATGAGCGCATGGATGGTAAAGGCTATCCGCGCGGTCTGACGCGTGAGCAAATGTCGGTGCAAGCGCGCGTGATGGGCATCGCTGATATTTTTGAAGCCTTGACCGCCAAAGATCGACCTTATAAAAAAGGCAAAACCCTGTCCGAGTCCTTGAGAATTCTGGCAAAGTTCAAAGACAACGGTCACATCGATCCAGATTTGTTTGAAGTATTTATTAAAGAAAAAGTTTATTTGGCTTACGCGCGCCAATTTATGTCGGCTGAGCAAATTGATGTTGTCAACGAAGCCGCCATTTTGGCAGGGCAGCAGGCATAAGGTTGAGATTGGCAGGTAGTTTTTTGCGCAGCAACAGCCACGCATCGCAGCGGCAAAATTGCTTATTGAGCAATCACACTAATCTGCACATCCCCCAATGTAACGATAGCACCCGCGCGTATCTTGGCCGTTTTGCGTAGCTCCACCTGACCTGCGACAGATACCAAGCCCTCGGCTACCAACGCTTTACCCGCGCCTCCGCTGTCACATAAACCCACCATCTTAAGCAGTTGATTGAGTTCGACGTATTCGCCGTTCAGTTGAAATTCTAATGTTTGCATAGTGAGGTCTCTAGGGACAGGTTTCATTGATAGGGGTAAAGCGCAGCACGGTCTTGCCATCGACGACGAGGGTTGCATGGAATACCTCACTAGGTCGCGCCCAAGTTGTGCCGTTTGCAGCGCGATAGATGATGAGGTTGACGGATGGGTCGGATTCTAATTTTGCTTCGCAAACGATCTGGTAGATGCCGCCTTTATAGTGTTGATAATGCATATTGCCACCTCAGTTAAATTTATATCGAGCGTAAACAGCAAGTGCGAATTGAAATGAAAATTGCGGAGCAAAAGAAAAAGCCTCGCATCGCTGCAAGGCTTATCTTATTTGGCTCCCCGACCTGGATTCGAACCAGGGACCTGCGGATTAACAGTCCGTCGCTCTACCGACTGAGCTATCAGGGAATGAAGAGGTGCGCACTATAGAGATAGCGCGCACTTTGGTCAATAAAAATATGAGTTTTTTTATAAAATTTTATGCTGCGCAGGGTTGTGGTCGTTGAAAAGTTTTATCTAGTCCTTAAATTTTAAGCGTGAATACGGTGGGTAAGTTATGATTCGGAAATAATTTTTGTGCAGTAAATTGCCGCGCGAAAAATGTAGTAAGCCACGATTAAGTTGCGCGTGCGTGTCGTGAAATGATGAAGTTTTACACTTTGAATTGGTCGGAAGATACAACATGAATGCAAAAATAATATTTGTCTTAACCGCTAAAGGGCGAGACGAAGTTGAACATAAAACTAGTTTACTGTTTGGTGACATGAAGCGTGCGCTGTCAATGGTGGATGGCAATGCTAGCTTTGGTGATTTGAGCAAACGTGCCGCGCCGAGTTTGCGTAGCGTGTTATCTGAACTCATGCTAGAACTCAACACCACAGGCTTTATTGAAGATAAAGCTAAGGTTGGTTTGGGGGCGAAAATTAAAGTGCCTACTGCCGCAGCGGGTGCGGCTAAGCAAAGTGCTGGCAGTGAGTTAGATTTCACTAGCATTATTCGCGCGCCTTCAGCACAAGATATGGCGGCTGAGGCGGCAAAAATTCAGGCAGCGAAGCAAGCCGCTGATGCGCAAAAGACGCAAGAAGCGCAACGCCTGCAAATGCAAACGCAGCAAGCTGCGGCTGATGCCCAAGCGCGTGCTGAAACGGAGCAGCGTACTAAAGAGCATGAGGCGCGTGTCCAAGCGGTTGAACAAGCCAAGCGTGCTGAGGCTGAGCAAGTTGCACGGCGTGCCAAAGAACAAGAAGCTGATGCGGCTAAATTAAAAGCGGAGCAAGAGGCGCGTGAGCGTGCGGAGGCTGAACAGCGCGCTAAGCAAGCGGCTGAAGCCGCCCGCCTTCAGGCAGAGCAACAAGCCAAACAACAAGCCGAGCAAATCGCGCGTGCCAAGCAAGAAGCGGAGGCGGCAAAATTAAAAGCGGAGCAAGAATTAGCGCGAGTACGTCAAGAAGCCGAACAAGCAAAGCAACAAGCTGAGGCTGAGGCGCGTGCGCGTCAAGAAGCTGAGCTGCGTGCGCAACAGCAAGCGGTGGTGGCACGTCAAGCCGCCGAGCAAGCTGCGCAACACCGTTTAGAGCAAGAAGCCTTGGCAAAACAACAAGCTGATGCCGCCCGTTTGAAGGCTGAGCAAGCGTTAGCGCAAGCACGCTTGGAAGCCGAACAAGCGCGTCAAAAAGCCGAGCAAGCTAAGCAACAAGCTGAACTGGAGGCGCGTGCGCGCCAAGCCGCCGAGCAACAAGCCGAGCAAAATCGTGCCGCAGCAGTTGCACTGCAACAGCAGGAGCAAGCTGCCTTGCGTGAGTTGAACGAGCAGCAAGCGGCAAAAGCGCGTGAGGAAGAAGACAAGCGTGCCAAGCAACACGCGCTGTCAGCGATGAGTACTCAAGTTCGCCATACGCCTTTTGATACTGAGCCCCCTGCTGTGAAGTTGGCAGCGATTGATTTGTCTGGTTTTAATGCTAAGCCAGCAGCGCAAGAGCAAGCAGCAGTAAAGCATGCGGCTGAGAGCGTCGCACGCGATAAACAAGCGGCGCGGGATGCCGAGTTGGCTGAGCAAAAACAACGTGAACAAGCTCAGGCTGAGAAGTTACAAGCACAACAAGCAGAGGCGCAGCAACTCGCCGATAAAAAGAAAGCAGACGCTAAACAAGCGGAAGCAATGGAAGCTAAAAAACTGGCGGATAGTCAAGCCAAAGCCTGGGCTGAAGCGGAGCAGCGCGCGGTCACCAATGCGCGAGCTCAGGCAGAGGTGGTCGCCAATCCCTCTCCGAATACAGAACGACGCAATGCCCCGCGCGCCGTAGAAAAAGCGCGCGCCCCGCGTAAGCCTTTGCCGTGGGGTGGCATGAGTGTGGCTTTGTTGTTGGTGTTGGGACTGGCCGCTTGGTTGGTGCCGCAGTTCATGCCTATGCAAGCCTACGCGCCAAAAATTGAAGCACAGTTAAGCGCGCAATTGCAGCAGGCTGTGCATGTTGGTACGGTGTCGGCGCGCTTGTTGCCTAGCCCACGCTTGAGCTTGAACGAGGTGTATATCGGCGAGATGAAGCAGGTGAAGGCGCAAAAAGTGCAGCTTAATTTTGGTTTTTCCAGCCTGTTTGGTGAGGTTAAACGCATCGACAGTGTTGAGTTGCAGTCTGCCGAATTGAACGTATCGGGCGTGTTAGAAGTGGCTAATTGGTTTGAAAAATTAGCCAGCGATACACAATATCCGATTACTTTGATTAGCTTCGACCATGCCAAGTTGAGTGCGCCAGCGGTGCAATTTGAAGACCTAACGGGCGAGCTGAAATTTAGCGCAACGGGTAAATTTGCCGCCGCGAATGTGCGTGCTAATGCGGGTAAATATGCCTTGCAAGTGGCACAAGGTGCGGACAACAAATTGGATACTCGGTTGAACGTGCATGGTAGTGCCTTGCCCTTATTACCGAACTGGGAATTTGCGGATTTAACGGCTAAGGGTGAGTTGAGTCGCAGTGGCTTTTTGGTGAATGATTTTGATGGGCGCATCGCGGGCGGTAGTGTGCAAGGCAGTGCCAAGTTAGACTGGAGCGCGGGCTGGAATATGCAAGGTACACTCACGGGTAAAACCATGACCTTGGCGAGTTTTAGTAAGCTGTTAGAAGGCGATATGGACGGCACCGCGCGCTTTAAGTTGCAAGCCAGTACGCTCGATAAGCTGGCCGATAGCGCGCAATTAGAAGGCAGTTTTGTCGCCAAAAAAGGCGTGATTAGCGGAGCGGATATTGTTGAAACAGCACGGCTGCGCAGCAAAGAAAATTTGCCTGGTGGACGTACCCATTTTGACGAGATGAGTGGCAACTTGAACTACGCTAACAACGCTTATCACTTCAAGCAAATCAAAATTAAATCGGGTGTGTTGAATGCAAACGGCTCGGCAGATATTAGCAATCGCCAACTGACGGGGCGAGTGGGTGCGAGTTTGTCGATACAGGAAGGCGTGGGGGCGGTGGAGTTGCAGCTCAGCGGCAATGTGGACACGCCGAATTTGCGTGCGGGGCGTTAAATGCTAGGTACGCCTCGAATGATTGAGCGCGTTGTGTAGCGTTAAACACCAGACGTGAAAAAGCGGCATCGAATTTATTCGATGCCGCTTTTTTATGACCTTGCCAACTAAGCCAAGGCTTTGCTCATGCGTTCTAACGCGCCACTTAAATTGTCCATCGAGGTGGCGAAGGATAAGCGTATATACCCTTCCGAGCCGAACGCCGAACCTGGCACGACCGCCACCCCCGCTTCGATAAGCAAGTATTCGGACAGTGCGATGTCGGTCGCATGAACAAGCGTGCCACGTTGATGCAGCCGCGCAATCGCGCCACGCATATCGGGGAAGGCGTAGAACGCACCGCCCGCCATCAAGCATTGCACGCCGTCGATTTTATTCAGTGCGTTGACCACAAACACATGGCGTTCGCGGAACGCTTTAATCATCGGTGCGAGGCAATTTTGATCGCCGTTCAGCGCGGCTTCAGCGGCAACTTGTGAAATGGAGGTTGGATTCGAGGTGCTTTGCGATTGCACGTTTTCCATCGCGGTGATGATGTGTTCCGCACCCGCCGCATAACCGATGCGCCAGCCTGTCATCGCATACGCTTTGGACACGCCGTTCAGCACCATGGTGCGCGCGTACAGGTCAGGGCAAGCATCGAGAATGTTGACGAACTTGCCATCCACCAACGCGATGTGTTCGTACATATCATCGGTGGCAATCAAAATGTTGGGATGTTTACGCAACACTGCGCCTAAGGCTTGCAAGTCTTGCAAGGTATAAACCGCACCTGACGGATTGCTCGGACTATTGATGACCACCATTTTAGTGCGTGGCGTAATGGCAGCAGTGAGTTGCGCAGGCGTGAGCTTGAAGCCTTGCGCAATGTCAGCTTGTACGATGACAGGCTTGCCCTCGGCGATGATAACGATGTCGGGATACGACACCCAATACGGCGCGGTGATGATGACTTCGTCGCCCGGATTGATGACCGCCAAAGCGAGATTAAAGAAACTTTGCTTGCCGCCACATGACACCAAGATTTGTTTCGCGGTGTAGTCCAAACCATTATCGCGCTTGAGCTTGGCGATGACGGCTTGCTTTAATGACGGCGTGCCGCCCACGGCGGTGTACTTAGTAAATCCCTTGTTGATTGCGGCAATCGCGGCATCTTTGATGTGCTGCGGCGTATCAAAATCAGGCTCGCCTGTGCCCAGTCCAATAATGTCTTTGCCTTCTGCTTTAAGTTTTGCCGCACGCGCAGCAACAGCAAGAGTAGGGGACGGTTTAATGGCTAGTACGCGTTTGGACAGTTCCAAGATGGCTTCCTTCAGGTCGGTTAATCGGGGCGTGCGTGTTAAAATTCACGGCTAAAATTTGCCGCGAATTATACCCGTGATTAAAACCTTCCCCAATAGCCCTTACCGCTTGCATCAACCTTTTGAACCTGCGGGCGACCAGCCCACGGCGATTGCACAATTGGTCGAGGGCATCAACGACGGTTTGTCGTTTCAAACTTTGTTGGGCGTGACGGGTTCGGGCAAGACTTACACCATGGCGAATGTCATCGCGCGCGTGGGTCGTCCAGCGATGGTGATGGCGCCGAATAAAACTTTAGCCGCGCAGTTGTATGCTGAGATGCGCGAATTCTTCCCTGACAATGCGGTCGAGTATTTCGTCTCCTACTACGACTATTACCAGCCCGAAGCCTATGTGCCATCGCGCGATGTGTTTATCGAAAAAGATTCCAGCATCAACGAGCAAATCGAGCAAATGCGCTTGTCGGCGACCAAGGCAATGTTGGAGCGCGAAGATTGCATCATCGTCGCCACCGTTTCGGCGATTTACGGTATCGGTGACCCCGTCGATTATCACGGCATGATTTTGCATTTGCGCCAAAACGAAAAAATGCACCAGCGCGATGTCATCAAACGCTTAATCGACATGCAGTACGAGCGCAACGATGTAGATTTTTCGCGCGGAAAATTTCGCGTGCGTGGCGATGTCATTGACGTGTTTCCAGCGGAAAGCAACGAGCTGGCGGTGCGCATCACGCTATTCGACGACGAGGTTGAAACTATCTCGCTGTTCGACCCGCTCACGGGACATCTGCTGCAAAAAGTGCCGCGCTATACCGTCTATCCCTCCAGCCATTACGTCACGCCGCGCAGCACGGTTTTAGCGGCGATTGAAACCATTAAAGTTGAACTCGCCGAACGCATCGCATTTTATCAGCGCGAAAATAAATTGGTCGAAGCGCAGCGTATCGAACAGCGCACCCGACACGATTTGGAAATGCTCAATGAGATTGGTTTTACCAAAGGCATTGAAAATTATTCGCGGCATTTGTCGGGTCGTCCTGCGGGTGCGCCGCCGCCAACTTTGTTGGATTATTTGCCGCCTGACGCGCTGTTATTTTTGGACGAAAGCCATGTGATGATTCCGCAAGTTGGCGGCATGTACAAAGGCGATCGGGCGCGTAAAGAAAACTTGGTCAACTACGGATTTCGCTTGCCCTCGGCGATGGACAATCGCCCGCTGCGTTTCGATGAATTTGAAAAAATGATGCGCCAAAGTGTGTTCGTGTCTGCCACGCCCGCTGTGTACGAAGCTGAACACGCGGGGCAAGTGGTCGAGCAAGTGGTGCGTCCGACTGGCTTGGTCGATCCGATTATCGAGGTGCGTCCCGCCATCAATCAGGTGGACGATTTGATGTCCGAAATTACGCTGCGCATCAAGGCGGGCGAGCGCGTGCTGGTGACGACTTTGACCAAACGTATGTCGGAAGATTTGACCGATTATTTGTCCGAGCACGGCATCAAAGTGCGTTACTTGCATTCCGACATCGAGACCGTCGAGCGCGTCGAAATCATCCGTGATTTGCGCTTAGGCATGTTTGATGTGCTCATCGGCATTAACTTATTGCGTGAAGGTTTGGACATTCCCGAAGTCTCACTGGTAGCGATTTTGGATGCCGATAAAGAAGGCTTTTTGCGCTCCGAACGCTCCCTGATTCAAACCATCGGTCGCGCTGCGCGTCATTTGAACGGCAAGGCGATTTTATATGGCGACAAAATCACTAACTCGATGAAGCGCGCGATTGATGAGACCGACCGCCGCCGCAGCAAGCAAGTCGCGCACAATTTGGCGCACGGCATTACCCCTGTTGGGGTGCAAAAACGCATCAAAGATATTATTGATGGCGTGTATCAAATCGACGATGAACGTTCGCAGCTGAAAGCCGCGCAGACGCAAGCTAAATATCTAGCGATGAGTGCTAAAGACATTTCCAAAGAAGTCACGCGCTTAGAAAAAGAGATGCTGAAAGCCGCAAAAAACTTAGAGTTTGAGAAAGCCACCGAGCTGCGCGACCAGCTTAAAAAATTACGCGAAAGCGTGTTGCTGTCGCCGTTGTAAAAAGGAAACGAGATGAACTTAACTGAAACAAAAATCTCCAGCGCGCTGGTGTATGAAGGCGATTTTATTCAAGTGCATAAAGACACGGTGTGCTTGCCTGACGGCGCGAGTGCCACGCGCGAATATATAAAACATCCAGGTGCAGTGGCGATTTTGGCGTTATTGGATAACGGAAAATTGGTGATGGAACGGCAATATCGTTATCCGCCGCAGCGCGAATTTATCGAGTTACCTGCGGGCAAAATTGATCATGGCGAAGACATTTTGGTGACCGCGCAGCGTGAGCTGTTAGAAGAAACGGGTTATGTCGCCAACGAATGGACACACCTCGCCACGGCGTGGCCGTGTATCGGTTATGCCGATGAACGCATGGAGTATTTTTTCGCTACGGGACTCACACTTAAAGAGCGCAAATTAGACCAAGGCGAGTTTTTAGAAGTGTTCGAGTTGTCGTTAAGCGACGCGCTGGACTGGGTGCGCTTAGGCAAAATCAACGAAAGCAAAACCATCGTCGGTTTGTTTTGGTTAGAGAAGTATTTGAGTGGCTGGAAAGAGATGGGTAAGTAAAAGTTCTCGACAAAAAAAGCCAGACCGAAGTCTGGCTTTTTGCATCGCAACTTAAAACCTAACGGCGCATCGAATCGAAAAATTCATTGTTGTTTTTAGTCGCTTTGACTTTGTCCAGCAAGAATTCCATCGCTTCCAATTCATCCATCGGATAGAGCAATTTGCGCAGCAGCCAGATGCGTTGCAGCACGTCGGGTTTAATCAGCAATTCTTCCTTACGCGTGCCGGAACGATTCACGTTAATCGCGGGGTAAATGCGCTTCTCCGCCATGCGACGGTCGAGGTGAATTTCCATGTTGCCCGTGCCTTTGAATTCCTCGTAAATCACGTCATCCATACGCGAACCGGTATCGACCAAAGCGGTCGCGATAATGGTTAGCGAGCCGCCTTCTTCGATGTTGCGTGCCGCACCGAAAAAACGTTTAGGACGATGCAGCGCGTTGGCATCCACACCGCCCGTCAACACTTTGCCTGACGAAGGAATCACGGTGTTGTAAGCGCGCGCCAAACGGGTAATTGAGTCGAGCAAAATAATCACATCTTTTTTGTGTTCGACTAAACGCTTGGCTTTTTCCAACACCATTTCGGCAACTTGCACATGGCGCGTAGCAGGTTCATCAAAGGTCGAGGCGACTACTTCGCCGCGCACGGTGCGACTCATTTCCGTCACTTCTTCAGGACGTTCATCAATCAGTAATACGATTAACGTCGCATCAGGATTGTTGGTCGAAATCGAATGTGCGATGTGTTGCAACATCACTGTTTTACCTGATTTAGGTGAGGCAACCAGCAAGCCGCGTTGACCTTTGCCTATCGGTGCAACGATGTCGATAATTCGCCCCGTGACATTTTCTTCGGCGCGGATGTCACGTTCCAATTTCAATGGCACAGTCGGGAATAACGGTGTTAAATTTTCAAACAGAATTTTATTCTTAGTGTTCTCAGGCGCATCGCCGTTGACCTTATCTACTTTGACTAACGCCACATAACGCTCGCCATCTTTGGGCGTGCGAATCTCGCCCTCGATTGAATCACCCGTATGTAAATTGAAGCGGCGAATTTGACTAGGGCTGACATAAATGTCGTCAGGGCCTGCCAAATAAGAGGTGTCGGGAGAGCGTAAAAAACCAAAGCCGTCGGGCAAAATTTCTAAGGTGCCATCGCCAAAAATCGCCTCGCCTTTTTTCGCTTCGCTCTTGAGCAAGGCAAACATCAAATCTTGCTTGCGCATACGGTTGGCATTTTCGATTTGATTGGCAGCCGCCATTTCAACCAGTTCGGTAACGTGTTTGGATTTGATGTCAGATAAGTGCATAAGCTAAGCGCGAGAAGTAGAAAGGGAGTGATTCAGAGGTGGGGCTGAGGGAGGTTAACTCCCGCAAGGCTGAACGCGGTGTGGTGATATTGAATTCACAAGGAACGCGGCGGAGGGCAGTGCGGGAGGATTAAAAATTAAATGTGGCTGTCGATGAAGGCAGTCAGTTGCGATTTGGATAATGCGCCCACTTTAGTGGCTTTGATATTACCGTTTTTGAACAACATCAAAGTGGGAATGCCACGGATGCCGTACTTAGCAGGGGTTTGTTGATTTTCATCAACGTTAACTTTAGCCACGCTCAAACGACCTGCATATTCTTTAGAAATTTCTTCCAAGATTGGCGCAATCATGCGGCACGGACCACACCATTCCGCCCAGTAATCCACCAACACTGGCAACGGGGCTTGCAACACCGACGCATCAAAAGTTGCATCAGTAACGTAATGAATATGTTCGCTCATGGTGAATCTCGCTTATAAAAAATTAGGGGGGAAGTGCAGAAAATCAGAGGGATGCTTTTTGCTAGGGCGCAATCCTAACCAAAAATGGACTGCCTGTGAAGCGCGAAGATTTTTAGCTGGCTAGGTCGATGTCAGCGACGCGACCGTTATTCCCTTATCCAACGCACTTTGAATCGGCAGTGACATTTTTGCCAAACTTTGTCAGCCGTTCGCACAGGCAACTTTTTGCACACCACTCAGCCCCTCAAGGGCGCAAGCACAAGATGTCTTTGCCCAATAGCTATCAGCTTAGCTGAGAACTAGATATTTTTAGGAGTTGACGAAATCCGTCGGGGGGGGGTAGGGTTCGTTCGCTTAAATCAGTGCTTGGTGTGATGAGTCTTGCTGATTTTAGTAGGCAGTTTTTAGCGCAATTTGACGTTTAACGATATTTCAAGGGTGATGATCATGAAAAAGAATGTACGCACAATAAGTTTGTCGATTTTAGCCGCGAGTTTGCTGGTGGCTTGTGGCGGTGGCGGCGGGGGTGGTGCGCCTGCTAATAATGGTGGTGCAGGTGCAGGTGCAGGTGCAGGTGCAGGCGGTGGTGCAGGTGGTGGTGTAGTCGTAACGCCGCCCGTTTCCGCGCAGCCCACTACTGCAACCGCCGCCGCGTTAGTTGCGATTCAAACGCAATTGACCGCCTTCCAAACGCAATTTGCCACCACCATGCCACTGGCAAGCAACGCCACACTCAATGGGCTATTGGATGCCACGTTTATGGATAGTGGTGACAATAAGGCGGCATTCTTGGCAAGTGTCACTGGCCCGCAGGGATTCGTTATTGGTGATACCTTTGGTGCGCCGATTGGCGTTGCCTCTTTAGATACAGGCGCGGCACCTAACGATGCTACCCACCAATGGTTTGCCACCTCCTTGGCAAAAGGTAACGGGCGGCAGTATTTCACCATGTTGGCAATCAAAAATGCGGCGGGGCAATGGCTAATCGCGGGTAACCAACGTCAAGCTGCCGTCACGGTGACATTATTTGCTGATCAGCTGATTACCCCTGTGGGCGCGGGCACAACCACTACGTTTTCGTCTGGGGTGAATTTGTGGGTGGGTGTGAATAATCCAGGGCCAACAGGCTCTGATGCGGCGTTGTTGGCTAAAGGGGTAACGAGCGCCACGGTTACAGGGCCCGGTGTAATCGGGGCAACGGCGGGTGCCTTGGGTGCAGCAACGATTTTCACTGCGACAGCCCCCGTGGGTGGCATGGCGGGTTCGCAGTGGATTCCTAACTGTGGAACGGGTGTAGGTGGCGTGACGACGAACTGCGTGGATATGCTCAAGGTAGCACCCGGCACATATAGCTTTAACATTGTTGGTACATCGCCTGGTGTGGGTGGTGCAGCATTTAACTATACTTATAATGAAAAAGTGATAGGAGCGTTGCCCGCCACCTTAACCGCGACTAATTTCCCCGTGATTGCTCCTGGGACTACACCAGCGGCGGGTTACACCAGTGGTGCGACCGTGACGGTCAATTGGACGGTTCCCGCTGGGCAAATCGCGCAAGGTGTTAACTGGTTTGGCACGTTGTCAACTGGCATGCCTGTGAATATGTGGGTAAATGCGGTAGGTAATGCAGGGCAGACGATTAACAGCAGCACGGTGTTGCCAGCTTTTGCCCCCGCGACCTTGGTCTCTGGTCAATTTAGCGTGACCTCGATGGACGCCAATGGTGTTGCTTATAGTACGACAAGATGACCATGACGTAACTTAACCGCTGTAATCGCAACAGAGCCGCCGCACGAACAATGCGGCGGCTTTTTTTGCGCGCAGTTTCGACTGCTTGGGCAGCTCCGCATAGCGCACTTGCGCCGCTAGGGTGTAGCAGTAGTCACGCGTCGCTGTATGAGGCGGTAAAAGCTGACTAGCCTTGCTGGCTGTGGCATAATCCCGCGCTTCAAAAAACGCCCCATGCAAAACGAAACATGATGACTGCGCAAACTCTGTACGACAAACTGTGGAATTCTCATCTGGTGCGCCAAGAAGCCGACGGCACGGCGTTGCTTTATATCGACCGTCATTTGGTGCATGAAGTGACCAGCCCGCAAGCCTTTGAGGGCATCAAACTGGCGGGGCGCAAGCTGTGGCGCACCGCTTCAATTTTGGCGGTGGCTGACCATAACGTGCCAACCACGGGGCGCGCGCAAGGCATTGCTGACCCGATTGCGCGTCTGCAAGTTGAAACACTGGACAGCAATTGCGCCGAGTTTGGCGTGAACGAATTTAAGATGGCTGATGTGCGTCAAGGCATCGTGCATGTGGTGGGCCCTGAACAAGGCGCGACCTTGCCTGGCATGACGGTGGTGTGTGGCGATTCGCATACCAGCACGCACGGCGCGTTTGCGGCATTGGCGTTTGGTATCGGCACGTCGGAAGTCGAACACGTCATGGCGACGCAATGTTTGCTGATGAAAAAATCCAAAGCGATGCAAGTGTTGGTTGAAGGTCGCTTAGGTTTTGGTGTGACCGCGAAAGATATTGCACTCGCGGTGATAGGCAAAATCGGTACGGCGGGCGGCACGGGTTACGCGATTGAATTTGCGGGCAGTTCCATTCGCGCGTTGAGCATGGAAGGTCGCATGACCTTATGCAATATGGCGATTGAGGCAGGCGCACGGGCGGGCATGGTTGCCGCCGATGATACGACCATCAATTATTTGCAAGGTCGCCCGTTTGCGCCGCAAGCAGAAATGTGGCAACAAGCCGTCGCGTATTGGCGCACTTTGCACAGTGATGACGGCGCTGTGTTTGATTCCGTCATCACCTTGGATGCCGCGAAAATCCGTCCGCAAGTGACCTGGGGAACGTCGCCAGAAATGGTGGTAGCAGTCGATGGTTGTGTGCCTGATCCTGCAAAAATGACCGACGCTGTGCAGCGTGAAGGTGCGCAGCGCGCCTTGCAATATATGGGTTTGCAAGCGAACACGCCGATATGCGACATTCAAATCGACAAAGTTTTTATTGGTTCTTGCACTAATGCGCGCATCGAAGATATGCGTGCGGCAGCGGCAATTGCCAAGGGTAAAAAAGTCGCAGCGAATGTGAAATTGGCGATGGTCGTGCCAGGTTCAGGCTTGGTGAAAAAACAAGCCGAAGACGAAGGCTTGGACAAGATTTTTATTGCGGCGGGTTTCGAGTGGCGCGATCCAGGTTGCTCGATGTGCTTGGCAATGAACGACGACAGATTGTCGCCCGGCGAGCGTTGCGCCTCGACTTCCAATCGCAATTTTGAAGGTCGTCAAGGGCAGGGCGGACGCACGCATTTGGTCAGTCCAGAAATGGCAGCAGCGGCAGCGATAGCTGGGCATTTTGTGGATGTGAGCAAGCTCTAATTATGGTAAAGCTCTTTATTCTCGCGTTGTTTATCCTTACGTTGTCGGCCTGTAATACGGTCGATGGTATTGGTAAAGATTTGCGTAAAGGCGGCGAGGAAATTGGAAAGGTATTGAAGTCAAAATGAAAAAATTTACTTTGTTGGATGGTTTGGTAGTGCCCTTGGATAGAGCCAACGTCGATACCGACGCGATTATCCCTAAGCAGTTTTTGAAGTCGATTAAGCGTTCTGGTTTTGGCGTGAACGCCTTTGATGAATGGCGTTATCTCGATCATGGTGAGCCAGGTATGGATAGCACGCAACGCGTTATCAATCCTGATTTTGTGCTGAATCAAACGCGTTACCAAGGCGCGCAAATTTTGCTGGCGCGTGAAAATTTTGGCTGCGGTTCGTCGCGCGAACACGCGCCTTGGGCATTGGAAGATTACGGTTTTCGCGTGATTATTGCGCCCAGTTTTGCCGATATTTTTTTCAATAACTGTTTCAAAAATGGCTTGTTGCCAATCCGTTTATCTGCCGCACAAGTTGATGTTTTGTTCAAGGCGGTGAACGCACAAAGCGGATACAAATTGCGCGTCGATTTGGAGCAACAAACCATCAGCACACCAGATGGAACAAGCTATAAATTTGAAGTCGATGCCTTCCGCAAACATTGTTTGTTGAACGGCTTGGATGACATCGGTTTAACGTTGCAGCACGTCGCTGACATCAAAACATTTGAGAGCAAACGTCACGCGGCGCAACCTTGGTTGTGATTTAGTAATGGTGGTAAGCAGTGGGAGTGGAGAAGCCAGCGCGCTTCGATGTGCCACTTATTACCCGCCCGTTTTATGACTTGTTAGGAAAAAATAATGAAAATTGCAGTGTTACCCGGTGATGGCATCGGACCCGAAATCGTTGCACAAGCTGTAAAAGTTTTGGCTGCATTGCGCAGCGACGGCCTAAAAATTGAGTTGGAAAATGGTCATATCGGCGGTGCAGGTTATGACGCAGCGGGAGATCCCTTTCCAGCGGCAACCGAAAAATTAGCTAAGGAATCCGATGCAATTTTGCTCGGTGCGGTGGGCGGTTATCAGTACGACAATCTGCCTCGCCCTATGCGTCCTGAGCAAGGTCTGTTGCGCATCCGCAAAGGCTTAGGCTTGTTTGCAAATTTGCGTCCTGCGATGGTTTATCCAGAATTGGTGAATGCGTCGAGCTTGAAGCCAGAGCTGGTGTCGGGCTTGGATATTATGATTTTGCGCGAGCTGACGGGTGATATTTATTTCGGTCAACCGCGCGGCATTCGCACTTTGGAAAACGGTGAGCGACAAGGTTTTGACACCATGCATTACAGTGAATCGGAGATTCGTCGCGTCGCGCATGTGGGCTTTCAAAGTGCCATGAAGCGCGGCAAAAAATTGTGTTCGGTGGACAAAGCCAACGTGCTGGACACCAGCATGTTCTGGCGCGAAATCGTTAGCGAAGTTGCCAAGGAATACCGCGAAGTTGAGTTGTCGCATATGTATGTGGATAACGCCGCGATGCAGTTGGTGCGCGCGCCTAAACAGTTCGACGTAATTTTGACGGGCAATATTTTTGGCGATATTTTGTCTGATGAAGCGTCCATGTTGACGGGGTCTATCGGCATGTTGCCCTCGGCTTCGCTGGATGCGAATAACAAGGGTTTGTACGAGCCGTGTCACGGTTCTGCACCTGACATCGCAGGCAAAGATATTGCCAATCCGCTGGCGACGATTTTGTCGGTGGCAATGATGATGCGTTACACGTTTGCTGCTGATGATGTGGCGCAACGCATTGAAGCGGCAGTGCGCAAAACCTTGCAGCAAGGTTTACGCACGGGTGATATTTATGAAGCGGGTACGCAAAAAATTGGCTGCGCCGCGATGGGCGATGCGGTGGTTGCGAGCTTGTAGTTCGTAGCGGGTAGCTAAGACAGTTTTGCTACCCGCCACGAGCTCAAAAACATTTGAATTTTTAAGGAAGCAGAAACATGAGCAAGCTATACGACGTATGTATTTTGGGCGCAACGGGCGCAGTGGGCGAGGCGATGTTGGCGATTTTGCAACAGCGTAATTTCCCCGTGCGCAATCTTTATCCGCTGGCATCGAGCCGTTCGGCAGGTTCTAAAGTCACTTTCCACGGCAAAGAAATTACCGTGTTGGATGTCGATGGTTTTGATTTTTCAAAAGCTCAAATCGGTTTGTTTTCGGCGGGCGGTAGCGTGTCAGAAAAATATGCGCCGATAGCGGCGGCGGCGGGTTGTGTGGTCATTGATAACACGGCTCATTTTCGTTATGACCGCGACATTCCATTGGTTGTGCCTGAAGTGAATCCGCACGCGATTGCACAATATAAAAATCGCGGCATTATCGCCAATCCAAATTGCTCGACCATTCAAATGTTGGTGGCGTTAAAGCCGATTAAAGATGCGGTGGGTATCGCGCGCATTAACGTGGCAACGTATCAAGCGGTGTCGGGAACGGGTAAAGAAGCGATAGATGAGTTGACGGCGCAAACGCGCGCGCTGCTCGATGCCAAAACAGCGGTTGCGGATGTGTACCCTAAGCAAATCGCCTTTAACGTGTTGCCGCAAATCGACGTGTTTATGGAAAATGGCTACACCAAAGAAGAAATGAAAATGGTGTGGGAAACGCAAAAAATTATGGAAGACGATTCCATTTTGGTGAACCCCACTGCGGTGCGTGTGCCAGTGTTTTACGGCCATTCAGAAGCCGTACATATCGAAACTAAAAAGAAAATTACTGCTGCTCAAGCGCGTGCTTTGTTAGAAAAAGCACCAGGTGTAAAAGTCGTGGATGAGCGCGTGGCGGGCGGTTGGCCAACAGCGATTGAAGCACAAGGTCAGGATGCAACTTTTGTCGGTCGTATTCGCGAAGATTTATCTCATCCGATGGGCTTAAATATGTGGGTCGTGAGCGACAACGTACGCAAAGGCGCGGCGTTAAATAGTGTGCAGATTGCGGAAATTTTGATAGACCAGTATTTGAATTAAGCGCGCTTGATGAAGAAGATTATTAGCTTGTGCGGATAACTCTTTGATGTTACTTTAATTGTCCAATAAAAAAATTGTGGGTGTGGCATGAAAAAATCACTATTAAATCTGCTAGGTGTGGCAGCTCTTTCTTACTCGGTACACGCCTATTCGGCAGGAGTGGGCGGCATTAATGTTGAGTCAGGGTTAGGTCAGCCGCTCAAGGCTGAGATTGAATTATTCACTAACGACAAAGCTGAGAAATCTAGCATCTTGGCGCGCTTAGCCACAGTTGAAGCCTATAAAAGTCGCGGGCTTGACTATCCTTTTAATAATAAATTTAAGTTTACGATTGAAAATCATGCGGACGGTTCGTCGGCTATTCGCGTGACCAGTAGTCAAGCCGTGAACGAGCCCTTTGTCAGTTTGTTGGTGGATGTCAATTGGGCTTCAGGGAAGATAGTGCGTGAATTTACTTTCTTGCTTGATCCCGTTGGTTATCAGCCCGAACCTGTACCTGCTCCCCTGGTGCAAACGGTTGCGCCAGTTGTGGATATAGCCGCCGAGAGTGTGGTTTCTCCGTCGCCAGCCCCTGTGTTGGATGCTACGGTTGTTGAGCCAGTAATTGCCGAAGCTGAAGCTTTAGAGTCAGTTCCTCTGAAGCAGGAAGACGCTCCTGTTGCAAAAAAATTGGCGCAAGAGCCTGTGCTTACATCGGCTAAAAAACCTGCCCCTTCAGTAAACGTTGCGGATAGCAATAGCATTACCGTGTCGCGCGGCGACACCTTGAACAAGCTGGCGCAGCAAAATGCTCTTGCTGGCGTGAGCTTGGAGCGCATGATGGTGGCTTTGTATCGTGCGAATGCCAAGCAGTTTGACGGCAAAAATATGAACCGAATTAAAACGGGAAAAATTTTGCGTATGCCAGATGCTGATGAATTAGCCGCTGTGTCGGATGCCGATGCCAATAAAGAAATTCGTGTACAGGTTCAAGATTGGAATGCCTATCGTCAGCAGCTTGCTAACGCCGCGCCGAGCAGTGTGGTCGCGGCAGTGCCGACTCAAGTGAGTAGTGGCAAGGTGAGCAGTGTGGTCGCTGACAAAACGCCTGTGACGAAAGACAATGCAAAAGAAGTATTAAAACTTTCTAAAGGCAGCGCGCCTGGCGAGCAGGTCGTGAGTGCGGGTAAAGGTGCGAATACACAAGAGCAAAAAAATGCCGCTCAAGAAGAGCTGATTGCCAAAGCGAAAGCGGCTGAAGAGCAGCGCGGACGGGCGGCATTGTTGGAAAAAAATCTCAAGGAAATTCAACATTTAGCTGAGCTGAAAACGCAGGCGGCGGCAATTTTGCCCGTTAGCGCAGTGCCTCCTGCGAGTGCGGTGAGAAGTGTCGCTGCCTCAGCGGTGGCGACTAGTGCGGTGGCGGCTGTTAGTAGCGTTAATGTTGCCAGCAGTGTTGCCGCAGCGAGTAGTGTGGCAGCAGCGAGTGCTGTCGCAGCTCGCCCTAGAATTAAACCCGCACCTGTTGAATTGACCTTACTGGAAAAACTTTTAGCGGAGCCGCTTTACTTGGCGGGTGGTTTAGTCGGCTTGCTGGCTTTAGCGGGGTTGGGTTTTGCGGCTAAACGTCGCAAATCAAATGCTGCCTCCCTGAGTAATTCGGACTCAAGTTTTAATGATATTGGTTCGGCTACGGGGCGCATTTCTATACCAGAAATTTCTTCGCCTGATAACGGTGATTTCACTAAAACACTGGTGACGAATGACATCGCTTCAGCGAGCTCAAATGATGATGATCCGATTAGTGAAGCGGACTTATTCTTGAGTTTTGGACGAGATGCTCAGGCGGAAGAAATTTTGCAAGAAGCCTTGCAAATAAATCCTAATAACGAAGCGGTTCAGTTAAAGCTATTAGAGATTTATGCAAAGGGACAAAATAAATCTGGCTTTGAAAAAATTGCGAAAACTTTGCAGAACAGCGCGAAGGGACAGGTTTGGCAACGTGCACAAGCAATGGGCAAAAAACTAGACCCTAAGAATGCTTTGTACGGCACGCTGGTTGAAGATGCCGAGAGTGCCACCATGCAAACTTTGAGCATGAAAAATGGTTTGGATGCCAATCCTAAAACAGTGAATCAAAAGGTTGATTTTGATATAACGGGCGGGGCTAAAGTTGTCCCTGACGCAGAGAAGACCATGATTTTCTCGGCGGCTGATATGGCAAGTGCGCAAAAAGCGGTGATGGATTTTGATGTCACAGGTACGAATCCAAGTTTGTCTGCGCCAAGTATGGACTTTGATGTAACCGCAGCTCATCCTGTTGAAAGTCCACCTGCCGCAGCGGTACATGACATGATTTTTGATGTGACGGCGACTCATCCGAGTATGCCTGTTGCAAACTTTGCTGCTGAGACACAGTCACTACCCGCCGATAATGGCATGGCGTTTAGTTTGGACTTCCCGATTGAAGCCGCACCCGCACCTACGGTTAAGCCCGTGGAGTTTAGTTTGTCGGACATTAGTTTTGACTTGAATGACA
>JARCRQ010000011.1 GCA_029850585.1 Sideroxydans sp.
GGGCGGCGAGGCGTTTTACGACCAGATTTCGGCGTTGCACAAGTCGGTGCGCGGCTCGAATCCTGATGCAGCGTTGTATTGGCTGGTGCGGATGTTGGACGGCGGGGCGGATGCGCGTTATCTGGCGCGGCGAATTGTGCGCATGGCGTGGGAGGACATTGGGCTCGCTGACCCACGGGCGATACAGTTGGCAAACGACGCGGCGCAAACCTATGAACGCTTAGGCTCGCCCGAAGGCGAATTGGCGTTGGCGCAAGCGGTGTTGTACTTGGCGTGCGCCCCCAAATCCAACGCGGGTTATGTCGCGTATAATGCCGCCCGCGCTTGGGTGGCAGCGGATAGTTCGCGCGACGTGCCGCTGCGTTTGCGCAACGCGCCGACCAAGCTGATGAAGCAGTTGGATTACGGCAAAGATTATCGCTACGCGCACAACGAACAAGACGGCTACGCGGCAGGTGAAAATTATTTTCCTGATGACATGCCCGTGCAGCATTTTTATCAACCAACCAGTCGTGGACTGGAAACAAAAATTGCCGAAAAATTAGCGCATTTGCGTGAGCTGGATGCGCAGGCAAAACGAGGGGAATAAGATTGAGCGATTATCAAACCAATTCAGATCAATGGCCAGAACACGCCGCCGCACCGAATACACATAACCGCGTGTTTGAATTAGTGCAGCACTATTTGCCGAAGGCTAACGGTACCAAAGTGGCGGATTTGCCGTGCGGCGCGGGTGCGTTTGCGGCGCGTTTAGGTATCGCTGGATTCACCGTTACCGCTGTTGATTTGGAAGCGGTTGAGCCGTTTTATTTCGACAAAAAACAGCGCGTGTTGGCGGATGCGAATTTGCCTTTGCCGTTTGCCAATGGCGAATTGGACGCGATGATTTCGATAGAAGGCATTGAGCATTTGGAAAACCCGTCGTTGTTTGTGCGGGAATGCGCGCGGGTAGTGAAAACAGGTGGTTTGGTGTTTTTGTCCACGCCCAATGTGGACAGCTATCGCTCGCGTCGCTCGACGCATCTGCATGGCTTTCACAAGTATTTCAAACCCGTCACGGCGGAACAAAAAATGGCGTGGCATTTATTGCCCATCGACATGACTTTTATGCGCGGCGCGTTGCGCAAAGCGAATTTAGAAATCGTCGAAGTGGCGGTCAATCGTATGCACGGTAAAAACTTTTTCAGCGAATTGCTGCGCCCGTTATTTAATCGCAAACTGCCCGCTGAATTAAGTGGCGCAGTGCCTTACTACGGCGAAGTGATTATTTATGTGTTGAAAAAAGTAGGCTAAATTATGTTAGATATTCAAGCATTGCGTAACGATTTGGCGAATGTTGCGGCGCGTTTGGCGACGCGCGGTTTCGTTTTAGACACGGCTAAATTTGAGCAATTAGAAGCCGAGCGCAAGACCATACAGACGCGTACGCAAGAGCTGCAAGCTGGTCGCAACGCGACTTCCAAGCAGATTGGTTTTGCTAAATCTAAAGGCGAAGACACGACGGCCATCATGGCGGAAGTGGCGAGTTTGGGCGATGAGTTAAAGCTCGCGGAAACAGGTTTGGCGGTGGTGTTGGCGGAGCTGCAAAGCTTGTTGGAAGAGTTGCCGAACTTGCCGCACGACAGTGTGCCAGTGGGAAAATCCGAAGCAGACAATGTGGAAGTGCGCAAGGTTGGCACTAAACCGAGCTTCGATTTTGCCGTGCAAGATCACGTTAGCTTGGGCGAGAAAATCGGCGGATTGGATTTTGCAACAGCGACGAAAATTTCTGGCGCGCGCTTCTCGTTATTGACAGGCGGCTTGGCGCGGTTGCATCGCGCGCTGGCGCAATTTATGTTGGATACGCATACCGACCAGCACGGTTACGTTGAGACGTATGTGCCGTATTTGGTGAACGCCGCGTCGATGCGCGGCACAGGTCAGTTGCCTAAGTTTGAAGAAGACCTATTCAAAGTGCCGCGCCAAATGGGCGACGGTGAAGAAAACTTTTATTTGATTCCGACTGCCGAAGTGCCGGTGACCAATATGGTGCGCGACGAGATTGTGCCGTTGGAAAAACTGCCGTTGAAATTTGTTGCGCACACGCCGTGTTTCCGAAGCGAGGCAGGCTCGGCGGGACGCGATACGCGCGGGCTGATACGCCAACATCAGTTCGATAAAGTGGAGCTGGTGCAGATGGTGGATCCCGATGAGTCGTTTGCCGCGCTGGAACAGTTATTGGGTCATGCGGAAACCATTTTGCAAAAACTAGGCTTGCATTATCGCGTGGTGAAATTGTGCACGGGCGACATCGGCTTTTCTTCCTCGACAACTTACGACATCGAAGTGTGGCTGCCCGCGCAAGACACTTACCGTGAAATTTCGTCTTGCTCAAATTTTGAAGCCTTCCAAGCGCGCCGTATGCAAGCGCGTTTCCGCAATGCGCAAGGCAAGCCGGAGTTGTTGCACACGCTGAATGGTTCGGGTTTGGCAGTGGGGCGAACGCTCGTTGCCGTATTAGAGAACTATCAGCAAGCCGACGGCAGCATCGTCATACCTGAAGTGCTGCGCCCTTATATGGGCGGCTTGAGCAAACTCGCTATCGCTTAAAACTAGCGGATAAATTTATGCAGCGCGGCTTTAAGCGGCGTGTCGCTCAAGCGGTCTTCGAGTTGTTGGATGGCGTGTTGCGCGCTGGCGCTGAGCTGTCTAGGCGGGGCGGCAAGCACGGGGACAAAGTAGCTAACTTGCACCTTAATCCTTAATCCGCTAACCTCCGCCCCTTGATTTTTAAGCTGATTCACGATTTCGGGGGCAAGTTGCTTGAGCTTTGCAGCGGCGGTAGCGTTGCTCGTGGCAACACTTAAAGTGCCAAATTGCAGCCCTGTCACTTGACTGCATTGCGCTAAATAAGGCGGCGTAGCTAAGATAAATTGAGCTTGCAAGGCGTTCAGATGATGGGTTTTTTGTAGGATGGCCTTAAATTCTGAATTGGCATTGAGTAGGGTTTTAAGTGATTGAGTCACAGTGGCGCGTCGGTATAAGGAGTGAGCATGAATATTATTCTAGTTTCTAATAATTTAGCAAAAACACGCAGCGTCACCTTAGGCGTGCCGCAAATTTTGTTGGCACTTTTTGTGCTGATGATAATCACCATGGCCATGGCATCGGCGTTGCAAAACGTGTTGCTGCGTTTTGCACCGCAAAGTTTGAGCGATGCCGCACAAGTGGTGCTGATGGGCGGACACGCCGCCGAACAGCGTAAACAGCAAGCCTATTTGCAAGCCAGTTTGCAGGCGATGGCGGCAAAAGTCGGACAAATGCAGGCGCAAATGCAGCGTTTAGATGCTTTAGGTGGTCGTTTGGCGAAAATTACTGGCATGAATCCCGCCGAATTTTCCTTTGATAAACCTGCCGCGCAAGGCGGACCCTTGCTGACCAATGCGGGGGCGGATGTTTCTTCGCTGGAGTTGGAGCGGCAGCTCGCAATGATGTCCACGGCGGTGAGCGATCGCGGCGATAAGTTAGCGGCGTTGCAAACCATGCTGATGCAAAATCAGCTTAACCAAAAGTTACTGCCCACGATTTTGCCCGTCAACTCAGGCTGGCATTCATCCAATTTTGGTTGGCGCGTTGACCCGTTTACGGGCCTAAGCGCGATGCACGAAGGGGTAGATTTTGTCGTCCCAGCGGGCACACCGATTTATGCTTCGGCAGGTGGCGTAATCGCCTACTCCGATAAGCATCCTAGCTATGGTAATATGGTCGAAATTGAGCATGGCAATGACATTATTACGCGCTATGCTCATGCTTCTAAGCTGCTGGTAAAAGTTGGTCAGGTGGTGCGACGGGGCGATAAAATCGCTGAAGTAGGCAGTACTGGACGTTCGACAGGTAACCATTTGCACTTTGAAGTTCGGTATAAAGGCAGCGCGCAAAATCCCGTACGTTTCTTGAAGAAAGCAGCAGCTTAGCCGCTTTTATTGATTATTTAGGGTGAGGTGCGAACCTCGCCTTTTTTATTTGCACACACACAAACATGATTTCTAGCTTGTTAAAAAGTATTTTTGGTAGCCGCAACGATCGCTTACTCAAGCAATACCGCGCTACTGTTCTCAAAATCAATCAACTTGAACAACGTATCGGCAGCCTCAGCGATGAGGCTTTGCGTGAGCAAACCGCGCTGTTTAAGCAGCGCGTGCAACAAGGCGAAACCCTGGACAGCTTACTGCCCGAAGCCTTTGCCGTGGTGCGCGAAGGCAGTCGGCGTTGTTTGGGGATGCGCCATTACGATGAGCAGCTGATCGGTGGGATGACTTTGCATTACGGCAAAATCGCCGAAATGCGCACGGGTGAAGGCAAAACGCTGATGGCGACTTTGCCCGCTTACTTGAACGCGCTGTCGGGCAAGGGTGTGCATGTGGTCACGGTGAATGATTATTTGGCGAGTCGCGACGCGGCGTGGATGGGCAAGTTGTATGGCTATCTGGGTTTGTCGGTGGGCGTGATTTTGTCGCAGATGGAAGCGCGCGATAAACACGCGGCTTACGCGGCCGACATTACGTACGGCACGAATAACGAATTTGGCTTTGACTATTTGCGCGGCAATCTGGCATCTGAGGCGGATGAGCGTTTTCAGCGTGCCTTAAATTTTGCCATTATTGATGAGGTCGATTCCATCTTGATTGATGAGGCGCGTACGCCCTTGATTATCTCTGGACAAGCCGAAGACGACGTGTCGATTTACGCCAAAATGAATCTGCTTGCGCCGCAGTTGCGTCGTCAAAAAGATGAAGAAAGCGCGGGCGATTTCAGCGTTGATGAAAAAAATCAGCAAATTTTATTGAGCGAAATCGGTCACGAACACGCCGAACAATTGCTAGAGCAAGCAGGCTTGTTGCCAGCTGGTGGCAGTTTGTACGACCCCGCTAATATCTCCTTAATTCATAATCTTTACGCCGCCTTACGCGCACACAATTTATATGTGCGCGACCAGCATTACGTGGTGCAAAACAATGAAGTGGTCATCGTCGATGAATTCACGGGACGCTTGATGTCGGGTCGTCGCTGGTCGGACGGGCTGCATCAAGCGGTTGAAGCCAAAGAAGGCGTGGCAGTACAAAAAGAAAATCAAACCTTGGCATCGGTGACCTTCCAAAACTTCTTCCGCGATTACGCCAAATTAAGCGGCATGACGGGTACGGCGGATACCGAAGCGTTCGAGTTCCAGCAGATTTATAGCTTGGAAACGGTGGTCATTCCACCGCATCGCCCCACCATCCGCAAAGATGAAATGGACAAAGTGTATTTGACCGAAAAGGAAAAATATCGCGCCGTGATTGTCGATATTAAGGATTGTTTTGAACGCGGTCAGCCTGTTTTGGTCGGCACGACTTCGATTGAAAAATCCGAATTGCTCTCACAATACTTAACCCGTGATGGCGTTGCGCATCAAGTGTTAAACGCCAAGCAGCATCAGCGCGAAGCCGAAATTATTGCCGAAGCAGGTCGTCCTAAATCGGTCACCATCGCCACCAATATGGCGGGGCGCGGCACGGATATTGTGTTAGGCGGCAGCATCGAAAAATTAGTCGAAGCGGTGCGTGAAAATGCCAGCTTGGACGAAGCCACCAAGCTGGAAAAAATTGCCGATTTGAAGAGCGAATGGTTGGTGGTGCATGAGCAAGTGTTGGCGAGTGGTGGGCTGCATATCATCGGCACAGAACGCCATGAGTCGCGTCGCGTCGATAATCAATTACGCGGTCGTGCGGGTCGTCAAGGCGATGCGGGTTCGAGTCGTTTTTATCTGTCTTTAGCCGACCCGCTGTTGCGTATTTTTGCTTCGGATCGCGTTACCGCGATTATGAATAAATTCAAGTTGCCCGAAGGCGAAGCGATTGAGCATGTGTGGGTGACGCGGGCGATTGAAAATGCGCAGCGCAAAGTCGAAGCGCGCAATTTTGATATGCGTAAGCAAGTGTTGGAATACGACGACGTTGCTAATGAGCAGCGGAAAGTGATTTACCAACAACGCAATGAATTATTTGCGAGCGATGACATTTCGGAAACCATTAGCGCGATGCGCGACAGCGTGTTGCAAGACCAAGTGGATTTGCAATTACCGCCTGGCAGCATGGAAGAGCAGTGGGATGCGGCAACTTTAGAAAAAACGCTAGTCGCTGATTTTGCTTTGCATCAACCTGTGGTGGAGTGGTTGGCAAACGAGAAGCAGCTTGACTTGGCGGGCGTGGGCGAACGTATTCGCCACAATGCGCAGGAACTTTATCAGGCTAAGGTTGAGTTGGTTGGTGCGGCAAATATGCACCAATACGAGCGCGGCATCATGCTGCAAAGTTTGGATAGACATTGGCGCGAGCATTTGTCGGCGTTGGATCATCTGCGTCAGGGCATCCATCTGCGCGGCTATGCGCAAAGAAATCCTAAGCAAGAATACAAGCGCGAAGCCTTCGAATTATTCGCCAGCATGTTGGATAGCATCAAATTGGAAGTGACCAAAACTTTGCTGAGCATACAAGTGCGCAGCGAGCAAGATGTCGCCCCAGTTGAAGTCACCTCGGCTTTGGAAAATGTACAGTATCATCACGCGGATTACGAAGAAGCCTTAGCGGTGTCAACTGAAACAGAGGCTTTACCGTTTGTCCGCGCTGGTGAAAAAGTCGGTCGCAATGATCCATGTCCATGTGGTTCGGGTAAGAAATATAAGCAATGTCATGGCAAATTAAGTTAATTGATAAAGGGAGAAAGTGATGTCATTAGTTATAAATACGCTGCGCACCTCAACGATTACCGAAGAATTGAGCGACGCTGAAGTGCAAATTCTGTCGAGTTTGTTTGAAGTAAAAAACTACAAAACAGGTGAGCAAATCACCAAGCCGGGCGACAAGGGACATGACAATTTGTTCATTTTGGCGCATGGCGAAATTGAAGTGAAAATTTTGAATGGCGCGGAAGTCGCGAGCATTCATGTGCTCAAACCAGGCGACTTGGCAGGCATTATTACTTTCGTCGGCGGCGCGGCTTCACACATCAGCGCGACCTTGGTGGCGATGGGCGATACCCAAGTGTTGAGCTTGGAGCGTGCGCGTTTTGAAACCCTGATTAACAGCCATCCGTTGATTATGTATCGTGTGATGCGCGGCGTAGTGCGCAATGTGCACGGCATCGTGCGCCGCATGAATATGCAAGCCGTCGAGATGAGTAACTATATCTTCGGTTCGCAAGGCCGTTACTAAAGCGGGCTGTCGTAAGCGTTTTATAGGTTCGTTCTGACGCGAGTTAAGAGCGAACCTTTTTCATTTTTAGGAAGAGAAAAACATGCCTGTGAATTTATCTGCGCCCGTTGCGGCACAACTGTTGCCCGTTGCGGGCGTTTCTTTGGGGTTTGCGGAGGCGGGCATCAAACGCGCCGCGCGTAAAGACTTGCTGGTGATGCTGTTAGAGCCTACCGCGCGTGTCGCGGGTGTGTTCACCACCAATCGTTTTTGCGCCGCACCTGTCACGGTCGCCAAAGAGCATTTAGCGGCCGCTGATGGCATCCGCGCCTTGTTGGTGAACACGGGCAACGCCAATGCGGGTACGGGTGAACAAGGACTAGCCGATGCGCGCGCCAGTTGTGCGGCACTGGCGGGGCTGTTGGGTTGTAAAGCTACGCAGATTTTGCCGTTCTCCACGGGTGTGATTATGGAACCCTTGCCGATTGCAAAAATCGCTGCGGGCTTACCCGCAGCGGTGGCGAATGTGCAAGCGGATAATTGGTTCAACGCCGCCGAAGCGATTATGACCACCGACATCGTCGCCAAAGCCCTTTCCAAGCAAGTTGTGATTGACGGTGTAACTATCACGCTGACAGGCATCGCCAAAGGCTCAGGCATGATTCACCCCAACATGGCGACTATGCTGGGCTACATCGCCACCGATGCCGCCATCGCGCAACCGCTGTTACAGCAAATGGTAAGTGCTGCGTGTAATCGTTCGTTTAATTGCATTACCGTCGATGGCGACACCTCGACCAATGACGCGCTGATGTTGATTGCCACAGGCAAAGCCGCGCTGGCAGAAATCACCTCGGCTGACAGTTCGGCTTACGCAAAACTATTGGCAGCGGTGAGCGAGGTTGCGACCTATTTGGCGCAAGCCATCGTGCGCGACGGCGAAGGCGCGACCAAGTTCATCACCATCCAAATGAATGGCGGCAAGGACGAAGCGGAATGCAAAAAAATCGGCTACGCCATCGCCCATTCGCCATTGGTTAAAACTGCATTCTTTGCCTCTGACCCTAACCTTGGACGCATCTTGGCGGCAATCGGTTACGCGGGCGTGGACGACTTGGATGTGTCGAAACTCAAGGTCTATTTGGACGATGTATTAGTTGCCGAAAACGGCGGACGTGCAGCGAGTTATCAAGAGGCAGATGGTCAGCGCGTGATGCAACAAAGCGACATCACCATCCGCGTGGAACTGAATCGCGGCAAGGTCAATGCGACGTTATGGACGTGCGATTTTTCTTACGATTATGTGAAGATTAACGCTAGTTACCGTAGTTAAAAAAATCAAAGCGAACAGATAAATCATGTCGTTTTTATCAGAGAAATTAGGGGGCTCTAAAATTTTGAGCCCAATTAAAACAAGGCATTCCAAGAGAGTTTCCGGCTTAGACACCAGCAAGGTGTATTTGTCGGTGATTTTTAGGGTGTCTACTTTACGTTAGAGCGCGCTATGTCCCACCTCGAATCACTCATCGTTGAATACCTCGATTGGCAGGGCTACTTGGTACGCCGTAATACCAAGGTAGGCCGGTTAAAACATGGCGGATGGGAAATGGAGCTTGATGTCATTGGTTACAACCCGCACACCAGCGATCTCGTTCATTACGAGCCATCAGTTGATGCCCACGCATGGGATACACGCGAGGCCAGATACACCAAGAAATTTGAGGCTGCACGAAAGCTTATTTTTGCTGAAGTTTTCTCTTGGCTGCCGCCAGAAACCCCACTACGCCAAATCGCCGTATTTCCCTCTCACCCGAAAGGTCGAGACACCATCGCGGGTGGTCAAATCCTGTCCATTGATGAATTTGTTGCTGAGGTTCGTTCAAAGGTTGTCGAATGTGGCGTTGCTTGCCGCAGTGCCATATCCGAAAACTATCCATTGCTTCGCGTGTTGCAGCTTTCCCATTGTGGCTACAACCGCGCTCTCTAACATGGCGCTCAACCTCGCTCCCTTCGGTCGCTGGACGGCGCTAAAGCGCCGCCGGTTAGCTCTACGTTAGGTTCTTACTATGCTCGAAGCTCTACTCGGTGTCGTTTCAGCAATTGTCCTTGGGGTTGCTGGCAATCTACTTACTCCCTACGTGAGAGAGTTTCTTCGCTTGCCTCCAGAACGTGAAGAACCACCACCCTCTACTACGTCTCCGAGGCCGCCTCAAGAACCAGAAGACATTGAGACTGCTCGCGCGCGAAATCGTGAGCTTCTCCATGCTCTGGTATGGCAGGTCTACCTCTATGGCGTATCGTTTTTCTTCATCTATATGGCGATCTATCTGCCGTTGAGTTTCTCTGCCACTCTGCATGGAGTTCTCGACCTATCCCAAACACGAATTAGCCTTGACCGCGTAATTCCGAAGGAAAAATTCGCCACTCTCGCAGCTTTGTTTGCAGTTGCCTTGTTTGCTCCCATCTGGTTACTCGCGCAAAAAATTGCACAGGGTGTCGCATCTGTCTGGAGTAGGTTTGCCCACGTCGGCCCGTATCGCTTCGGCGCGTTCGCAACTCTCTCGGTTGCATTGCTTAGTCTGATTCTTGCAGGCCACGTCATTTATTTGCTCTACCCAAGCAAGGGTTACGCGGATGCTGTGCTCTTTCCGTTCATTGCTTTCCTTTTAGTCGGCGGGTTCGCCGCTTCACGCAAATGAACCTAACCCGACGCTCAAGCGGCACTGCGCAAAAGCGCGCAGCCCCTTAGCTCCGCAAATTAGGGACCTTATGTCCTCACCAATCGAGACAAGATTTAGTCCGAAGCGAGTTTCAATTGCTCTCGTTACAGCATGGGTTGTTTCAATTGTTGCAACACTTCTGATTGGCAATCCTTGGATTGTATTAGCGTCAATCTTTCTCGGTGGAGCATTGCCGTTTGCCCTCTTAGCAATCTGGCTTCCACGCTCCAGATTTGGAAAGTTTGTACAAGAGGCAGCTTCTGTATGGCAATTGCGGATATTCGGAATCACTATGTTGTTCGCTTACTCTGTGTATGCAAATAAATGGGCAGGCGATGTAATCAATGAGCTATTTCACGTCGACTCAAGCCATTTTGGAGTATCCACCACGGTTTTTGCTGTACTGTTTGCTCCGTTCGGTCTCATTTATCGACAAGACGTTATTGGTTGGCTGTGGATCGTGTTTATCCTTTTAGGCGCACTCCTAACATCTGTGCTGCCTTTATCGCTTCTCACCCCTGGCCGCGCTGCGCTCGGCTGGAAAGCATGGATTGGCGGCTTACTATTTGTTTTTGTTGGAGCGTTTGTCTTGGCTATGAGCGCAAATCTAGCAAATTCATTTAAGCCATTAGCGATGAGGTTCGCTATTTGGGCGGACTTCAACGACAGTCATCTATGTACTGATGACTGGACGAGTAAGACAAACAGTGTGGTTTTCTTGGGTGATCAACGTGTTCTGGTTTTCTTCCCAGAGAACCCTGCAAATAGCCGGTTTTCGGTCGAATCATGCAACTACGCAAAGAGTTTCTAACTGTTCGTTCCAGAAGGGAAAGAAATAGGGTCAAGGGAAAGAAATAGAAGAAATAGGGTCAGACTCGAATTCTTTTTGCAGGTGACTAGCGTTTGTCGGGGGTAGCCCGACAGCTAGTCACTTTTCTTGTCTCGCCCGGAATTATGTAGCAGCCGCACAAAGCTCTAATCCGCTCTGCGCCTAGAATATGCCTGTCTCCATTTACTGAGTAGGTATGCTTATATGGCACATTCTATCGTCGTTTCAGGCTTGATTGCCAAGTATTCTGAGTTATCTAGCGCACTTAAACAGCATCAAGACGTTATGCGGCAGATGTCCGCCGATCTCGATCATATTGCTGTCACGATCAAGTTGTTCGATCCTGACCTTGATTTACGCACGATTAAAATTACCAATCATCGGATTGCCAATGGCTGGTTTGAACATGGAGAAGTAAATCGATTGTTGATGGACGTTCTGAGAACGGCTGGTAAGCCGCTCTCCACGCGTCAAATCGGCGAGGCGATGGTTGTTATCAAAAAGGTAGAAGTTGATGGCACAGAAGGATGGGATTCATTCCTGAAGCCTATTCTAGGCGCAGCGCGTCGCCTTGAACAGAAAGGCACGATCAAGATGGTTGGGCGGGTGGACGGCTCATCACGAGGTGCGATGATTTGGGAGCTTGCCTAAGCAGCAAGGCGTTCTGCCTGACGCTTATTTCCCTGCCAGTAGCCACACCAGTCTCGGTTTGTCAGCGTGCGTGCGCACTTTGCCATGATGTCGTTGAATATCTGACCATTGGCCCAACGGCGCGTGTCCTCACGATAGGCCGCCTCATTAGCATAGTTTGCTAGATATAGATTCCCGAACTTGTGGACTTGTCCGTACTGCATACGACGGAAACGCGCGAAGTACGATTCGGCTAAGTTATTAGTGGTGCCGTCATCGGCACGGTACTCAATGCTGTGATTGACGCGGCGAGTGTCGAATTTAGCGTGAAGCGGATCATAAGCGTTGGATTCGTCAGCACAGATTCTTGATCCTTTGGCAACGTGTGCATCAGCCAGCTTAATCACGTCAGCTTGGTTCTCCGATTTCAATACGAAGGTGAAGGTCTTGTTTGCACCAGCGGCGAGTTCCTGGCACTTCTGGCGCATCACAAACACGCAGCGTTTATTTGGCTTCTGGTTCGCAGCCAGCCGACGATCAATGCGGTCGGCTTTCTTGTTCTTAGGGCGGATATGTCCGTTGACGTATGCGCCGTCCATGTGGATTTCGCCATTGAGCTTGTCTAACTCACGTTGCTCCATCAATGATTCACGAATCTTGTGCGCCAGCACGAAGGCTGTCTTGTATTGCACACCAAGGTCACGCGACAACTGCAACGCTGAAATGCCCTTCACAGCATTAGTGAAGATAGCGATGGCCGCGAGGTACACCTTCAACGGCAACTTGTGAAAGGCGAAAATCGTGCCGGACGTGACGCTGAATGTGTGGCTGCAATCCTTGCACCGCCATTGCTTACGAGTGCGCTGAAAGTAGTGTTTGCCGATTACGCCACACACCGGACAGACCACCTCATCACCTTTGCCCCAACGGACTTCACGGAACAACGCAAACGCTTCGTCGTTGCTCATCTCGAATACCTTGCGCACGGACAGCGTTCGGGCCTTAGCAGAGAGTAGGAAGTGTTGTGGCATGGCAATTGATTGGTGAATATTTTATGTGCTTGGTGGTGATTATATAGAATGATTGTTCTATATGAAAAGGCGTTCTGTAAATAGTATTTATTCAGAGTGAACATTCATATACAATCACGTCATGCAAAATCGCGACACCGAATATCTTGGCAAGCTTCAGGACTACTATGCTGAACATAGGGTGTTGCCATCCTTTACTTCAGTAGCCAAGCTGGTCGGGTTAAAATCCACTTCGGCAGTTGCCGCTATGGTCGGCAGAATGAAGGTTGCCGGCGTGCTGGATCAAGCGCCAGATAGGCGCTTGCAACCGGGGAAACGCTTCTTTGAACGTGAGATTGCTGATACTGTGCGCGCCGGTGCGCCACAGCCTGCTAATGACCTGAGTAGTCAGTCCATATCAGTTGACGAACATCTGATTAGAAATCCATCTCGAACGGTGATGCTCACCGTTAAGGGTGATTCGATGATTGATGCTGGATTAATGCCCGGGGATACGGTAATCGTTGAAAAAAATGCACCCGCAAAGCCGGGGGACATCGTGGTGGCTATTGTAGATAACGAGTTCACCGTGAAGTATTTGGCACAAGACAAACGAGGCTTCTACCTCAATCCAGGAAATAAGGCATATCCTTCAATCAGAGCAAAGGATAGCCTGGAGGTTTTTGGATTGGTGGTTGGGTGTTATCGCAAATACGGATAGGCCGAGGGCGACGATATGGTAGATCACGAATTCGGTGGGCAATGGACTGAGCAAAAACTTGAAGCACTCAAGAACTACCTTACCCAATATCGCCTGATATTTACGCAAAACGAGAAAGCCAGATTCTTTAAAACGATTTATGTCGACGCGTTCGCTGGGACAGGTGAGCGCAAAGCTCCGGAAGTCAATCTTGAAGATCGTCAACTTTTTGCGCCAGACGAGCTCCCTGAGGTCGAAGCCTATTTGAAAGGCAGTGCACGAATTGCTCTGGAGCTGGCGTCTCCTTTTGACGAATATGTGTTTGTGGACAAGAAGCGTGATCACGTGGAGCAACTTCAAGCGATGATCAAGCGTGACTTCGCTAAATTGGAATCTCGATGTCTTATCCAGCAGGAAGACGGGCCACAAGCAATCCGTGAATTATGCAAGGGGCGGAATTGGAAAAAAGAGCGAGCAGTTATATTCCTTGATCCTTATGGGATGAACATTGAGTGGGAGTTGCTCAAACAGATTGCAGACACAAGAGCCGTTGACCTTTGGTTTTTGTTTCCGCTAGGAACCGGAGCCAACAGGTTGCTCACACGTGATGCAACTCCTCCCAAAGCCTTCGCAGACAAACTAACAAAAATCTTTGGGACTGAAGAATGGAAAACCGAGTTTTACACGAAATCGCGGCAATCTGATCTGTTTGGCGAAGACACGAAACTGGTAAAGGATGCATCCTTTGATCAAATCGGACAATATCTGGTCAATCGATTGAAGACCATATTCCCAGGTGTGGCACCAACCACCAAAGCTCTCTATAACTCTCGCAACAACCCGATGTACTTGCTCTGCTTCGCGGCGGGAAATCCAAAAGGTGCATCCACAGCAATTAAAATCGCAGACTATTTATTGGGGCAACGACAAAATGACAGCCAATAGCAAAATTGAATGGACAGAGCAGACCTGGAATCCTACTGTAGGGTGTACCAAGATCTCGCCAGGATGTAAACATTGTTACGCCGAAACTATGTCAAAGCGGCTGCAAGCCATGGGTGCACCTGGTTATGATAATGGCTTCAAGCTAACACTCCTGCCCAGCCGTCTGGAGGCACCAACAAAACGGAAGAAGCCGACGGTATACTTCGTCAATTCGATGTCCGACGTATTTCATGAGAAAGTGCCGTTTGAGTATATCGACCGGATTTTCAAAACTATTGAACAGACGCCGCAGCATACCTATCAGATATTGACCAAGCGTGCTGCACGCATGGCGAAATACTTTGCCACTCGCCCTGTTCCTGCTAATGCATGGCTTGGGGTGTCGGTGGAAGATCAGAAATATGGGTTGCCTCGAATCGAGCATTTGCGTTCCGTAAATGCGCAGGTACGATTCCTGTCGGTTGAGCCCCTTCTGGAATCGCTGGGAAAATTTGATTTGAAAGGTATCCATTGGGTAATTGTTGGCGGAGAGTCTGGACCGAAGGCTCGACCTATGAAACCGGAATGGGCCGAATCCATACAGTCTCAATGTGAACGACAGGACGTTGCCTTCTTCTTCAAGCAGTGGGGAGGCTGGGGTGCTGATGGCAAAAAGCGAGCGAAAAAAGCAAATGGGCGAGATTTGAGCGGTCGTGTATGGGATCAAATGCCAGCCATACAGCAATTCATTTAACTGATGGCTTCTGACGATAAATACTTTTGGCAAGTTGGCTCACCGCCCCCTCTTTTAGAAAGGCATAGTCAGACCAAGCACAATATCGTCGAAGAATACGTTAGACAATATGTTTTGACGCTAATGGCGCAAGCAAATATTCCAGAACTGCGATTGTCCATAATTGACGGATTCTGTGGCGGTGGATGCTATCAGACAGAAAAAGGCGATATGACAGATGGATCGCCTCTTCTGATGATGCGTGCAGTGCGAGAAGCAAGAGCTTTACTAAATATTGAGCGACGGACGTTGCGTAATATTAATGTCCATTACTCATTCATAGATATTTTGCCAGACACTACAAAATATCTGCGACATTGGTTAGATGCTAGGCATCAAGAGAATGCGATTGATTCTGTCGATTATAACCAGACAGAAGTTATCACCAGTGAATTCCTTCAAGAGCTGCCAAACATTATCCATAAGATTCAACAACGAAAAATGGGGGAACATGCCATTTTCGTTCTTGACCAATATTGCTACAAAGATATTCCGCTGCCGGATATTGCAAACATTATGCGTACGGTCAAAGGCGCAGAAGTTGTAATGACGTTTAATGTTGAGAATCTAATCACATACATATCAGAGCACGCAGCTAATCGCAAATCGGTAGAGAACATAGGGCTAGATAAATATATTCCTTGGGCTGAAATCAAAACGATTAAAGCTACTCAGAAGCGGGAGTGGAGAAAGATTCTGCAACGCCATCTTGCGCACGGCATCAAGAGCGAAACTAGAGTGGGTTTTATGACACTGTTTTTCGTAAAGCCTTATGGAACTAATACTTGGGGCTATTGGTTGATTCACTTATCAAATCAATATCGCGCCCATGAAGTTATGAAATCCATTCATTGGAATCATGCTACAGATTTTGGCCATGAGCTAGAGCCAGGAATCTTTGTACTTGGATATGATGCTAATGATGATGGTGATTACACGGGGCAAGAGACTTTTGAATTTGGAGAACAATCAAAAGATGCTTGCATCAATAGTGTCGCTGAGCATTTCGGTAAAACGATATATTCTCTCGACAAACCGATTCCTATTGCGAAACTATTTCGAGGTTGTGTCAGCGAGTCTACTGCTGCTGAAAAACATCTTTTAGCAGCAACAAAACAACTTCATTCATCTAAGAATATTGTCGTTATTTCCAAAACCGGAACAGTAAGGAGACCTTCCAGAACCTATAGGCAAGACGACATCATTGAACCGTCAAAACAAATAATACTTATCAAGTAGTGAAAGAAAATATGACCGACCAACGCAAGCATAGCCAGCCAGCCAGCCAGCCAGCCAGCCAAACGACCGCACTGCTCTTGAAAAGTTCCTTACCTCTTTCATTGGTGGATTAGCAAGCGATACGCTTACTAAAGATGGAAATCTAACCTCGTATCTTGAAACACCGGATACCGAACGCTCCGGCGATGAAGCGAATTTTGTAGATTTCCAAATTACGCAATCTCTCTTGTCACTACTTGGATACGCGCCTAGTACAGAAATCACGTACAACCAACAACATAAAAACCTACGGGCCGATTTTGTTATACGCATCAACGAGTATCCTGACCGCGCTTGCTTCATAGTCGAAGACAAAAGCACGACACAAATCAAATTATCTTCGCATCGCTCTCAGTTGCAGTCTTACATGGGGCAATACAAGGCCCCGCGAGGATTGCTATGCAATGGGCAATCCATTATCGCCTACGATCAATCCGAAGGAGGAATTCAAACTCCGGCATTGGAAATTTCTTTGGTAGATGCAGTGCGTCTATGGCGAGGGGAGCACATTCTCGCGCAGGGAAAAGCAGGATTGGAAGCACTTAACATTGCGGGTCTTCTTCCTGTTTGGTCAGCCTTTTGGCGACGTTTCCGCAGAGAGAGCTTTGCCAGCCTTAAAAAACTAATCGACGACCTCACTCTACAGTCTGAAAAAGGAAATAACGCACCTCACCGACCAGATGGCAAGACGTGGATACAGTCCCTTTGCCGCTTACCAATTGTTCCAGTGGATGAACAAAATGCATCCATGCTTACAGAATCCTTGAAAGGGTTGATCTCCGAAATTGAAGATGATGCTAATGCGCAGCTTGCAGTTGTAGAACATGACTATGCAGAGTACCTAGATTTAGCAGCAAGGCTGCCAAATGAAACCAGCACGATTATCCAGCGGGAAGAAAATTTAGTATCAGATGCAATGTTATTGATGTCGAGCGTTGATAGTGAGCAGCAGGAATCTACAGCTCAAATTATTCGGAGTGTCATTCGCGGTGAAACGCCAAAACGACAACTTGAGTTTGTAAAAAAACGGATGTACGAGATTCATACCGTAGCGAAACCCGGCAATGCTAACGATCCTATTCATGCGCTATGCGCACGAATTGAAAAGTTTGCGGGTGCACGGGCGCGACACCTTCAAATACTCAACACTCGTTATGCCGAAACTATCCATACCATAGGATGGTTTTCAACTTGGAAAGCACAAACAGCCGCACTGGTATTCCAGTCTGATGAGGCTGGTGAAATCCGACGCGAATTCTTGACGCAAACCGCTTATCTCATTGTGATTCGCATTTTGTTGGTGCGCATCATGGAGGATAAAAAGCTGGTGAAACGGATGTTCACTAATGGAGGTGTGGCGCTTTGGTTTTTGCAGGTTGAGCCTCACTACCTCTCTCTAGCAATGGGGCGTAGCCCTGAGTTTTTGCTGGATATGGCCTATACATCAGCACAACATATTTACGCACATTTTTACGCGGAAAAAACAGTCTTAGACTGGTATCAACCTGATAGGAATGCTGTCATCCGAACACTTCATGTTCTCGCTGGGTTTGATCTTAAACGCATCAATCGAGACATCATCGGTGCTGTCTACAACCAGTATGTGGAATCCAAGCATAAACATGAATCTGGCTTGTACTACACTCCCCAAGAAGTCGTGAGCTACATGCTGGACAGGATTGGTTATAAGGGAACAGGAATTATTGGTAAACGGTTACTTGATCTCTCCTGCGGCTCTGGTGGATTCTTGGTAGAAGCGGCGCATCGCTTGGCGGAAGCCTATAAGGAATATTACAAATCGAAAGGGTATTCCAATGTGCCAGCGGATAAAGTGCAGGAGGTACTAGATGAAATTCGTGCCAGCTTGCACGGAATAGACTTGAACCCTTTCGCCTGTGCATTGGCGGAAACAAATTTACTTATCCAGGTGATCGACTTTTTTAGCATAGCTTTCGATAAAAATGAACAAGCCAGTATTGAACGCTTCCATATCTACAGTTCAGATAGCATGACTTTTAGCGACGAAACGCTGCGTCACATGGATGATAGCTTGCCCTATCCGCCAGATGAATTACCAGTTGCAGATCGACTCAAGGCTGGCATCGGAGAGT
Source organism: Sideroxydans sp. (assembly GCA_029850585.1). Classification (GTDB taxonomy): domain Bacteria; phylum Pseudomonadota; class Gammaproteobacteria; order Burkholderiales; family Gallionellaceae; genus Gallionella. Next base: position 18,207 of record JARCRQ010000011.1, read on the forward strand.
GGCAAGATAAGTTCGATTTTGTGGTGGGCAATCCACCGTATGTGCGCGCCGATGAAGGAGCTGCTGGACTCAAAGAATTCCGCGAGCGAGTAAAAAAGGATTATCCAGTTCTGTTCGTGCGCGATGTACTGACAATGAAGTGGGACTTGTTCATCGCGTTTGTGGCTGCTAGTCATGCACTGTTGAGGAAAAAGACGAATTATTTTGAGGCTGGAAAGGCTGCGCTACTGACCAGCAACGCCATTGAAACTGTGCCTTATGCAGAGTCATTACGCCTGCACTTGGTTGAAAAATCAAGCCTTGAAGAAATGCATTTTTTCGAGGGAGTTAAACTATTTGAAGATGCTGCGGTGTACAACACCATCACGATATTTAGTAACGAATTACCATCAGCTCAACATCACGTCACTCGATATTGGCACGAAGAAATGCCGCGTTGGGGTAGTCACGGCAAAGCAAATACGCAATCTTTACGGCAATCGAAATATGGCGTGGATGTATTTCGACAAAATCTGCCTGCAACGCGACTCATAGATGGTGTGAAATTGGTGCCGCTTACTGATGTATTTTACATATCGGTAGGTATGGTACTAAATGCAAATGAAAAAACGAACAAAGGCGCATTTGCGATGGATGAGCTCATTGTAGAAGTACGCGATTCTATGCATTGCGCGCCATTTGCAGGCAGCAAAGAAGTGGACTATTTTGGTGTATCGAAAGTGCGGTATCTTGAATATGGTTCTGGCACGCGCGTGCCAGAACAGATACGCAGACCGACATTCCCAGAACTTTATGATCGTCCTAAATTTATGGTGGCTGAATTTGGAGGTTTCGCTTATGACGATGGTACATGGGATAATCTGGGCTTTCTGAAGTGCAACCATTCAGTATTCATCTTGATGCCGTGGCATGGATTGTCTGCTGTCCAAAATAAATCCATTGCTAACCAATTAGGTGAACGCGAACCTAAAAGAGTTGAGCTTGAAGCACTCTCTGCGCAATTTGACCCGTGGTATGTCTTGGGCTATCTGAATAGTCGTCAAATGAGACAAATGCTCAATGGTGTAGCGCGCAGTGCTATCGCTGGGCGATTGCAGCCAGATGATTTACGCCAGATCAGCATTCCCATTCCATCTGATGCATCCTTAGTTTCCCGTGTCGCAGTATTGGCAATGGAAGCCGCCGATATTCAGAAGCAGATTTTGCCGTTAAGACGTGCTGGTTGGTTCATCGACGAAAACAAAGTAACTGCGCCTGCAATAATTCCAGATGGAATGCCTACGTTGCCGCTTGGGTCTGCATGTGTGAAATGGAATATGCAGTTAAAAAATGGTAGTGCTAAAGCCAATTGCTTGGTGCGCGAGCAATTAAGACTTTTTGCGGGTAAGCGTGAAGTATTAATCGCATCATCGTCCGTTGGCGAAAAAGCCGTCGAATGGCTGCGTCGTCAGTTTGCTGAACTGCCGGATGGGATGACAATGGAAGAAGTGGAACGGCAAGGTGTGCTTGTACCGATGACACCACAAGCAGCGTGTGATGCTTTAAGTAAGTTAGAAACAGCAGAGAAAAGCATCAGTGAATTAGTGAATCGAATTGATAGTATCCGCGAGACAATATCGACTGAACTGGATGCTATTTTTGAAGCAATTCCACACCCGCCTATTAAAGCCGTAAAATAACATCTAACAAATTGAATATATTGATATTGTGCTACTGCTACATAATACCGGTCTCGCCAAGAAAAGTAACCAAAAGAAGGCGACCCCAACCCGCCATCGCTACGCGATTCCCTGCGTTGCTCGACCAGTCAGGCGGCTGCGGAACTCGGTCTCGCAAGTGCGGCTAAACCTCAAACATAACCAGCGACTTGCACAGCTTTATCGTGCTTAGTCGAATGGCTAGTTGTTTCATCAGTCCTCGCCGAAATCCCCTGACTGGTCTGCGCTACTCGGTGGTGCCTAAGGGGAGGTAAGTCAAAAGCAAAAGAAAAACCAATTCAAAAGCGCAAACCTTAAAAAGCACGATGCCCGCGCAGGCGGGCATCCAACAAAAAAGAAATTCTGCGCAGCAGACAACACCAGCTTTTGACTTGCCACCCCATGTGCGCCGCCGCGAAAAAGCAATCTCAGGCGGAGCTTTAGGCGAGCACTGTTTGAGCCCAACGGGCGAGTTGCGCAGCCCCGACTGAGATTGATTTTTCGCGGCGGCGCAC
>JARCRQ010000012.1 GCA_029850585.1 Sideroxydans sp.
GACGATATCTACATGAACTGTCATTGCCATGATTTCCTCTACTTAAAGTTAGATGCTAATTAGTTGAGGGTTTTGGCTTTTTCTACAGCTTCTTCGATGCCGCCAACCATGTAAAACGCTTGTTCTGGCAGGTGATCGTAGTCGCCGTCCACAATGCCTTTGAAGCCTTTGATGGTTTCTTTCAAAGTGACATATTTGCCTGGCGCGCCAGTAAATACTTCAGCCACATGGAAAGGTTGCGACAAGAAACGCTGAATCTTACGCGCACGCGCCACAGCCAATTTATCTTCTGGTGCCAATTCGTCCATACCCAAAATTGCGATAATGTCGCGCAATTCTTTGTAACGTTGCAAAGTCATTTGGACTTTACGCGCGACTGAGTAATGCTCTTCGCCAACCACCAATGGATCGAGCTGACGTGAAGTTGAATCCAATGGATCAACCGCTGGGTAAATACCCAAAGATGCGATGTCGCGAGACAACACAACCGTCGAATCCAAATGCAAGAAGGTGGTCGCAGGTGCTGGATCGGTCAAGTCATCCGCAGGCACGTAAACCGCTTGAACTGAAGTGATCGAACCGACTTTAGTTGAAGTAATACGTTCTTGTAAGCGACCCATTTCTTCAGCCAAAGTTGGTTGGTAACCCACCGCAGAAGGCATACGACCCAACAACGCAGAAACTTCCGTTCCAGCCAAGGTGTAGCGATAGATGTTATCAACGAAGAACAAAATGTCGCGACCTTCGTCACGGAATTTTTCCGCCATGGTCAAACCAGACAACGCTACGCGCAGACGGTTACCAGGTGGTTCGTTCATTTGACCGAACACCATCGCAACTTTGTCCAACACGTTGGAATCTTTCATTTCGTGGTAGAAGTCGTTACCTTCACGAGTACGTTCACCTACACCCGCAAACACTGACAAACCGGCATGTTGCTTCGCAATGTTGTTAATCAGTTCCATCATGTTCACGGTCTTACCCACACCCGCGCCACCGAACAAACCAACTTTACCGCCTTTAGCAAACGGGCAAACCAAGTCAATCACTTTGATACCTGTTTCGAGCAAGTCAACTGAAGGTGACAATTCGTCGAACTTAGGCGCTTTAGCGTGGATTGAACGACGTTCTTCGCATTTAATTTCGCCAGCGTCATCAATGGGGCGACCCAACACGTCCATGATACGACCCAATGTACCCGCGCCAACTGGCACAGTGATTGGGCTGTTGGTGTTGTTGACCAACATACCGCGTTGCAAGCCATCTGAAGAACCCATCGCAATGGTGCGAACAACGCCGTCACCTAATTGCTGTTGCACTTCAAAAGTCAGACCCGCTTCAATCACGGTGCTAGTAGTAGCAGCCAGTGTCAGCGCGTCATAAACTTTAGGCATTTTGTCGCGTGGGAATTCAATATCCACCACCGCGCCAATACTTTGAACAATTTTACCTTGACTCATTTTGAGCATCTCCGTCTAAATTATTTCTGTCGTTAACAAGCAACTGCTTTACGCAATCGCTGCCGCACCACTGCAAATTTCTGAAATTTCGCGAGTAATCGCAGCTTGACGCGCTTTGTTGTACACCAATTTCAAGTCAGCAATCACGCTCTTCGCATTGTCCGAAGCGGCTTTCATCGCCACCATACGAGAACTTTGCTCAGAAGCCATGTTTTCGACTACGCCTTGGTAAACCAAAGATTCGATGTAACGCAGCAGCAGCTCATCAATCACCACTTTTGCATCAGGCTCGTAGATGTAGTCCCAGTTGCCGTTTGCTTCGCCTAGCTGTTCGCTAGTCAGCGGCAGTAACTGTTCCATCATCGCCTCTTGCTTCATGGTGTTAACGAAGTGGTTGTAGCCGATATGGATAGCGTCAATCTCGCCCGCCACATACGCGTCCAACATCACTTTTACCGCACCAATCAAAGTTTCAACATGCGGCACGTCGCCTAAGCCCGTCAGGTGAGATTTTACTTCCGCGCCTAAGCGGTTCATAAAACCAAAGCCTTTATTACCAATCGCGCACACGGCAACTTGCTTGCCTTCTGCTTCCCATGCCTTCATGTGACTTACCGCTAAACGCAGCACGTTGGTATTCAAACCACCGCATAAACCTTTATCAGAAGTGATGACAATTACGCCCACTTTTTTGATGCTGTCACGTTTAACCAAGAACGGATGTTTGTATTCTGGGTTAGCGCGTGACAAGTGAGCAGCAACGGCACGGATTTTTTCAGCATAAGGGCGAGCGGCACGCATACGTTCTTGCGCTTTACGCATCTTGGCTGCGGCAACCATTTCCATGGCGCGCGTAATCTTGCGTGTATTTTCTACACTCTTGATTTTCGTGCGGATTTCTTTACTACCAGCCATGTGTCACCTCGACTTAGTAAACAGCCGTTGTCTTGAACTTTTCAATCGCTGCGGACAACAGTTTTTCGTTGTCGCTATTCAGGTCTTTAGTCGTTTCAATCGCGTCCATCAAACTCTTATGGCTTGATTTCAGGTAAGCATGTACCGCTGATTCAAATGCCAGTGCTTTAGTCACTACCACGTCATCAAAGTAACCCTTGTTCACGCAGAACAAAGTCACTGCCATTTCAGCCACTGACAATGGGCAGTATTGCAACTGCTTCATCAATTCAGTTACCAATTTACCGCGTTCCAATTGCTTACGGGTTGCTTCGTCCAAGTCAGAAGCGAACTGCGCAAACGCAGCCAATTCACGGTATTGAGCCAATGCCAAACGCACACCGCCACCCAATTTTTTGATGACTTTAGTTTGCGCTGCACCACCTACGCGAGATACCGAGATACCCGCGTTAATCGCCGGACGGATACCTGCGTTGAACAAGTCAGTTTCCAAGAAAATCTGACCGTCGGTAATCGAAATCACGTTGGTTGGTACGAAAGCAGAAACGTCGCCTGCTTGAGTTTCAATAATCGGCAAGGCAGTCAAAGAACCTGTTTTACCTTTTACTGCGCCCTTAGTGAAGGCTTCAACGTAGTCCGCGTTAACGCGAGCAGCACGTTCCAACAAGCGAGAATGCAGGTAGAACACGTCACCAGGATATGCTTCGCGACCTGGCGGACGACGCAGCAACAATGAAATTTGACGGTAAGCCCACGCTTGTTTAGTCAAATCATCGTACACAATCAGCGCGTCTTCGCCGCGATCGCGGAAGTATTCGCCCATGGTGCAACCTGCATACGGAGCCAAGAATTGCATCGCAGCAGAATCAGAAGCCGTCGCAGCAACTACGATGGTGTAACCCAACGCGCCGTGCTCTTCCAATTTGCGCACCACGTTTGCAATCGTCGATGCTTTTTGACCAATCGCCACGTAGATACAAGTAACGCCTTGACCTTTTTGGTTAATGATTGCATCAATCGCTACCGCAGTTTTACCTGTTTGACGATCGCCAATAATCAATTCGCGTTGACCGCGACCAACTGGAACCATAGAGTCGATTGATTTCAAACCTGTTTGCACAGGTTGATCAACTGACTTACGCGCAATCACGCCTGGAGCTACTTTTTCAATTTTGTCGGTCAACTTAGCGTTAACGGGGCCTTTACCATCAATCGGCTGACCCAAAGCGTTCACTACACGACCACACAATTCAGGACCCACTGGCACTTCCAAAATGCGACCGGTACATTTAACGGTGTCGCCTTCTTTAATGTGTTCGTACTCACCCAGAATAACTGCGCCAACTGAATCGCGCTCCAAGTTCAATGCCAAACCAAACGTATTGCTAGGGAATTCCAACATTTCACCTTGCATAACATCCGACAAGCCGTGCACGCGAACGATACCGTCGGTCACGCTGACCACAGTACCTTCGGTGCGAGCTTGCGTTGCCGCATCAAAATTTTCGATGCGACTGCGAATCAAATTGCTAATTTCAGAAGGGTTGAGCTTCATCTGAGTTTTCCTTATTTCGATTATTTCGATCTTAAGCTAATGCGGTTGCCAATTCGGACAAGCGGGTGCTGGCTGAGCCATCAATCACCTTATCGCCCATGCGAATCACAATTCCACCTAGCAAGGCTTGGTCTATTTTGCAGCTCAACTGAATGTCGCGACCTAAGCGCGTTTTCAGTGCAGCAGCAATTTTCGCTTGTTGCGCATCATTCAGCGCGAACGCTGAACTGACAGTAATTTGTGCGGATTTTTCAGCTTCAGCGCGCAACGCTTCATACATTTGCGCGATTTCAGCAACCACTTCCAAACGACCCGCTTCAGCCAACACGCGAACAAAATTGCCTTGCTCTTTGCTCAGCTTGCCCGCCAATGCCAACATTAAGTCTTGAACTTGGCTTGTTTTGATGCGAGGACTGCTAACCACAGCCTTCACTTCCACGTTTGCCAATGCGCCAGACAAAGTTTGCATGACAGCAGACCAGCCCGCTAAATCAGCTTGCTTTTGTGCTACTTCAAACGCCGCAATGGCGTAAGGACGAGCAATAGTATTGGCTTCAGACATGGCTTAGATTTCCGCGACGAGTTTATCGAGCAAATCATTGTGTGCTTTAGCGTCAATTTCACGACCCAAAATTTTGCCTGCGCCAGCCAATGCAATCGCCGAAACTTGGCTACGCAACTGTTCTTTTGCACGGAAAACTTCTTGGTCGATTTCAGCCTTAGCACCCGCCACCAGACGATCACCTTCCACTTTAGCCTTAGCTTTAGCTTCTTCGACGATTTCGCTGGCGCGCTTTTCGCTGTTACCAATAATCTGCGCCGCTTGCTCTTTTGCTTCGCGTATCACTTCAGCTGAGCGTTTTGCCGCCAACTCAAGGTCATGCTTAGCACGTTCACCTGCTGCCAAACCATCTGCGATGGTTTTAGCACGCTCGTCCATTGCCGCCAACAAAGGCGGCCAAACGAACTTCATGGTGAACCAAATGAGAATAGCAAAGGTAATTGCTTGTCCCAGTAAGGTTGCGTTGATATTCACAGTGATCCCTTTCGGTCAAATACGAGGGTGAATTAACCCTTAACGATTGCGATGAATGGGTTTGCGAACAACAGGTACAACGCAATACCAACACCAATCATAGTTACCGCATCCAACAGACCTGCCACGATAAACATCTTAACTTGCAATGTAGGAATCATTTCTGGTTGACGCGCTGCACCTTCCAAGAAACGGCCGCCCAACAAACCAAAACCAATCGCAGTACCCAACGCGCCAAAACCAATCAGCAACGCAACAGCAATCGAAACATTACCCAACAATAGTGCTAATTCCATCTTTATCTCCTAGAGGTTTAGTTACAACAAGTTAAAAACAAACATACCAACAAAAAACAACTTCAAAACTTAGTGACTCTCATGCGCCATACTTAAATACACAACTGTCAACATCATAAATACGAACGCTTGCAAGGTGATGATTAACAGATGGAAAATTGCCCAAGGCGCACCCAGCGTCCATTGCAAATACCACGGCAACAGCGCAATCAAAATAAACACCATTTCACCCGCGTACATGTTACCGAACAGACGCAAAGCCAGCGAAATTGGCTTAGCAATATCTTCCACCACGCGGAACAAAATGTTCACTGGAATCAGCACAGGATTTTTACCGAACGGCGAAAACAAAATTTCTTTGCTAAAACCCTTAAAGCCTTTGATTTTGAAGCTGTAGAAATAAATCAGCAAAAATACGCTAATCGACATCGCGAAAGTTGCATTCAAATCAGTGGTCGCGACCACTTTAAGATGATGCACGCCAAACCAACTCGCCACTAACGGCAGCAAATCCACAGGCACAACGTCCAGCGCATTCAACGCAAAAATCCACACGAAGATGGTTAATGCCAACGGCGCAATCAGCTTGCTATCGCCGTGAAAAGTATCTTTCACTTGCGAATGCACCATATCGACCACCATCTCGACAAAGTTTTGCATCCGACCTGGTACGCCAGCCGTCGCTTTACGCGCCGCCAACCACATCGTGCCGAACACAATTAAACCCATCACCAATGACACCAACAAAGTATCTAAATGGAACGACCAAAAGCCCTCACCTGCATGTAAATTGGTAAGGTGATGCTGGATATATTCCGAGGTTGTTTGACCTTCTGCGCTCATAGTTTTTTCACACAAAAATTAATGCCGCCCAATAAACTACTAGGGTCCCTGCGTAACCGATAAACAACGGTAACGCCTCTACTGCTTTGAATTCTTTGAATACCAAGGTGAACAACAGCATCGTAAACGCTAGCTTGTATGCTTCCGCACCGTAATGCGCGCGGACAATTTTTTTTGCCTCAGCACCTTGCGGTGTGGACATTTTTTTTGCATACACTAACGCTGTGATAAAACCGATTGAACCTCCCGCTAAGGCTGATATGGCAGCTAGCTGACCTAGCACTATCCACATCAACAGGGCAATTAACGCAGCCACCGCAATCTGTACCAAAATAATTTTGCGCACTGCTGTATTCAAATTTGCCTCTTTTAACAGCCGCGCATTCTAAACAATGCCTAGATAAAACGTCAATACTTTATTTGCCTTGATTAAACTAAAAATCCCGCAATCTAGCGAGAGTTACGCTAGAACTCATCCGACAGGCAAGCTAGCGCGCGCTTAGCCTAACAATACTGACTAGGCAAGCCGCGCAGTTTGGCGGGTTCATGCCACAATTTAGCAAGGGTCGGCTGCGCCTGAGCGATGTCGCCGCTCGTGTAAATTTGCACTTGCGCCGTTGCATCCACCTCATCTGTGGCGCGGCAAATCCGCTCGACTGGCAAACGACGCTGCAATTGGCGCGCTACCGCCGCTCCTGTATCAACTAAAGTAATTTCGCTGCCGACCAGTTCGCGTATCAGTGGCGCAAGAAAGGGGTAGTGGGTGCAGCCCAAAATTAAAGTGTCCGCCCCGCGTGCCAATAATGGCGCGGTGTAGCGCGTGATGAGTTCACGAGTTTTTGCGCCATGTAAATCGCCTTGTTCGACTTGCTCAACTAAACCCGGACAGCCTTGCGTGATGATTTCCACTTCTTCGCCGTAGCGTTCTAACAAGGCGGCAAAGCGCGCACTTTCTAGTGTGCCAGTGGTTGCCAACACGCCCACTACGCCGCTCTTGCTGACCGCGACGGCAGGTTTGACGGCGGGCTCCATGCCGATAATCGGCAAAGAAAATTGCGCGCGCAAACTGGCGGCTGCGACAGCGGTGGCGGTGTTACAGGCGATGACAAGCGCATCTGCACCTTGCGAAATTAGGAAGCGAGCAAGGGCGTGCGAGCGTTGTTCGATATAGGCTGCGGGCTTATCGCCGTAGGGAACGTGCGCGGAATCGGCGACATAAATCAAGCGCGCTTCGGGCAAGGTGCGGCGGATGTGGTGTAGCACGGACAGTCCGCCCACACCAGAATCGAATACGCCGATTGTTGCTGAAGCCACCATCATCTAGCCTCGTTGTGCAGTGTTACGCCACCGCTTGGTCGCGCAGATACTCTTCATAAGTACCGTGATAATCGTTCACACCTTTGTCGGTGATTTCGATAATGCGCGTCGCCAAGGAGCTGACAAATTCGCGGTCATGGCTGACAAATACCACCGTGCCTTTGTACTCCAGCAACGCGGTATTGAGTGACTCGATGGACTCCATATCCATGTGATTGGTCGGCTCATCCATCAGCAACACATTGTGTTTTTGCAGCATCAATTTGCCGAATAACAGCCGTCCTTTTTCACCACCCGATAAAACTTTGACGGGCTTGTGCGCGTCGTCACCAGAGAACAATAAACGCCCCAGTGTGGCGCGCACGGTCTGGTCATCGTCCGTTGAACCGCGCCAGTAAGTCATCCAGTCCGTCATAATTTTATCTTCGGCGAACTCGCTGTAACTGTCCTGCGCGTAGTAACCGATATTGGCTTTTTCCGTCCATTTAATCGTGCCGGTGTCTTGCGCTAAATCACCCGCCAAACAGCGCAACAAGGTGGTTTTACCGATACCGTTAGAACCAATAATGGCGATTTTTTCACCTGCATCCACGCGCAAATTCACATTGGAAAAAAGCACTTTGTCGAAGCCTTTAGACATGTGTTCAACTTCCACAGCGGTGCGATGCAGTTTTTCGCGCTCGTCGTATTCAAAGCGAATAAACGGATATTGGCGGCTCGACGGTTTGATGTCTTCGATTTTAATTTTGTCGATTTGACGCGCGCGTGAAGTCGCTTGTTTTGCCTTAGAAGCATTCGCCGAGAAACGCGCCACAAAGGCTTTCAACTCGGCAACTTTTTCTTTCGCTTTCGTGTTGTCCGCCGATTGCTGTTCGCGCGCCTGTTGCGCTGCCATCATGTAATCGTCGTAAGTGCCAGGGTAAGTGGTGATTTTCCCGTAGTCCAAATCGGACATATGAGTACATACGCTATTCAGAAAATGTCGATCATGCGAAATGATGACCATGGTACAAGTGCGTGCGTTCAGAATATTTTCTAGCCAGCGTATGGTATTGATGTCCAAGTTATTGGTTGGCTCATCCAGCAACAAAATATCGGGGTTAGAGAACAACGCTTGCGCCAGCAACACGCGCAACTTAAAGCCAGGTGCAACCGCGCTCATCAAACCCTGATGCAATTCAATCGCAATCCCTAAGCCTAGCAGCAATTCACCCGCACGCGCTTCAGCGGTGTAGCCATCGTATTCAGCGAAGGTCGCTTCCAAATCGGCGGCGCGCATATAGTCTTCTTCTGTCGCGTCGGGATTCGCATACAGCGCGTCGCGTTCCGACATCGCCGCCCACATTTCGGTGTGTCCCATCAGCACCACATCCAACACGCGCATCTCTTCGTAAGCAAATTGATCTTGACGCAATTTACCCAGCCGCTCGGTTTTATCCAGCATCACCTCGCCAGAGGTTTGCACCAAATCACGTCCTAAAATTTTCATAAAGGTCGATTTGCCGCAACCATTTGCGCCAATTAAACCGTAACGGTTGCCGTCGCCAAATTTAACTGAAACGTTCTCGAATAAAGGCTTCGCGCCGAATTGCATGGTGATATTTGCGGTAGATAACATGAGAATTGCCTTATTTTGAAGGCGCGCATTCTAGCACTGCTGCGCCCGAAACAGCGGCTTGCTGTGTCGGGCGCAACAGATGAATGGCTGAAAATCTGCTATCGTCGCGCCCCTCAAAAATCCTTAGCCGCCGTTCCAATGAAAAAATTTAACGACATCCTCGCGTGTTTAGATAGTGCCGAACACCTTGCCAGCATCGCTTTATTTAACGCCGATGGCAGCAATGCGGGACTGATTGAAAACAAAGCAGGTAGCTTAGGCTCGCTCAAACTGTATCAACATTTAGCCAAAAAATTTGGCAGCCTCAGCGTCGCGGCAGCGCAAGAGGGAATCGCGATGTACGCTGAACATACGCATGATGCAAAACTGCATCCAGGTAAGCATCCCAACATCGACCGCTTGCTCAATGTGATTAAAAATCAGCACGCCTTGAGCATCAAGTTGACCGCGCTGAGCGAATTAGCCGACTTGCCTTAAGCGTGTCTTTCCAGTAAGTTGCGCCCTCGCTAGGGGTCTGCCCACTCAACTGGAGCAGTGAGAAACACCCTTTGAACCTGTACGGATCATGCCGTCGTAGGGAAGCATTCTTAAAAAGATGCTCCCCATTTTTATTTCTTGGAGCATCACATAAATGAACGCCAATCCCCAATTTTTAGCCACTGCCGCCCACGTTGATGAGGCGGCGATTAAGCCTTTGCCGAATTCGCGCAAATTTTATGTGCAAGGTTCGCGCCCCGATATTCAAGTGCCGATGCGCGAAATTTCGCAAGCCGAAACGCCTGCCAGCATGGGCGCGGAAATCAATCCGCCGATTTATGTGTATGACTGCTCAGGCCCTTACACCGACCCTGCAGTAAAAATTGATATTCAATCGGGTTTGGCGGCGATGCGTGAAGGCTGGATTAGCGAGCGCAATGACACCGAACAGTTGGACGGCATGACTTCTGCCTATGGTCAGCAACGCTTGGATGATCCTGCTCTCGCCGATATGCGCTTTAATTTGAGCCGCGCGCCACGTCGCGCCAAGACGGGCAAAAATGTCACGCAAATGCATTACGCACGCGCTGGCATCATCACCCCCGAAATGGAATACATCGCGATTCGCGAGAATCAAAAAGTCGCCGAACAAATGTCCGCGATGATGCGTAAACAACACCAAGGCGAAAATTTTGGCAAAGCCATGCCCAAAGAAATTACCCCTGAATTTGTGCGTAGTGAAGTGGCGGCGGGTCGCGCGGTGATTACCGCCAACATCAATCATCCTGAGCTCGAACCGATGATTATCGGGCGCAATTTCTTGGTAAAAATTAACGCCAACATTGGCAATTCGGCGTTGGGTTCTAGCATCCAAGAAGAAGTCGAAAAAATGACTTGGGCGATTCGTTGGGGCGGCGATACGGTGATGGATTTATCCACGGGTAAAAACATCCACGAAACGCGCGAATGGATAATCCGCAATTCGCCTGTGCCGATTGGCACCGTGCCGATTTATCAAGCCCTCGAAAAAGTGAACGGCAAAGCCGAAGACCTGACTTGGGAAATTTTCCGCGACACCCTGATTGAGCAAGCCGAGCAAGGCGTGGACTATTTCACCATCCATGCGGGCGTGTTGCTGCGCTATGTGCCGATGACCGCGAATCGTATGACGGGCATCGTGTCGCGCGGTGGTTCGATTATGGCGAAGTGGTGCTTGGCGCATCACAAAGAAAACTTCCTCTACACGCATTTCGAGGACATTTGCGAAATCATGAAAGCCTATGACGTGACCTTTAGCTTAGGCGATGGTCTGCGTCCTGGCTCGATTTACGATGCCAACGACGAAGCGCAATTAGGCGAATTGAAAACCTTGGGTGAACTCACCGACATCGCATGGAAACATGATGTGCAAGTGATGATAGAAGGTCCAGGTCATGTGCCGATGCATCTGATTAAAGAGAACATGGATTTGCAACTCAAGTGGTGTAAAGAAGCACCGTTTTACACGCTAGGTCCGCTGACCATGGACATCGCGCCCGGCTACGATCACATCACCAGTGCGATTGGTGCGGCGATGATAGGTTGGTTCGGTACGGCGATGCTGTGCTACGTCACGCCCAAAGAACACTTGGGTTTGCCGAATAAAGCCGACGTGAAAGAAGGCATCATTACTTACAAAATTGCCGCCCACGCCGCCGACTTGGCGAAGGGGCATCCAGGCGCACAAGTGCGCGACAACGCTTTGTCTAAAGCGCGTTTTGAATTCCGTTGGGATGACCAGTTTAATTTAGGTCTAGACCCCGATCGTGCGCGTGAATTTCACGACGAAACCTTGCCTAAAGAATCCGCCAAAATCGCACATTTTTGCTCGATGTGTGGGCCGCATTTCTGCTCGATGAAAATCTCGCAAGACGTGCGCGAATTCGCCGCTAAAGAAGGTCTCAGCGATGCCGACGCGTTGAACAAAGGCATGGAATTAAAAGCGATTGAGTTTGTGAAAAAAGGCAGCCAGCTGTACAGCAAATCATAAGCATCCCAACAGGAGCGCGTCATGTTGCGAAAATTGTTATTGGTTGGGACATTGCAAGGCTGGGGTTTGTGGGCGTTATGGCAAGCGAACGAGTTAAAGCTGTGGCCTGCCACCGACAGTATCAGCCTGCACGCCTTGTTGTATCTAGCTTTATCTGTGCCGCTGGCGATTTATTTGAGTGCCGATTTAAGCTCGCTCAGCCGCACGCGGCGCATCCAACTGCTAGCATTTATTGCTGTTTTATTCCCCCTGTTAGGCGCATATAGCGGCTGGGCAAACGACTTTATAGCCACCACCAGCTTTGATACGCAGCGTTTTCGTCCAGGCGATTTATTAGCGGCTAGCGTATTAGGTTTCGTCCTGATTCCACTGTTGGCGCACTTCAACCCAACCACGCGCAGCTGGACATATCACGATTTATTTGCCAGTGCGTGGCGCAACGCCATGTTGTGCTTGAGCGCGGGCGCATTGACAGGCCTGTTTTGGGTGGTGTTAGTGGCAGGTTCGGGCTTGTTAGATTTAATCGGCTTGAGCTTTATGCATCAGCTTATTGAGCAAGCGGTGTTCATTATTCCCGTGACCAGCATTGCCTTTAGCACCGCCTTCGCGCTCGGTTTGGCGCGCAGCGAAATGGTCATCACGCTGCGGCGTTTCCAGTTGTCCATGCTGGCTTGGCTATTGCCACTGTTGATGCTGTTTATCGTGGTGTGGGTGGCGGCTTTGCCCTTCACTGGCGTGGACGCGTTATTCAAAACCCATGATGCGGCATTCATCATGTTGTGGTGCGCGGCGTTGTGTATCAACTTCGTCAATGCCGCCTATCAAGACGGACTCACGCCGCCAGCTTATGGTCGTTTACTCAGTCGCAGCTTGGCATGGGCGTGGTTAGGCTTATTGGTGGTGGTCAGCGTGGCATGGTGGGCGATGGGCTTGCGCATTGCGCAATACGGCTGGAGCGAAGATCGCGTGTGGGGCGTATTCGTCGCTTTGATGGCGAGCATTTATGTGCTGGGCTACGCACTATCCGCCTGGCGCGCCCAGCCTTGGCTGGCAAGCATCAGCACCACCAATATCATTGCGGCAATCGTACTGTGTGGTGGCTTACTGGCTTTGTTAAGCCCGCTTGCCGACGCACGGCGTATCGCGGTAAACAGCCAAATGCAACGCCTCAGCGCGCAAACAGTCACGTTGGAAAAATTTGATTTTGACTATCTGCGTTGGGAGGCGGGTCGTTACGGACACGAGGCGTTAGCGCAGTTGGCGACTGGCATAGCTCATCCCGAACAAACCGCTATCGCCGCAAAAGCCAAATTATTTATCGCCAAAACGCAACGCTGGAATAGCGAAAATGAAACCTTGAGCGCGGCGCAATTGCGCAGCAAGTTGCGCGTCTTACCGAGTAAGGCGGTGCTGGATGAAAAACTTATCAGCGCAATGATGGCGGCAGAGAAACAACATTGGCTACTCAGGCGATGCTTTGAACTCAATTCAGAATGCGCGGTGTGGTTGCTGGATGTCAATAATGACCAACGCTTAGATGCCGTTCTCTTCGCAAGAGAAGCGAGTCGTGCGGAAGCAGGTGTGATAGTGATGCAAAATTTTGGCGACAACTACCGCCTTAATGGTGAATTTCCCGCGTCGAATGTTTGCTATGAAGACAGCTTGGCGCAAATCGCCGCCGGTAATTTCAAATTAGTTAAACCCGAATTTAACGATATAGAAATTGCAGGGCAGCGATTTCAGCTTCGTACCTACCGACCCACAACGAATTCATATTGCGGCAAAAACAATGCTCACAAATCTAATTAGCGTCACTGCTGAATCGCCTTGTACAGGTCATTGCAGCACCGTGCTAGGCGACGATGTGTGTCGCAGTTGTAAGCGCACTTTTGACGAAATTATCGCTTGGCCAACGATTACCGATGCGCAGCGCATCGCCATCAATCAACGCGTTGCGCGCTTAGCACTGACAACCTCTCCACTCACCACTCACCAAAATTAAAATGGATATTATTTTATTGCTCAAGGCAGCCATTCTTGGCATCGTCGAAGGTCTCACCGAATTTTTGCCTATCTCCTCGACAGGGCATTTAATTTTAGTCGGCGATTTGCTCAACTTTAATGACGCGCGCGGCAAGGTATTTGAGATTGTCATTCAGTTCGCTGCCATCCTCGCGGTGTGCTGGGAATATCGTGCCAAGCTGGCATCGGTGTCATCTGGCTTGCTGCAAAAACAAGCAGCCGCGCAACGCTTCACACTCAATTTATTTATCGCCTTTTTACCGCTGGCGATATTAGGTTTGTTGTTTGGTAAAGTGATTAAGGAACACTTGTTCGCGCCGATTCCTGTTGCGCTGGCGTTTATCGTCGGCGGCTTAATTATCTTGTGGGCAGAAAAACGTCAGCATGTCATTCGCATCGAAAATGTCGAAGATATGCACTGGCGCGACGCGTTGAAAATGGGGCTGGCGCAAGCCTTGGCGTTGATACCTGGCACGTCGCGTTCGGGTTCGACCATCATCGGTGGTTTATTTTTTGGTTTATCACGCCGTGCCGCCACCGAGTTCTCATTTTTTTTAGCGATACCCACTATCAGCATGGCGACGCTGTATGAAGTGGTGAAGTACCGCCACGATTTTCACAGCGAGGACATGGGCATCTTTTTAGTCGGTTCGATTGCGTCATTTATCAGCGCGTTTTTCGCGGTGCGCGCTTTGTTGCGTTACATCAGCCGCCATGATTTCACAGCCTTTGCTTGGTATCGCATCGCCTTTGGTTTGATTGTGCTGGCAACTTATTTCACCGACGCGGTGAACTGGTCAGCGTAATAATGGTCTAGTCGCTTAGCGTGTTTTACCTAGCCTGGCAATGACCATTTATCAGCCGATAAATGGTCATATTTTTTGGGCGGAGAAAACTATTTCTCCCGTAAAATGCGCGGCTTTTTTTACTTTAGGAAATCATCATGTCACGCACCCTTATCGCTTTATTTTGTTTGACCTCTATCGTTAGCAGCGCGTTTGCTGAAACGCCCGCTGAAATTCTTGCCACGATTAAAGCTGAAGCCGCGAATACCGCTGGCTTTCAAGGTTTTTCTGCTGCGCGCGGCGAAACTTTTTTCAAGGCTAAACATGGCGGCGAATGGAGTTGCTCGTCTTGCCATACCGATAATCCGATGAATTCGGGCAAACATGCTAAGACCGAAAAAGTCATTAAACCGATGGCTCCTAAGGCAAATGAAGAACGCTTTACTGAACCGAAAAAAGTAGCGAAATGGTTTAAGCGTAATTGCAACGATGTATTGGATCGCGAATGTACGGCGCAAGAACAAGGCGACGTCATGAGCTATTTGTTAGCCGTCGGTCAGCCTGTTGCCGCCGCACCTGCACCTGTTGCTAAGCCAGTTGAAGCCGCGCCTGCCGCAGCACATAGCAGCCATAAACACTCCGCTCACTAAGCCGCCATGACTAAAAAAATTCTAGTGTGGGACGTGCCCACGCGGGTGTTTCATTGGCTGCAAGCCTTGTCTTTTTTGGGTGCGTATCTCACTGCTGATTCCGAAAAAACCCGCGAGATACACGTCACGCTGGGCTTTATTTTGTTCGGCTTAATTGCCTTTCGTTTGGTGTGGGGGGTTGTTGGCAGCAAGCACGCGCGCTTTAGCTCGTTTATTTTTCATCCCGCCACCGTCATCACTTATGTGCGCTCGCTGTTCAAAAATGATGCGCAACATTTTGTCGGTCACAACCCCATCGGCAGCATTGCGATTTGGTTATTACTCGGCATGGGCATCGGTCTTGGTGTGACGGGCGTGCTGTTGCTGCAAGACGACGTAGCAGACAGCGTAGTCACCATCCACGCTTATCTCACCAACGGCATGTTGGTGGTGATTGCGGGGCATTTGTTTGGTGTCGCGATGAGCAGTTTTTTGCATAAAGAAAACCTCGTGCGCGCCATGATTACTGGCTACAAAAAAGGGGCAGAACAACACGGCATCACCCACGGCTACGCTTGGTTAGGTGCGGCATTAGTCATCGCTGCTGCCGTGTTCGCCTATCTGTACAACCGCTAATTTTTCACCGTATTATTTTTTAATCAATGTAGTTTTTATCTGAAGGAAATCCTATGAAACGCAATCACCCCTACAAGAAAATTGTAGCGAGCCTTTGTTTAGCATTGGCTTGTAATACCTCGTTCGCGGCGGACAGCACACTCGACTTGAGTTTGCCTGCTGCAAGTGCTAGCCCTAAATCGTTCATGCTCGCGTCTAACGACACGCAGCCTGCCAGTGTCAGCAGCGCAGCCCCTAAGGCAGAGTTTTCTGAACCTTGGGTGTCAGGCGACAAGCTGCATCAATACATGGGTTGGACGACGCTGGCATTAGTTGCCGCCACGGCTTTTAGCGCACCCGGGGAAGGCTGTGAAGTCAATTGCCCGCCGCCCTCACAACAGCCTCCGCGCCAAACCAATGGCGCGCACGCCAAGCTGGCAAAAGCGGCAGCGTTTATGGCAGCAGCAACCGTGACCTCTGGTTTGATTGACCATTGGGATGATTTTCACATGGAAGACGGCTTCACTGACCCCGACAATTTGCACGCCATGCTGGGCACGGCAGGCGCGTTGATGATGATGTACGCAGTAAATAAATCAGCGAATTCTAAAGTGCCTGTGAGCCATGCAGGGATTGCCGAATTAGGCGGCGTAGCCATGGCGGTTGCGGTTAAATTGACTTGGTAAGGAGAACAAATATGTTGAAAAAATTCAAACTCATCGCGCTGTTGAGCAGCGCATTATTCCTCACTAACACAGCATTCGCGGGCGAAACCACAGCCGATTGGTTGCTCAGTTTTGAGCGCATGAAAAACTTCAAATCGGTCACGGATAAAACGTATGCGAAAGAATGTGGTGAATGCCATTTCGCTTATCCAGCAGGCTTGTTGCCGAGCGCGTCATGGGAAAAATTGTTAAACGCCACGGCTCTGAAAAATCACTTTGGTGACAATGCAGAAATGGATGCGGCAACACTGGAGCGCGTACTCGACTACGCAACTAACAATGCAGCCGAAAAATCTTGGTATAAACGTGCGCGCAAAATCGCTAACAGCGGTCAAGCTCCGTTGCGTATTACCGAGCTGCGTTACATCAAGCGTGTGCATGAAGAGATTCCTGCCAACATGATTAAAGACAACAAAGACGTGAAGTCGTTGAGTATGTGTAACGCTTGCCACACCCAAGCGGCTAAAGGTGTATTCGACTCTGACACGGTTAACATTCCTAACTTCCCCGACTATAACTAAGCGGCGCAGTTAAACGAACAAGGGAGGCATAAGCCTCCCTTTTTTATTGCCCGCAAAAAATTCAATGGGCATTACGACTCTGGCTGATTCTTGAGTTGCAACGCCAGCGGATAAATTTCGTTTCTAGCCGCACCCGTAATTTGCGTGGTGAGTTGTACCGCTTGTTTGAGGGGCAATTCGGCGAGTAGTAATTGCAAGATGCGTTGCGTTTCTAATGCCAGTCCCGTTTGGGCAACTGCGCCCGAAATCAATACCACGAATTCGCCGCGTTGTTGGTTGCTGTCGGACAGCAGCCACGCTTCGGCTTCGCTTAATTTGCAGGAATGGATGGTCTCGAACAATTTGGTGATTTCACGCGCCAACACGATTTGCCGTTCACCGCCGAACACCGCGCATAAATCGGCAACGCTTTCGACGATGCGATGCGGGGCTTCGTAAAACACTAGGGTGTAAGGATGTTCTTGCAAACTTTGCAACACGCTACAGCGCGCCGCCGATTTGTTGGGCAAAAAGCCATAAAACAAAAAGTGTGCGTCGTTTAATCCCGCCGCCGATAACGCCGCCACCACGGCACTCGCGCCCGGAATCGGAATGACGCGCAAACCCGCTGCCAGCACGGCTTGCACCAGCAGCGCGCCGGGGTCGCTGACCGCAGGTGTGCCTGCGTCGCTGACAAATGCAACACTTAAACCCGCTTGTAATTGCGCGATGATTTTGTCGGCCGCGCCGCGTTCGTTGTGTTGATGGACGGCGATGAGTTGTTTGGCGCGAATGGCGTGCTGGCTTAATAAATGCGCGGTGTTGCGCGTGTCTTCGGCGGCGACGATGTCGGCATGGGCGAGAATTTCTAGGGCGCGCAGCGTGATGTCGCGCAAGTTACCTATTGGTGTGGCAACTACATATAATGCCGCCTCTAATTTTTGTGGGTGATCGGTATGCAACATCGCGTCCTCTGGGTTTTAATTTCGTGCGCACTATACGCTTGTAGTACGCCTGCACCGCTGAAAAAGCCTGTGCCTATCGCCATTGCCGCGCCCGCCCCTGTCGCAGCACCTATTGTTGAAGCCCCCGTTATCACGCCGCTCGACGTGCCGCTGTTGCCGTCCGTGACGGTCGCACCGATTATTGAAGAGCCTGCGTTGGTTGTGAATGCCAACGCGCGCGCGCATCTCGCGTTGTTGTTACCCTTAAATGATAAAAATTTTGGTGCAGCGGCAACAGCGGTGCAGCAAGGTTTTATGGCAGCGGCGAGTTTAGACAGCAGCGCGTTACCGATACAGGTGTACAGCGTTGACGAAAGTCGTAACGTCGCCGAGCTGTATCGGCAGGCGGTGATAAATGGCGCGCGCGCGGTGGTCGGTCCGTTGACGCGCAAAGGCGTGGCGACGCTGGCGGCAATGCCGCAGATTCCTGTGCCGAGCTTGGCTTTGAATAACGTCGAGGTGCCGCCCGCTGAGCGGTTATTTTTCTTCGGCATGGCGTTAGATGATGAGGCGCGCAGCGTGGCGCAACTGGCGATGCAGCGCGATTTGCATAAGGTGATTGTGATTACGGGACACACGCCGCTGGCGCAGCGTATGCAGTTGGCATTTGAAGAAGCGTGGGTGGCAGCGGGTGGCAAAATTACCAGCGAGATTGATTTCAACGGCGATACCAGCGTCCTAAAAGGCTTGAGCAACACGCCCGACAGCTTAATTTTTCTTGCTACCGATGCCGAAAATGCGCGCCACATTCGCCCTTTTTTACCTGCGGGTTTGCCGATTTATGCCACCTCGCAAATTTTTGTTGGCAACGAAGCCACGCTGGCAAATTACGACTTGAATGGCGTACGTTTTGTCGATATGCCGTGGCTGTTACAGCCCGACCATGCAGCGGTGATAGGCTTCCCACACAGCAGCACGCCGCTGTCGATTGACGAAGAACGCCTCTACGCACTGGGCATCGACGCCTACCAACTCATTCGCCTGATGATCGGACACAACGAAGCCGCCAATATGCCGCTCAACGGCGTGAGCGGCATCGTCCGTTTGCAGCAACATAATTTCTTGCGCAGTGCCGTGCCTGGCGTGTTCAAACAAGGACGCGCGCTATCGCTTGATGCAGCAGCGAAGCCCGACACGCAGATGTTTCCTGACCAATTCAAACCTCGTCCATGAGTAGCCAAGGCGCACTGGCAGAGCAATTTGCCGCGCGCTATTTACAGCAGCAGGGCTTAATCCTCATCACGCAAAACTATCGCATCCGCGCGGGCGAAATTGACTTGATTATGCAAGACGGCGCGTGCTTGGTTTTTGTCGAGGTGCGGATGCGCGGCACAGCACAATTTGGCGGCGCGGCAGGCAGTATTGATGCGCATAAACAACGTCGCTTAATTCTCGCCGCGCAACATTATTTAGCCAGCTTGCCGCGCCTGCCGCCGTGTCGCTTTGATGCGGTGCTGATGGAAGACGCGAGGGGCAAGGGTTTGCACTGGTTGAAGAATGCGTTTAGCGCGTGATTCGGTTAATATCCGCGCCCAATTTTTAGCAGCAACGAAGGAGTAGCAACCATGATTGATATACAGGCGAGAATCGTTAAACACTTCCAAGATAGCGCGGAACTCAAGCTGCAAGTGATGCACGAGCTGGCGGAGCCGATTGCCGACGCGGCACAATTATTTTTTGATTGCGTCGCCAACGACGGCAAAATTTTGGTGTGCGGCAACGGCGGTTCGGCGGCGGATGCGCAACATTTTGCCGCCGAGCTGATCAATCGTTTTGAGAAAGAGCGACCCGGTTTGGCGTGCATCGCGCTGACCACTGACAGTTCGGTGCTGACTTCCATCGCCAACGATTACGACTATCAGCAAATTTTTTCTAAGCAAGTGCGCGCACTGGGTTTGCCGCGCGACACCTTGTTGGCGATTTCTACCAGCGGCAATTCGCCTAGCGTAGTCGCCGCGATTCAAGCCGCGCACGAACGCAATATGCGCGTGGTGGTGCTGACAGGGCGCGATGGCGGCGCGATGGCGCAAGCAATGCGCAGCAACGATATTTTGATTTGCATCAATGCAAAAAGCACCGCGCGCATTCAAGAAACGCATCTGGTTTGTCTGCATGGTTTATGCGACATCATTGACTATCATTTATTGGGCGAATAGATGTATCCCTTGCCCAACTTTGAAGCCAAATTTTGCACCGCTGAAAACTTAGCCGCGCAACTCGCCAAGCTGCCGCGTCCGCTGGTGTTTACCAACGGCTGTTTCGACGTTTTACATCGCGGTCATGTCACCTATTTAGCGCAAGCGCGCGCCCTAGGCGCATCCTTAATTGTGGGCGTAAACAGCGACGCATCCGTGAAGCGTCAAGGCAAAGGCGATGACCGCCCCATCAACGCCGAAGCTGATCGCATGGCGGTATTAGCCGCGCTGGAATCGGTCAGTTTAGTGATGCAATTCGATGAGGACACACCGCTCAATTTAGTGCTGGCATGTCAGCCTGACGTGCTGGTGAAGGGCGGCGATTGGCAGCCGAAAAATATCGTCGGCAGCAGCGAAGTGTTGGCGCGCGGCGGCACGGTACACAGCATTCCGTTTTTACACGAACGTTCCACCACCGCCTTATTAAAGAAAATCCGCTCGCTATGATTCCTACCGAAATTACCTTGCACCAAAAATCTCGCGAACTTGAAATCGCTTTTGACGACGGGGCGCACTACCGTTTGCCTTACGAATTTTTGCGCGTGAATTCTCCCTCCGCCGAGGTGCGCGGGCATGGACCAGGTCAAGAAGTGTTGCAAGTCGGCAAGCAACAGGTGCTGATTACCGAGCTCGCGCCCGTGGGTCAATACGCGCTGAAAATCAGCTTCGATGACGGTCACGACAGCGGGCTGTTTACTTGGGAATACTTAAACAATTTAGGCAAACATCAGGCGGCGTTATGGCAAGACTATTTGCGCCAACTGCATGTTGCGAATGAGAGCCGCGAACCCAGTGCGCACGTTGCCCCTGCCGCGCACACAGGCTGCGGTCACTAATACGGAGAGTCAAAATGAGCAAAACCCACTTCGGTTTCGAGACCGTCGATGAAACCGAAAAAGCCAAGAAAGTCGCAGGCGTGTTTACTTCGGTCGCCAGCAAATACGACGTGATGAACGACTTGATGTCGGTCGGCTTGCATCGCATTTGGAAACGCTATGCGGTGAGCGTCAGCGGCGTGCGTGAAGGGCAAAAAGTATTGGATGTGGCGGGTGGTTCGGCGGATTTGTCGCGCTTGTTTTTGAAAGCGGTGGGCAGCAGCGGACAAGTGGTGCTGACCGACATTAACAATGCCATGTTGCGCGTCGGCCGTGACCGTTTGCTCCACGAAGGCATTGCCACGCCAACCACGCAATGCGATGCCGAACATCTGCCGTTTCCCGATAATTATTTTGATTGCGTGAGCATCGCGTTTGGTCTGCGCAACGTCACGCACAAAGAAGCCGCGCTGCGCGAAATGCACCGCGTCATCAAACCCGGCGGTCGCGTGATTGTTTTGGAGTTTTCCAAAGTTGCCAAGCCACTAGAAAAAGCCTACGACTTTTATTCCTTCAAACTGCTGCCGAAAATGGGGCAAATGATTGCGGGCGATGCCGACAGCTACCGCTACCTCGCCGAATCCATCCGTATGCATCCGGGACAAGAAGAGCTCAAACACATGATGACGGACGCTGGTTTAGAACGCGTTGAATATTTTAATTTGACGGGTGGGGTGGTGGCGGTGCATCGAGGGTATAAACTTTAACGGCGTTTTTGTTTGCCTAGTCGCCATGTTTTGTTTTGCATCATTTGTTAAATCAACAAGGTACAAACAATGAACCAGCTTATGCGGCAAACCTGCTCAAGTTATACGGCGATATTGCCGTCGAATATACGTTAACCGTCGCAATCATCATGACCGCCATAATCCTTATCGTTACCGCTGTCTCGCTCACAACATGGGCAGGATGGGCACTCTGGCGTTCTCCGTTGCTACTCATTCAAAGTGCCGAGGATGTGCAACCCAGAGGTTTCATTCAAAAGCAGGTACGCTATCAAACTTCATTCTTTGTGTTGGCAGTGGTTGTCGCTGTCCTTGCTAACTCGCTGGCTACTCAAGAAAGCGGAAAAGTGTTCGGCATTGGAGCGCTCGCATCTCCGATTCAAGCCGAGGCTTTTGGTTTACTCCACATGGATGGTGCCTCTTGGCTACAGTTGGGCAGCCTGCTGACACTTGGTTTCGGTTTGTCCACCTTGGCATTGGTTTCTGCTTCTTTGCGCGGCATTGCCAATTGGCCGGAATTCCTTAGAAGGTTTGGCTTGTGGGTTATCGTGCTGTCGGCGGTAAACGCGCTATCGGAAGAACTCATCTACCGAGGAGCGATAGTCGCTGTAGCCCAAGGGCTGTTGCAACCATCACAAATCGCGCTCTTGTCGGCAATGCTTTTCGCATTGGCACATATTCGAGGACAAGCCTCTGGCATCGCTGTTGTCGCAGGCTCTGCAGTAGTGGGTTGGTGTCTTGCTCATGCCGTGTTGCAGACTCATGGTTTGTTTTGGGCTTGGTGCGCACACTTTGTGCAGGACATCGCAATTTTTCTCGCTTTCATTGCGGCGATGGCTAACCCTCCGCTCAACATGGACGCGCCGAAAAGCGGCGCGCCAGTTAGCTAGCACGTTAGACATTTCGTAACGAGCCATTCCAACTCTTGAAGATGCCATGAAAAATGCGATGAGAACTAGTAAGGCGCAATCGTTATTGCGCCGAGTGTTTCGCTGGTGCAATCCGCTACGCTTATTGCCACACTACGCCCCAACTAAAACACGATTGCGCTTTCCCTCTCTCCACCGCTCATCGCCAATCCGACACCGTTCGTCTGCTCATTTGCCGTTCATTTTGCCTTGCCAAAAACCGACCAATCACCTTGGTGTTTAGTGCGTCGCTCGCTATTGTGCGCGCCAGCAACATGGGGCAAAACCTGAGAAATCGGGTGACGCAAAACCTCCGGTCTTCACCTTTTTGGAAAGATAGCGGGGCTGCCATGAAACCCTCTAAAGGAGGCGAATCATGCATCTCGTTATCCTCGGCATTATTCTCATTACATCGTTGGTGTCTGCCTCTAGAGTTTGCGCTGCGCCCGTCAATGGCAGCGCAAGCTCTGCCAACTCCTACGGCATCGTGGCGCGCATTTCTTCGGTGGTTTACAAGTTTGTTGAAGTGAACACCGCACCGCTTGCGGACACCACCAGCCAGCCTGTCGCGGAGTTGATTGAAGTGGAGCAACGCAACGTCAAAGCGAAAATTTTCCGTGTGGACAGCCGTATTTTTGCCAACACGTTTAGCAACACTGCGGTGGCGCAAGATTCGGCAACTTTTACCTTAAACACCCCGAATCGTGGGGTGAACAACGCTTTGTCCTTGGTCGGCACGGTGACGCAAACCGCCATCAGCAATGACACGACTAAGTTCATTCAAGTGTTGTCGTTATTGGTCCAACGCGAAGCAAAATTTGAGTTTGCTTATGTCGCACCGATGAGCCGTAACAGCCGTATCGAATCGCATCTTGATTGTCGCTTGTATAACGCTGGCGTGAGCAAAGTCGCAACGCTGGCACGCGTCGAGTATCGCGTTGAGTTCTAATTGTTAGTCACACTTAAAACCTAGCGCGACTCAGCGCAAGGTTCACGCCCACCCCTCTGCTGCTGCCTCATCCTCGCTAAGAAATCGTACTTATTTTTTGCCTAGCAGGCTTTGCTGCCTAGCAACATCAACACGTTCGCTGCGTAGCAAATCAAAAAGCCGCTATACTTTTAAGACGCACACTCGTGCCTCTCTTGCTAGGATTTTCACCATGAAATACCCATCGCTGTGCCTCCTGATTTTGTTAACCGCTTGCTCGGACAAGCCCGCTTCCAGTCCCGCTGCGGGCACGCCTCCGCCGCCTGCGGAAGTTGAAGTAATGACGGTGGTGACGGGTGATGCCACGCTAACGCAAGATTTGCCAGGTCGCTTGCAGGCGTATCGCAGTGCGCAAGTGCGCGCGCGTGTGGATGGGGTGATTGAGCAGCGTTTGTTTCGCGAAGGGAGCGAGGTCAAAGCGGGGCAATCGCTGTATCGCATTGATGCGCGTACCAATCGCGCCGCACGGGATGCGGCGCGCGCTGATTTGGAAGCGGCGTTGATGACGGTGACGCGTTATCAAGCGTTGTTAGAAATTAAAGCGGTGAGTCAGCAGGATTTTGATTTGATGAAAGCGCGCGCCAAGCAGGCGCAGGCGGCGATGATACGCGCCGAAGAAGACCTCAATAATGCCCAAGTCCCTGCTGCGATTACGGGGCATATCGGGCGCGCGCTGGTCAGCGAAGGCGCGTATGTGAGCCGCACCGATGCCACGCCGCTGGCGGTGATTGAGCAGCTCGACCCTATCTATGTGAACTTCACTCAGCCCAGTGCCGATGTGCTGCGCTTGCAGCAAGCGGTTAAGGCGGGCAAGTTGAAAGCGAGTCGCTCCGTGCAAGTGGAAGTGCTGCTCGAAGATGGTCGAACGTATGAGCATAAAGGCAAAATTTTCTTCAGCGATTTGAGCATCGACCCCAGCACGGGCGCGATTGCGATGCGCGCTGAAGTTGCCAATCCCAAACATGAATTATTGTCAGGGCAATTCGTGCGACTACGCTTTCCGCAAGCAGTGGTAGAAAACACTTTTTTAGTGCCGCAACGCGCGGTGCAATCGGGAACACAAGGACAATTCGTGCTGGTGGTCGGCGCAGACAATAAAGTCGCACCACTCCCCGTGCAAACGGGCGGCATGTCAGGCGCAGATTTCATCATCGAAGCAGGCTTAAAAGGCGGCGAACAAGTGGTGATAAACGGTCTGCAAAAAGCCCGCGCAGGTAGCGTGGTGAAGCCCGTGCCGCTCGGTGGCGCACCTGTTGCCGCTGCAACTAACGATAAGAAATAGTCGAACCTCTCAAAATGCAGAATTTTGGGATGAAGCGCAAGGAGCCGCGCAGCGAATGACGCGGGCATATCAGATTGATAGACTAGGAATGAGCGAGCACGCGACACAGCGGTTCGCCCAAAAAATGAATTTTCAGAGGTTCGACCAAAATGTTTGCTAAATTTTTTATTAATCGTCCGATTTTCGCCTGGGTTATCGCGCTGATTATTTTGCTCGGTGGCGCATTGGCATTGAATAATCTGCCCGTCTCGCAATATCCGTCCGTCGCGCCACCCGCCTTGTCAGTGAGCATCACTTATCCGGGCGCGTCCGCGCAGGTGGTTGAGGAAACTTCAATCGCCCTGCTGGAACAAGAGATGAACGGCATCGAGCATTTGCTCTATATGGAATCCGCTTCAGAGTTGGGTAATGGCAGCATCACGCTGACCTTTGAGGCGGGCACGAATCTCGATTTAGCCTCCGTAGAAACGCAAAACCGCATCAAGCGCGCCGAGGCGCGTCTGCCCGAAGATGTGCGGCGTTTGGGTATTACCGTGGCGAAAACTGCGCGTAATTATGTGATGTTTGTCGCACTGTTTTCACCCGATAAAAGTCTGGACGATGTGGCACTGGGCAGCTATGCCACTGCCAGCGTGTTAGACGGTATTCGGCGCGTGCCGGGCGTGGGTGAAGCCCTATTGTTCGGTACGGAATACTCGATGCGGCTGTGGCTAAACAGCGACAAATTGCAGCATTACAAACTCTCGCCAGCGGATATTGCCAAAGCAGTGCGCGCGCAAAACTCACAACTGGCAGTGGGCGAATTAGGACAAGTTCCTGCCGTGCCAGGGCAGCAACTCAACGCCGTTATTGTGACCAAAAGCCGCCTCTCGACACCCGAAGAATTCGGCAACATCATCGTCCGCACCAACCCAGACGGCTCATCGCTGCGGGTGAAAGACGTGGCGCGGGTGGAGCTGGGTGCGCAGGATTATTCACGCAACGCGCGCATTGACGGACAGCCCACTGCCGCGATTGCGATTCGTTTATCGCCGGGCGCAAACGCGCTGAGTACCGTGCGCGACGTGAATGCCAAGATGACCGAGTTGGCAAAATTTTTCCCTAACCCTCCCCCGCAAGCGGGAGAGGGGACAAACGAAACGCTGCGCGTCACTCCAGTTAAAAGTCTTGATTGGGCGGTGCCTTACGACACCTCAAAATTCATCGACATTTCCATCAAAGAAGTGTTGAAGAGTCTCGCCGAAGCCTTGCTGTTGGTGGTGTTGGTGATGTATTTATTTTTGGAAAATTGGCGCGCCACGCTGATTCCCGCCATCGTCATTCCGATCGCCCTAATCGGCGCGCTGGTCGGGCTTTATTTGCTGGGTTATTCCATCAACGTGCTGACGCTGTTTGCGATGGTGCTGGCGATTGGTATCGTGGTGGATGATGCCATTGTGGTGGTGGAAAACGTCGAACGCATTATGTCCACGGAAGGCTTGTCGCCGCGCGAGGCGACGCGCAAAGCGATGGAGCAAATTGTCGGTGCGATTATTGCCATCACGCTGGTGTTGATGGCGGTGTTTATTCCGATGGCGTTTTTCCCTGGCTCGACGGGCGCGATTTATCGCCAATTCGCCGTGACCTTGGTGCTGACCATGATGTTCTCCGCCTTGATGGCGTTGACACTCACGCCTGCCCTGTGCGCGACCTTGCTCAAACACAAGACCGAAAATTTAGGCGCGAACCTGCTCGCTGGCGGCGGATTTTTCGCTTGGTTTAATCGCTTGTTCTCGCGCAGCACCAACGGCTATGTAAATCGCGTCGCCAAAATCGCCAAAAAACCAGCCCGCTATTTGCTGATTTACGCGGCAATTTTCATCGCGATGGGCTGGCTGTTTACCAAATTGCCAGGCAGCTTTTTACCCGAAGAAGACCAAGGCTATTTCATCAACGTGATTCAGTTGCCTGCGGGCGCGTCTAAAGAACGCACCTTGGCAGTGTTGAATCAAGTCGAACAGTTTTACCTCAAACAAACCGAGGTCGAACACGTTATCGGCGTGGCGGGATTTTCCTTTTTCGGGCGCGGACAAAACATGGCGATAGCCTTTGTGCGCCTCAAAGGTTGGGACGAACGCCCCGCTGCCAACAGTAGCTCAACCGCCTTGGTGCGTAAGGCGAACATGGCGATGTTCGGCATTAAACAAGCGATGATATTCGCCATCAATCCACCGCCTATTCCTGAACTCGCGGCATCGGGCGGCTTTGATTTGCGCTTGCAAGACCGAGGCGGATTGGGACGCGAAAAATTGCTGGAAGCCCGCAATATAGCACTGGGCATGGCAGCGCAAAATCCCGTGTTGGCGGGCGTACGTCCCGAAGGTCAGGAAGCGGGCCCGCAATTATTTTTGGACATAGACCGCGTCAAAGCGGAAGCCTTGGGCGTGTCCATCACCGATCTGAACGACACCCTGCAAGCCACACTGGGCGTGGCTTACATCAATGACTTTGCGCGCCAAGGACGCATTTTGCGCGTGCAAATGCAAGCCGAGGCGGCATTGCGCAGCAGCCCCGCTGACATTTTGAAACTGTCGATACGCAACAGCCGTGGCGGCATGGTGTCGCTGGCAGAACTCGCCACGCCGCGCTGGATGGTCGGCGCGCCCAAGCTCGACCGCTACAACGGCATCGCGGCGATGAAAATTTCTGGCGCACCTGCGCCCGGTCGCAGCTCAGGCGAAGCGGTTGCCGCGATGGAGCAAATCGCTGCGAAGTTGCCGCCGGGCATCGGTTATGAATGGTCAGGCACGTCGTTTGAAGAGCGCATGTCGGGTCAGCAAGCCCCTCTGTTGTTCGCCATTTCGCTATTCGTGGTGTTCCTGTGTTTAGCGGCGTTGTACGAAAGCTGGTCGATTCCCTTTGCGGTGTTATTGGTCGTACCGCTGGGTATTTTCGGCGCGGTCTTAGCAGTGACGTTGCGCGGCTTACCCAATGATGTGTATTTCAAAGTGGGCTTGATTGCCATCATTGGTTTGTCGTCTAAAAATGCGATTTTGATTATCGAATTTGCGCGCCGTTTACAAGACCAAGGCATGGGCTTAATCGATGCGACGCTGGAAGCGTGCCGCTTGCGTTTCCGCCCGATTTTGATGACTTCCATCGCGTTTATCGTCGGCGTATTGCCACTGGCGATTTCCACAGGCGCGGGTGCGCAAAGCCGCCATGCGATTGGTACGGGCGTGATGGGCGGGATGATTGCGGCGACGGTGCTGGCGGTGTTTTTAGTGCCCGTATTTTTTGTGGTGGTGCGCAAAATTTTCCCAGGTCACACGCGCAATCAGCACCCTTAAAGCTGCGCCGATGACTTAGATTTTGCGTACAAAAACTTTGGATTTGCGCTGATAGTTGTACAGCGATTTTTTCTGCGCGGGTAAGGCGGTGACATCACTTTCGACGAAGCCGCGTTCGACAAACCAATGCGCAGTTCGGGTGGTGAGGACAAATAGTTTTTTGAGTTTTTGCGCTTTCGCCAGCTCCGCCATGTAGTTCAAAATCGCTTCGCCATAGCCGCGATCGCGACATGATTCATCCACCGCGAGGCAGGCTAATTCGGCAGCCGCTTCGTCGGGAAATGGATAGAGCGCGGCGCAGCCGACAATGCGATGGTCGTGTTCCAACACCACAAAGCGAGCGATTTCGCGTTCTAATAATTCACGCGAACGGCGCACCAAAATGCCTTGCTCTTCGAGCGGGCGCAGCAGTTGCAACACGCCTCCCACGTCGTCGATATTGGCGGCGCGCAAGGTGTTCAGGGTGCTTTCCACCAGCATCGTGCCGATGCCCTCATCACTAAATAATTCTTGCAACACCGCGCCATCGGTATGGCGACTAACCAAATGGGTGCGCGCTACCCCCGCTTCGCAGGCGCGAATCGCGCACGGCAAAAACAAATTCACGTCGTCGGGCAGTTTGCGTTTGCCTGCCAACACCGCTTGCGCTTGGCTGACGGTGAGTTCTTTGAGCAACTCGCCTTGCGCGTTTTGCACACCATCGGTGTCCATCAAAAATACTAATTTATCGGCATCCAAAGCAATCGCGGTGGCGGTGGCGATGTCTTCCAAAGTGAGGTTGAACACTTCGCCCGTGGGGGAAAAACCGAGTGGCGAGAGCAACACCACTTCGCCGAATTCCATGCGGTCATTGAGCGCGGCAACATCGACTTTGCGCACGCAACCCGTGTGTTGCAAATCCACGCCGTTAATCACGCCGATGGGACGCGCGGTAATAAAATTGCCCCCCGCCACGCGAATGTCGGCGTTCGCCATCGGCGAATTCGCCAAGCCCATCGACAGCAACGCTTCAATCTCCAAGCGCACCCGCCCGACCGCTTCTTTGACGCATTGCAAGGTCTGCGCATCAGTCATGCGGATGCCTTGGTGATAGCTGTCGCCGAGATTATTTTTGGCTAAATGCGCCTCGATTTGCGGGCGCGCGCCATGCACCAACACCAAGCGCACGCCTAAGCTGGCGAGCAAATTAAAGTCGTGAGTGAGTTCGACAAACTTGCCATCCGCGACCACTTCGCCACCAAAGGCAATGACAAACGTCTTGCCGCGAAACGCGTTGATGTAGGGCGCGACGGAGCGAAACCAAGCAACGAAAGCAGCGGGAGAAGTTTTGATAGGCATGATGATTTAACCTGTAAATGGTGAATGGGGCGGCGCTTTGCGCCTAAGTAGTAAGTGGGAACAACAGTGCACTGGGTTTAGCGTGTGTGGTCGGGGATATTATCTTTTTACAACCACGGACAGCCGTTGCGGGCTTCCACTTACCACTTAAGGCACACAGTGCCGCCCCACTCACCACTTTCACAAAAAATCCCCCCACTGCATTTGCAAGGCGGTGAGTCCTGCTAGTGCAGCGGTTTCGGTGCGCAACACGCGTGCGCCTAAGCGGATGGGGGTAAATCCGCAACTCAACGCGCTGTCGCTTTCAGTTTTAGTAAAGCCGCCTTCCGCGCCAATTAGCAGCACCGCTTTTTCAACGGGGCGCACTTGCGTGTGCAGCGATTGCGCGCCAGTGGGCAGCAAAATAAAACGGCTATAAGGCTGGCTGCGCATGGCTTGCAGCCACACCATGATGTCGAGCGGCGCATGAATGATTGGCAGCGTGTTGCGCCCGCATTGTTCGCAGGCGGCAATCGCCACTTGTTGCCAATGCGCCATGCGTTTTTCAGCGCGCTCGGCGGACAGGCGAGCGACGCTGCGCTCGGTGTCGAGCGGCTGAATTTCGTTCACGCCGAGTTCCGTGGCTTTTTGGATAATCCAATCCATTTTTTCGCTGCTGCATAAAGCCTGTCCCAACACGCTGTGCAGCGGTGATTCGCGCATCGCATCGACCGCCTTGAGCTCGCCCAACACCACCCGCTTACCCGTTAAATCGGCAATCACAGCGTGACATTCCGTGCCTTGCCCATCAAAAATCTCGACTTGATCGCCGACGCGTAAGCGCAACACGCGCGCGGCGTGATGCGCAGCATCGGGCGGCAAATCAAAGTTGCCAGTGTGCGGAATGGGGGCGGGGCAATAAAAGCGTGGCATGGTTTTTAGTTGTGAGCAGTCGTCATTAGTTGGTAGCAGATAGTCAAAGCGAGCTTGTGATAACTAGTCACTATGGACTAGCGACTAGCCTGTAACTAGCTAGCCCGTGATAATATCGCGCCTCAAAAAAAACAGCAGCAAAATTTTAGGAGTAGATGTCATGGTTAGTTTGCAGCCGCCGTTGTGCGACTTTGGTTGGAAAGCCCCCGATTTTGATTTGCTCGGCGTCGATGGCGTGCGCTACAACCTCGCTAACGCAGCAGGTAAAAATGGTTTGCTGGTGATGTTCATCTGCAACCACTGCCCGTATGTAAAATCCATCCGCGAACGCCTCGTGCGCGACACGCTAGAACTTAAAGCGCATGGCATTAACAGCATCGCGATTATGTCCAACGACCCTGCTGATTATGAGGAAGACTCGTTCGACAATATGCGCAGCATCGCGCAACAGTACGGTTATCCCTTCCCTTACGTCATCGACGCGACCCAACAAATTGCCAAAAATTATGATGCGGTGTGTACGCCCGATTTCTTTGGCTTTAATGCCAAGTTGGAGCTGCAATATCGCGGTCGCTTAGACGCATCGCGCAAAGAAACCGCACCTGACGCACCACGTGATTTATTTAACGCCATGTTGCAAGTGGCACAAACAGGATTAGGACCAGCTGAGCAAATCGCCAGCATGGGTTGCTCTATCAAATGGAAATCAGTATGAATAGCCACGCACCAAAAGGCATGAGTGCCGTTCTCAAAGCAGTGGTCGCTGCCGTTAAATTAGTTGCCGCTGAAGAAGTGATGCCGCGTTATCACAAGGTTACCCGCCAAGTGAAAAGCGATGGCAGTTTATGCACCGAAGCTGACACCGCCGCGCAAGCCGCGCTGATTAAAAAGCTGCAAGCGATTGTGAATGTACCCGTGTTGGGCGAAGAAATGTCCGCTGCCGAACAACGCGCGCTATGGGAGGCAGGCTATGACGGGCTGTGGTGTATCGACCCGATAGATGGCACGTCAAATTTTGTGCGTGGTGTGCCGTACTTCGCGATTTCGGTCGCCTTGTTGCGCGAACATAAATCTGTCATCGGGGTGGTGTATAACCCCGTCTCGGATGAGTTGTTCGCCGCTGAAGCGGGCAAAGGTGCGTTCTTAAATGGCGATAAATTGGTGGTGCGTGAATCGGCTACCAGCTTGGCAGAATCGCTGGCAAGCGTGGATTTGAAACGCTTATCGCCCGCCCTACTGAAGAAATTTTCAGCTCAACCGCCGTATGCCTCGCAACGTAATTTTGGCGCGAGCGCGCTGGACTGGTGTTACACCGCAACAGGTCGTTACGACGTGTATTTGCACGGCGGACAAAAGTTGTGGGACTACGCGGCTGGCGCGTTAATCGGTGAAGAATCGGGCTCGTATGCGTGCTGCATTGAGCAAGATGAATTCGCGCAAGGCGATGTGTGGCAACGCTCAGTCGTTGCGGCGCGTGATGCGACCGTGTTTGAAGAATGGAAAACTTGGATACGTCAACACTAGGAAATTATGTTTGCAAAATTACTCGCTGTCGCTCTGACTTGCTGTGCCAGCAACGCTTATAGCGACAGCATTTTTGGCGTAGGGGCAACGTTCCCCAATAGTGTTTACCAAGCCTGGGGCAAGGCTTACCAAGCCGAAACCGGCAACCAGCTCATCTATACCCCCGTTGGTTCAGGCAAAGGACTCGCCGCTATCATCGCCGCTAAGACCGACTTTGGCGCAAGTGACAAGCCGCTCAAAATGGACGAGCTGAAGAAAAGCAATCTGCTGCAATTCCCCATGGTGATAGGCGGGGTCGTCCCTGTGGTTAATCTCAAAGGCATCGCAAGTGGTGAATTAGTGCTGAATGGCGCAACCCTCGCCGCGATTTTTATGGGGCAAGTCACGCGCTGGAATGACCCCGTGATACGCGCCCTGAATCCCAGCGTGAAGTTGCCTGATGCTGAAATTATTGTCGTCACACGCAGCGACAAATCAGGCACAACCTTTAACTTCAGTAATTATTTGAGCAAAGTCAGTCCCGATTGGCGCACCAAACTAGGGGAAGGATTACACCTAGCCTGGCCTGTTGGCATCGCTGCCGAAGGCACTAAAGGCGTGGCAAAACAGCTTAGCGAGACCGCTAATTCGATTAGCTATATGGACTTGGCGGATGCGCAAGCGCGTCAGTTGAGCAGCGTCAAAATGTTTAATCGCAACGGCACGCTCGTGACACCCAATGCCGCTTCATTTGCGGCGGCAGCAGCGGCAGCGAAATGGTCCGCAGCAACGGGCTATTACGAGATTTTGACCGACCAAGCAGGCGCGAATAGCTGGCCGATTACGGCCGCCACTTTCATCTTATTAGAGCGCACCCAAATCACTCCCGAACGCGGTGCGGCAGCACTTAAATTCTTCGACTGGGCGTATCGCCACGGCAATGACATTGCGCACACCTTGCACTATGTGCCGTTGCCTGACAGCGTGGCAGAAGGCGTGCGTGCTGCCTGGCACAACGGCGTAACAGATAAAATGGGTGTGGCAATTTGGCGGTAAACGGCGCGTCATGCAATGACGCATTTTTTAACAGTAACGACAAGAGAGCGAGCATAAAAAATGAAACAAAGCAGCTTAAATAAAGTATTGGCAGTGAGCCTGATGGTGTGGGCAGGTTACGCGCAAGCGGGTGCATTTTTTGGGGCGGGCGCGAGCTTCCCTAAAACTGCCTATCAGGCGTGGGGCAAGGCTTACAAGGCAGAGACGGGCAATGTATTGATTTACACCGCCGTCGGCTCAGGCAAAGGTTTGGCAGAAATTGTCGCGGCGCGCACGGACTTTGGCGCATCGGATAAACCGTTTAGCCAAGCCGAACTTGAGCAAAATAATTTAATGCAATTCCCCACCTTAATCGGTGGCGTAGTACCCGTATTAAACGTCCAAGGCATTGCTGATGAGCAGCTGCAATTAGATGGTGCAGTACTCGCAGCGATTTATATGGGCAAAATTACGCGTTGGAACGATGCCGCAATTAAAGCCTTAAATCCTAGCGTGAGCTTGCCCGCTGAAGCGATTGTGGTCATCCATCGCGACGACAAATCGGGTGGCACTTTCGTGTTGAGCAACTACTTATCTAAAGTCAGCAGTGCTTGGAAAAGCAGCCTAGGCGAAGGTTTTACTTTGGATTGGAAAAATGGCAACGGCGTAGCAGGCGCGGCAGCGATGGCGCAAACCGTGCGCAGTACGCCGAATGCAATTGGCTATATGGATTTTGCCGATATGGATAAAAAGCACATGGCTTCAATTAAATTACGCAATGCTGCGGGGCTATTTGTCGCGGCGGAAGTTCCCAGCTTTGCGGCAGCGGCATCCGCTGCGCAATGGAA
This sequence comes from Sideroxydans sp., assembly GCA_029850585.1. Lineage (GTDB taxonomy): Bacteria > Pseudomonadota > Gammaproteobacteria > Burkholderiales > Gallionellaceae > Gallionella. The sequence continues at coordinate 33,765 of JARCRQ010000012.1, forward strand.
TATGGCGAATGGCTTTAATGAAGTGTTGACCAATCAAGCGGGCGACAAGAGCTGGCCGATGACTTCAGCGACTTTTGTGCTGATTGAACGCAGCCCCGCCGTGCCAGAAAATGTCGCGGCGAGCTTAAAGTTTTTTGATTGGGCGTATCGCAACGGTGATGTCATCGCGGTCGATTTAGGCTATGTACCTCTGCCTGACAGCGTGGTGGCGTTGGTGCGGAGCGCGTGGAAAAGTGAAATCAAAAATCGGGCGGGGCAGTCGTTATTTTAAGTGGTACTAACTAGAACTATCTTCAGGGACACGCGGTGAAAATTTTAATTTTGGGTGCGGGGCAAGTCGGCTCCTCAGTAGCGGAAAGTTTGGTCGGCGAAGCCAATGACATTACCGTGGTGGATTCGGATAGTTTGAAATTGCAGCAACTGCAAGATTGCTTGGATTTGCGCACCCTAACGGGCAATGCCTCGCACCCTGCGGTACTCGAAAATGCGGGCATTGCCGACACCGATATGTTGCTGGCAGTCACCCAAAGCGACGAGGTGAATATGCTGGCGTGCAAGCTGGCGGCGAGCTTGTACAACACCCCGACGCGCATCGCACGCATTCGCGCCTCCGAATATCTCGAACGCCCCGAAGTGTTCAGCCGCGATAATTTTTGCGTGGATTTTTCCATCTGCCCTGAGCAAATTCTCACCGACTACATCGCCAAGCTCATCGAGTTTCCCGAAGCCTTGCAGGTGCTGGAATTCGCCGATAAAAAAGTCAAATTAGTGGCGGTAAAAGCCTTTGCGGGCGGGCCGCTGGTGGGGCGACCGCTGAGTTTAATGCGCGCCCACATGCCCAACGTGGAAACGCGCGTCGCCGCGATTTTCCGTAAAGACCGCGCCATTACCCCCGAAGGCAGCACCGTCATCGAAGACGGCGATGAGATTTTCTTTATCGCCGCGACCAACAATATCCGCAGTGTGTTAAGCGAAATGCGCCGTATGGACAAGCCCGCCAAGCGCGTGATGATAGTGGGCGGCGGCAATATCGGACGACGTTTGGCAAAGGCTTTAGAAAACACTTACCAAGTCAAACTCATCGAATTCAGCAAAAAAGTGTGCGCCAAATTGGCGGAAGATTTGAGCAACACTTTGGTGCTGAACGGCGACGGCACCGATGAAAAATTGATGCAGCAAGAGCATGTCGAAGAGATTGATGTGTTTTGCGCGCTGACCAATGACGACGAAAACAACATCATGTCCGCGTTGCTGGCAAAGCAAGGCGGCGCGCGCAAAGTGATTGCGCTGATTAACCGCAGCGCGTACGTCGATTTGGTGCAAGGCGGCAAAATCGACATCGCGCTGTCGCCCGCGCAAGTCACCATCGGCTCACTGTTGGCGTATGTGCGGCAAGGCGATGTGGTCGCGGTGCATTCATTGCGGCGCGGCGCGGCGGAAGCCTTGGAGCTAGTCGCGCACGGCGATCGCAAATCATCGCGCATCGTCGGGCGACGCATCGACGAAATCGACTTGCCGCGTGGTGCCACTATCGGCGCGTTGGTACGGCGCAACGAGGTCATCATTGGTCATCACGATGTGGTTATCGAGGCAGAAGATCACGTCATCGTGTTTGTCATCGACAAAAAAATGGTCGGCAAAGTTGAAAAATTATTCCAAGTTAATCTGGGCTTTTTCTGATGAAACGCACCCTCACCGTGGTTCACGCATTGGGCTTGATGCTGGCGGTTTTTAGCCTCACCTATCTCATGCCCATTTTGGCTTCGCTGATTTATCACGACGGCACGGCGATAGATTTTATTTACGCCCTGTTGGCGACCGCGCTCATCGGCGTGCTGTTGTGGTTGGTGTCGTATCGCCAGCGCGGCGAACTATCCATCCGCCACGGCTATTTGTTGGTGGTCGCGATGTGGACGGCGATGCCCGCCGTGGCGACGCTGCCCTTGCTGTTGGTGCTGCCCGACCTGTCCTTCACCGATGCGTATTTTGAAACCATGTCGGGCTTGACCACCACGGGCGCGACCGTGCTGACAGGCTTAGAAAATTTGCCGCCCGCTATCAACATCTGGCGACACGAACTCAACTGGTTAGGCGGTATGGGCATTATCGTATTGGCAGTTGCCATCTTGCCGCTGCTCGGCATCGGCGGACGACAACTGTTCAAAGCCGAAACGCCAGGGCCGATGAAAGATGCCGCGCTCACCCCGCGCATCACCGAAACCGCGCGCAACTTATGGTTGGTCTATTTGGCGATTACCTTGGCATGTATCGCCTCACTCAAAGTCGCGGGGATGAACTGGTTGGATGCGATTTGCCATGCTTTTGCCGCGATGGGTTTGGGTGGATTTTCGACCTATGACGCGAGCGTCGGACACTTTGATTCGCCCGTGATTGAAGCCGTACTTATCGTGTTTATGTTGATAGCGGCGATGAATTTCGCCACGCATTTTTTGGTGTGGCGCGGCAAATCTTTTAAGCCTTATGCGCATGATAAAGAAGGCTTGGCAACGATCGCAGCAATCGTGCTGAGCTGTATCGGCATTGCGGCTTTTCTGTATCAGCAAGGCACTTATACGAATTTTTGGACGGCGTTGCGCCACGCCAGTTTTAACTTGGTGTCGGTCGCCACCGACTGCGGTTTTGCCAGCCAAGATTTCAATCTCTGGCCGATTTTCGCGCCGATGTGGATGTTGTTATTGAGCAGCGTGGTGGCGAGTTCGGGCTCGACGGGCGGCGGCATCAAAATGGTACGCACGCTGATTTTGTTCAAACAAGGCGGACGCGAATTGCACAAGTTGCTGCATCCTGCGGCGGTCAATCCGATGAAAATTGGCGGCGCAGTCATTCCCAATAACGTGGTGTTCGCGGTGTTGGGGTTTATCTTTTTATACTTTATGACCGTGGTCACGCTGACCTTTGCCTTGCTGATAAGCGGCTTAGATTTTATCTCGGCGTTTTCCGCCATCATCGCCTGTATCAATAACGCAGGCCCTGGCTTAGGCGTGGTCGGGCCCGCCAGTAATTTCGGGGGACTGACCGATTTTCAAACTTGGGTGTGCACCACTGCCATGCTGGTAGGACGCTTAGAAATTTTTACAGTTTTGATTTTATTTACCCCTCAGTTTTGGCGACGTTAAAGTGAAGAATCGTCGTTAGCGGGTCGTCGTTAGTATCGGCGACCCCGTACCCGCAACGCGCTTTTACATCCGTGGGCAATTAAACAGTGTGAACGGGCATGACAAAGCCCTACAAAGTGGGCTACTATCGGAGCTTGGTTGTAAAACTATGTATATCGTTATAACAAAGTGCATTCAGCACAATCAGGGAGCGAAAACGTGAGTGCAGAGCAGCCTTTAGCGGGCATCAAAGTCGTGTTAATCGACGACAGCAACACCATCCGTCGCAGCGGTGAAATTTTCTTGAAGCAAGCAGGTTGCGAAGTCGCTCTCGCAGAAGATGGTTTCGATGGCTTGTCTAAAGTAGTTGAGCATCAGCCACATTTGATTTTTATCGACGTGATGATGCCGCGCTTGGATGGTTATCAAGCCTGCGCCCTGATTAAAAACAATCCGCAGTTCAAACATATTCCCGTGGTGATGTTGACCAGTAAAGACACGCTGTTTGACCGCGCACGCGGCAAATTAGTCGGCTCGGATCAATACCTCATCAAACCGTTTAACAAACAAAACATCGTCGAAACCGTGCTGATGCACACCCGCAAAGAGGAAATGAATTATGGCTATTAAGAAAATTATGTTGGTGGATGACTCGGCAACCGAGCGTCATCTAATTGGTGAAATTTTGACTAAGGCAGGCTTCCAAGTCATCGTCATCGAAGACGGCGAACACGCCGTGGCGCAATCCAAAATCGACCTACCTGATTTAATCGTGATGGACGTGGTGATGCCCGGCTTGAATGGCTTTCAAGCCACCCGCGCAATTACCAAAGACCCCGTAACCGCCCATATCCCCGTGATTCTTTGCACCACTAAAGACCAAGAAACCGACAAAGTTTGGGGCTTGCGTCAAGGTGCGAAAGACTATGTCACCAAGCCTGTCAACGGCGCAGATTTGCTCGGCAAAATTGCCGCGCTGGCATAAAGATTTAGGCAATGGCAAATCGCATCAATCTGCGCGAGTTTCAGCAAGCTCTAACCGCGCGCATTACCAACAGCGCGAGCGCGCAACAACAAATCTCCACCTTGGGCGTGATGATTGCGGGACAGCATTATGTGCTGGACATGGCGGACATCAGCGAAGTGCTGGAACGCTCGCGGGCGACCGCCATTCCGCTCAGTCAGCCTTGGGTAGTGGGCATGACCAATGTACGCGGGGTGTTGTATTGCATTAGCGATATTGCCGCCTATCTCAAGCTGGGCAAGGCATCAGGCAATAGTGACAACCGTTTGTTGTTGGTAGCGGAACGGTTCGGCTTTAATGCCGCGTTGTTGGTTGATAGCGTGCTGGGCTTGCGCGATGTGCAAACCTTTACCGCACAGCAAGATCATTACTTAGATGCGCAACAACTGGTGTGGCGCAAGCTCGATGTAGCGGGCTTGTTGCAACAAAGCGAATTCTTACAAATCGGCGCATAGCCGAACATTTTTATAAAGCAGCGCGTATCCAAACGCGCCGAGGGAGAGCAGCAATGGCAAACAACGCACTGAGCAGAAAACTAAAAAAACTAAGTGAGGGCATCCCCTTATTTCGCGCCTTACCGGGTACCAAAGAATTAAAACTGTTGGCAACGGCGTTGTTTTTCACCCTAGTGATTACCTTGGTTACGGGGTTTTATGCCAACCGAGGCGCAAGCCGTATTACTGAATACGCGCTGATTGCGACCAACGTGGAATTGTTTACCGAGCGTCTGTCTACCGCAGCCAAAATTGCCGTAACGGGAAATAGCGAAGCGTTTGATGATTTGGATGCCGCACGCATCAGTTTGATTGAAAACTTAGCCACACTCGATAAAGGTAAAGGCAATATGGCGGCGACGTTTGGTCGTCCCCGCGTGGTACTGGATGCGGCGTTAATCAACGCCAACAAAATCGACACCGATGCCATGCTGATTTCCAATGGTCGCGCCGCGCTGGTAACTTTATCGCGTTCGATTGAGGCGATTAGTTTGGGCGATACCGAATTCCGTAGCTTGCAAGAGCAGTTACGCAATAGCGTGAATCATGATTTAGCCAGCACCTTCCAATTATCCGTGGTGCAAATTGCGCGTGATGCCGCGTATTTGCTGGGTTCTAGCTTGAGCTTGGAACAACTGGCGCAACTCGGTATCGACACTTACGCCGCCGAAGCCGCCTTAGCCGCGATGCCTGCGGGCGACCCGACCGTACAGCGCGCTGCTGAGTTGTTTGAACCGTACCGCAGCGCGGTGGAAACCTTGGTTGGACAATCGCGTCGCTTGGTGGAAGCCAAGGCCGCGCTGGTTGAGCTGGAGCAAGGCTCTGGCAAGCTGATTAAACAAAGTCAAGAGTTGCGTACCCTGTACCAAGCCAGCTTGCTGACCAAAGGCTTAGGGATTGCGGCGATTGTGTTCGCGCTGCTCACTTTGATTTTCTTGACCATGCTGATTCGCGTGTACTTCGCCGACGTCAAACATGCCGCCGCACGCGAACGCACCATTAACCAAACCAATCAGAACGCGATTCTGTTGCTGATGAACGAATTGAGCGATTTGGCGGATGGTGATTTGACCGTTAAAGCGACGGTGGGTGAACAAATTACGGGGGCGATTGCGGACTCGGTGAATTACACCGCTGAAGAATTGCGCAAACTGGTCGCGGGGATTACCAATGCGGCGTTGCGAATGGGGCAAGCCACCCAGCAGGCGGATAACATTTCTAAAGATTTATTGTTAGCGGGTCAAAAACAAGCCCATGAAATTCAAGATACCGAAGAAGCGGTACAGCTGATGGCGAAGTCTATTGCCGAGGTCGATAGCTCCGCGACCAAAGCGACCCGCGTGGGTAATCAAACTTTGGCAGCGTCTGAACAAGGCGCGCTGGCAGTGCGGAACGCGATTGCAGGTATGGACTCGATTCGCGAGCAGATTCAAGAAACGGCGAAACGAATTAAACGTCTGGGTGAAAGCTCACAAGAAATTGGTGAAATCGTGGATTTGATTTCGGACATTACCGAACAAACCAACGTGCTGGCGTTGAACGCAGCGATTCAAGCCGCCTCGGCGGGTGAGGCAGGACGCGGCTTCTCGGTGGTTGCGGAAGAGGTGCAACGCTTGGCGGAACGTTCCGCCGAGGCGACCAAGCAGATTGGTGCGCTGGTTAAAACCATTCAAAGCGATACTTACGATGCGGTGGCGGCGATGGAAACCAGTACCGTCGGGGTGGTCGATGGGGCGAAGTTGGCGGATGCGGCGGGACAATCGTTGCAAGAAATTCAACTGGTGTCGAAAGAGCTGGCTGCCTTGATTAACAGTATTTCGGTGACCACTCAAGTGCAGACCGACATGGTGAGTGAAGTGTCTAGCAGTATGCGCGACATTTTGACCATTACGGGACAAACCACCGAGGGTACGCGCCAAACGGCGGTGTCGGTTGCGCAGTTAAATACCTTGGCGAGCGAATTGAGCGCGTCGGTCGCAGGCTTTAAGGTCGAGTAACTCAACTGGACTGAAGACATGAATAACGCTCAACATCAAGCCGCGCTTGCCGTGGTCAAGCCGGGCATCACGGAAGCTCTCACCGTGATTCAGGCGCAATTAGCCATTTTTTTTGCGCATCCTGGCGCGCAAATTACGCCGCTACAAATTGCCATTGCCGAAGTTAAACGCATTGCGGGCGCGTGCCAGATGGTTGCGATGCCTGGTTTGGCGGTGTTTTGTGCCGAGTTGGAGCAAGGTTTTATTGAACTCGCCGTGCGTCCCGCACAAGCCTCGGTGTTGCATAACGAAACCTTCAGCGCAGCACTGCAAAACTTTAGCGACTACTTAAGCGAAATCGAACAAGGCGCGGATAACGCCACCTTGCGAGTGTTCCCCTCCTACGAAAAACTACAACACTTGCGTGGCTTAGAAATGTCCTTTGATGAGGATTTATTTTTCCCCGATTTGGCAGTTCAATTACCCGCCAACATTTTGGCTGCGGTCGAGGTAAGCGATGCCGCCGCGCAACTCAAAGCCGCGCGCAACCAATATCAACAAGGCTTGTTGGGCTATCTGCGCCAGCCCGATAAGTCTGCCGCCCTGCAACAAATGCAACAAGCCTTGCACAGCATCAGAGCCTCGATTCCTGCCGATTTAGGTCGTGCCTATTGGTGGGTAGCAGAAGAATTTTTAGCGTGCGTCAGCGTAGGTGGGCAAGGCGACAGCGTTAATGTGTCGCGCCTGTTATCACGTCTCGATGCGCAAGCGCGCGCCTTAATCGAAGCGCGCCCAGTTGAAACGCTGCCCGAAATCAATCAAATGCTGTACGTCATCGGGCGCGCCGCCAATGGCAGTCGCAGCATTAAAACAATATATGACCTAGACCGTTATTTGCCCGCGCCGAATAGCCTCGCGCCGTCGCAACTGAATAAACGCTTGCTGGTAATAGGCGAGCAATTAACCGAAGCAGAAGAAAGTTTAGAACGCGCGCAACAAGGCGATGTTGCCGCGCTGACCGCCTATCAAGCGCAAACCACGCTGATTGCGCAGTATTGCCAACTGCTCAACGAAGGCTCAATCAAAACGCTGGCAAATGATTTGGCGGCGTTTGCCAAGCAGTACAAAGCCGATGACACACAAACCTTGCTGGGATTAAGTTTGGCGTTGGCGATGTTGGGCTTGCAGCGTGCCGTGCGCGACTATCGTCGTCTCGACGGCGGCTTTGCTGAACAAACCGTGTTACTCAGCGATGACATGCAAGCGAGCGCAGAAGGCAAATATCTCGCCGATACCAAACTATTACGCTTTGCCGAATTGTCCAGCCATAGCAGCAGTCGCGATGCCTTAGCCCCGCTCAGCAAAGCCTTGGGCGACAATTTGCGCCAAGTCGAAAGCGTACTGACCGCCTTGTTTGAAGATGCCGAACAACGCGACGGACTGGGCAAATTGCCCGCGCTGTTAGCCCAAGTGGCGGGCGCATTAGCCCTAATCGAACATCACGATGCCGCCTTATTAGCGCGCGATTTACATACCGCCGTCGAGACCCTGTCGCACCACACCAGCTTGCTCAGCCTGCCTGAGAGCCGCGCCTTAGCCAATGCTGTGAGCAGCTTGGATAGCTATTGCCAAGTGCTCGCCGATACCGCCGCGTGTGGCGCACTGCAAGACGCGCTGATTGCCGCCACGCATGGCTTGCGCGCGCAAAGCGTGTTGCTGCCGAACACCGTAGCCTTGGTCAAAGCCAGCAACGCCCGCGTCGCCGCGCCGCCGAGCAGCAAGAGCGAAGATGCCGAATTATTGGAAATTTTCTTGGAAGAAGCGCGCGAAGTACTGACCATCGTGCAAGAAAATTTGGAACTCAGCCAACTGCATCCCGATACGCAAGCCTATGTGGTCACAATACGGCGTGGCTTCCATACCCTCAAAGGCAGCGGGCGCATGGTGGGACTCATCGACTTAGGCGATGTAGCGTGGCATGTCGAACGCGCCATGAATGCTTGGCTCAAAGAAGAACGGCCGATTAGCCCCGCCTTGATTGCCATGATAGAACTCGCCATTCGCCAATTTGGTGAGTGGGTGAGCAGCCTGCAAAAAACGGGGCGCGCCCAGATTGTTGCCGATGAACTTAAGCAATGTGCCGCGCAAATTGAAAATCCACACGCGCCTGTTGCCCTCACGGCAAGCCCTGCCAGCCCAGCTGCCGCCGAACCTCACGACAGCGCGTTAAGTTTCAGCGCGCTGGATGAAGCGATGCCCGTCAGTGCTGCACCTGCTGCCAGTACCGCGCTGGAATTGAGTATCGAGCCACAGGCTGATGCGCCGCTCGAATTCAGTATTGAGCCAGCCGTTGCAGTTAGTGCGCCCGCCGCGCTCAGTCTCGCCAGCAGCAGCGAAGAAGTGGTGCAAACCAGTGAAAATTTAGAGCTGGAAATCCTCGAAATTTTCTTGGAAGAAGCCGCCGAAGTGTTGAGCAATTTGCAAGCCTATTTGGCACTGGCACAAGCGCAGCCGCATGACCATAGCAACTTCGTCAACATCCGCCGCAGCTTCCACACCCTCAAGGGCAGTGGACGCATGGTCGGCTTGAGCAAGCTCGGCGAAGTGGCATGGAATGTCGAGCGCGCCATGAATGCTTGGCTCAAACAAGACCACGCGCCGACTGCTGGCGTGTGCCAGATGGTGGACTTAGCCATCACGCAATTTGGCGAATGGATTGCCAGCATCAAACAACACGGCGCGGCGCATATCCAAGCGGGCGAACTGAACGCCTTAGCCGCACACATCGAGCAAGGCACACCCGCCGCAGCGGTGGTTACGCCTGATGCAGCACCGAGCGCAATCGCGCTGGATTTGCTCGGCGATGAAGCAGTCGCACAAATTGCGCAAGTCGCGCCTGTGTTGGCTGAAATTGCGCCAGCCGCACCCGTATTGGCGCAGCCAGCCGAGCCAGTAACAGTTGCTGACGCGGCAGCAGTGCAGGAAGAAGCGGGCGAACCCGACGCGATTCAAATCGGCAGCGTCAGCTTGTCGCCAACCTTGTTTAGCATCGGCACGGAAGAATCAAAACAAAACGTAGCCAAATTACGCAGCCAGTTGAGCGCGCTGCGCGAGTTGGAGGTGGCGGTCATCGAGTACGACTTTATGCGTGCCGCGCACACCATCGTCGGCGTGAATCGCGCCATGGGCTTTGTGCCCGTGGTCGAGCTGGCATCGGCGTTAGAAAGCTGGTTGTTGATGCGCATCGAACATGCGTTTGATTTAATTCCTGCGCAATTTACCTTGCTGGAAAACAGCATCGAAAAACTCGCGCAAATGCTCGCGCAGATTAGCGCGCAACACTATCCCGATGCCGCCGCCGACTTAGTGCAAGCCTTGCAGCAAGACAAAGAAAAACTCAAAAACACCACCCCGCTCGCCAGTGTCATCACCCCCGTCATCGTGAGTGTTAAGCAAGACGATGAGCCGCAAGTACACGATGAAATCGACACCCAGTTGCTGCCGATTTTCTTGGAAGAAGCGGACGAATTGATTCCCAAAATTGGCGAGGCATTACGCCAGTTGCGCGCCCAGCCCAACGACACCGAACCGCTGCATTTACTCAACCGTTTGCTGCATACCGCCAAGGGTAGCGCGCGCATGGCAGGGGCGATGCGGCTCGGTGATGTGGCGCACAAAATGGAAGACAAAATTTTGAATGCGGGCGGTCTCAAGCACGATGCTCATTATTGGGAACAGCTAGATGGCGATTACGACTTCATCAGCGCGCTGCTCGAAGAATTGCGCACGGGAAAACCTGCGCTGGTCGCGGCAACGCCCGCCACGCAAGGCTCACGCAGCAGCGACGCACCCGTACTTGCCGCTGTGGCACAGCTTGAAATCGGCGCAGAACGCGCCATGCAAGCCAATATGTTGCGCGTGCGCGCCGACGTGTTGGATCGCATGGTCAATGAAGCCAGCGAAATTAGCGTGGCACGTTCGCGTATGGAAGCCGAGCTGCGCGCCTTCAAAGAAGGCTTGTTGGAATTGACGGGTAGCGTGATGCGCTTGCGCAAGCAAGTGCGCGAAGTGGAAATCCAAGCCGAGACGCAAATGCAGGCGCGCGTCAGCGTGACGCAAGACAGCGCGGAACAATTTGACCCGCTCGAATTCGACCGTTTTACGCGCTTGCAAGAACTCACCCGCTTCTTAAACGAAAGCGTGCATGACGTGCAAACGGTGCAGCAAACACTGCTGAAAAATTTGGACGAAACCTCGGCAGCGATGTCGGCACAAGCGCGCTTGAACCGCGAGCTGCAACAAAGTTTGATGAATATCCGCATGGTGCCGTTCAACAGCATCAACGATCGGCTGTATCGCATCGTGCGTCAGACCAGCAAACAGCTCGGCAAACGCGCCAACTTAGATTTGATAGGCACAGGCGTAGAAATCGACCGCAGCGTGTTAGAAAAAATGACCGCGCCGTTTGAACATTTGCTGCGCAACGCGATTGCGCATGGCTTGGAAAACGAAGCGCAGCGCGAACAAGCGGGCAAAGTCCCGTTCGGCGATATTCGTCTGGTCGTGAGCCAAGAAAACAACGAAGTGGTGTTTACTTTAAGTGATGACGGCGCGGGCTTAGATTTTGCCGCGCTACGCGAAAAAGCTATTGCCAAAGGCTTGCTACCCACCGATGACAACAGCTCTGAAGCCGAACTCACGCAACTCATTTTTGCCACGGGTTTAACCACCGCCAGCGAAGTCAGCGAAATCGCGGGACGCGGCATCGGCATGGACGTGGTGCGCAGCGAAATCGCGGGCTTAGGCGGACGTATCGACGTGCAATCCACCACTGCCAAAGGCACGCAATTCACCATTCATTTACCGCTCACCTTAGCGGTCACGCAAGTGTTGATGGTGCGCTGCAACGACGCGACCTATGCGATTCCTGCCGCGATGGTCACGCAAGTGCGCCAAGTTAAAGCCGCCGATATGGCCGCCTTGTATCAAGCCAATCAAATGGACTGGCAAGGCGTGAGCTACCCGCTGCAATACTTACCCACGCTGCTCGACGAACACCATGCCGCAGCCGCAACCCAAGCGCGCAACACCGTGTTGCTGCTCAAGAGCGGCGCAAGCCTGATGGCGTTGCATGTCGATGAATTACTCGGCAATCAAGAAGCCGTGGTCAAAAATATCGGTCCGCAGTTATCGCGTTTAGCGGGCATTGCGGGGGCGACGGTGCGCGGCGATGGCGCAGTGGTATTGATTTTGAATCCACTACAAATGCAACGCCGTCATCAACAACCCGCTCGCCCTAGCAGCGTAGCGGTTGAAGTGGCAAGCAAACCGTTGGTGATGGTGGTCGATGATTCACTCACCGTGCGCAAAATCACCACACGCTTGCTGACCCGCTCAGGCTACGAAGTGGTCACTGCCAAAGACGGCGTGGACGCGTTAGAGCAGTTGCGCGACATCAAACCGATGGTGATGTTAGTGGACGTAGAAATGCCGCGTATGGATGGCTTTGAACTAACCAAAGAAGTGCGCCGCGCCATTGCCACCAAAGCCATTCCTATCATTATGATTACCTCGCGCACCGCCGATAAACACCGCGAACACGCCATGCAACTCGGCGTAAATGCCTACCTAGGTAAGCCCTATCAAGAAGACGATTTGCTCGCCCGAATTGCAGCGTTTGTAGCAGGGAAATAATTGCAACGCGCATGTCATTAAAAAAATAGCCACGACCTGTCGTGGCTATTTTTATGGGCGCAAGCACACACATCAACAGCTAAGCGCGGTTTTAATTCCGAGCCGACTAGCAAATGCTGATACTGCGCGACGTTGGTCGTACCAAAAGGAAAAGCCCGACAGCTTGCGCTATCGGGCTTTGGATACAGATTCAGCCTTTCGGCTTTATCTTTATTGTAGCAACGGCTCTCACCCCGGATGAACTACTACAACGGGGTGGATTATCAGGGAGAACACGCATGGCTAGCAAGCATAAAAATTTAGGCGCACTGACTTTCGGACTCGACATCGGCATCGCCTCGGTGGGCTGGGCGGTGTTGGGCGAGAACCGTATTATTGATTTGGGCGTGCGCGCTTTTGATAAAGCGGAAACCGCCAAAGAAGGCGAATCGCTTAATCTGGCACGACGCTCTGCGCGCTTGTTGCGCCGTCGTTTGCGTCGCCGCGCATGGCGGCTCACCAAGCTCAACCGATTATTCAAACGCGAAGGGCTGATTGCACACCCCTTAGCCCTGCGCAGCCCATTTACCCAATCGCTTTGGCAACTGCGCGTTGCCGCGCTGGATCGAAAACTGAATGTCGAAGAATGGGCGCGCGTCATTCAACACTTATGCAAACATCGCGGCTTTTATTGGATTAGTCGCGCCGAAGAAAAGGCGGCAGAAGGCCATAGTAAAAGTGAAGGCGGCAAGGTCAAGCAAGGACTAGCTGGCACGAAGCAAAAGATGCAGGAGAATAACTACCGCACTGCCGCAGAAATGGTGTTGACTGAATTCCCCGATGCGCAGCGCAACAAGCAAGGCGACTACAGCAAAGCCCTTTCGCGGGTGTTACTGAGCGAAGAATTTGCCTTGCTGTTTCAGCGTCAACGCGAATTGGGCAACCCACACACCAGCACTGAATTTCAAGAAAAGATACTCGGCAACGGCGATAAAAAAAGTGGCTTGTTCTGGCAACAAAATCCTGCTTTGTCGGGTGCAGCATTACTCAAAATGCTCGGTAAATGTACCTTTGAAAAAAGCGAATATCGCGCGCCGAAAGCTAGTTTCACCGCTGAACGCCACGTCTGGCTGACGCGCTTAAATAATCTGCGTATCGTAGTGGGCGGCACAACTCGTTCGTTGAATGACGCGGAGCGACGCACCGCTCTGCCGTTGCCTTATTTACAAGCGGGTGACTTGAGCTACAAACAGTTGGGTAGTGCTTTAATCAAGGCGAATCTGTTAGATAAAGACCGCTTCAAATTTACGGGGCTGGTTTACTCCAACAAACAATCTGCCGACGAAAAAACTAAAGACCCCGAAACCACAACGCTGTGCAAACTTCCCGCTTGGCAAACTTTGCATAAAACCTTGAAAGACGCGGGGCTGGAAAGCGAATGGCAACAGATTGCTAGTGATGCGTTGCAAGGCAAGTCGCAACTGCTGGACGACATCGCTTGGGTGTTGAGCGTTTACAAAGAAGATACCGAAGTCGAAGCCGAATTGCGCAAGTTAACATTGCCGAATAAAGACAAGCTGGTGCAGGTGTTGAGCTATGTGAGCTTCGATAAATTTAGCAATCTCTCGCTCAAAGCATTACGCCAAATCGTGCCATTGATGGAACTCGGTCAGCGTTACGACGAAGCCGTTGCCAATATCCCCGAATATGGTCATCACAGCCAATTGCATGTGGTCGGTACGGGTGAGCACAAATACCTACCGCCGTTTTACAAAGAGCGCGACAAAGACGGGCGCATGGTGTTCGACGAGGACATGGATATACCGCGTAATCCCGTCGTGCTGCGCGCGCTCAATCAAGCACGCAAAGTGGTCAATGCGCTCATCAAAGAGTATGGCTCGCCGCATGAAGTACATATCGAAATGGCGCGGGACTTATCGCGACCATTGAAAGAACGGCTCGAAATTAAAAAAGAGCAAGAAGGCTATCGCGACCGTAACGAAAAAGCCAAAACCGACTTCGCCAGCGACTTCAATATTGTTGGCGCGGTCAAAGGCAAAGAGTTTGAAAAATATATGCTGTATCGCGAGCAACAAGGCAAGTGCGCTTACTCCGTCGAAGCGATGGACATCAACCGTTTGTTTGAGCTGGGCTATGTGGAAATCGACCATGCCCTGCCTTATTCGCGCAGTTTTGACGATAGTAAAAATAATCGCGTATTGGTTTTGGCACGAGAGAATCGCAACAAAGGCAACCAGACTCCTTACGAATATCTGGATGGCAAAAGCGATAGCGCACGCTGGCGGCAATTTGTCGCGTTTGTCGAAGGTAATAAAACCTATCGGCAAGCTAAACGCAGCCGCTTATTGCGCAAAGATTTTGGTGCAGATGAAGCCAAAGGATTTCGTGAGCGCAATCTCAATGACACACGCTATATCTGCAAATTTTTCAAAAACTATGTCGAGCAATATTTGCAACTGCATGAAGACAGCGAGGCGAAAAGATGCGTGGTGCTAAGTGGGCAGATGACTTCATTTTTGCGCGCCCGTTGGGGCTTGGTCAAAGTACGCAGCGATAGCGACAGACATCACGCGCTGGATGCCGTGGTGGTCGCTGCGTGCAGCCACAGCATGGTGAAACGCTTGTCCGACTATTCGCGCCGCAAAGAGTTGCAGCAAGTCCGCGAGGGCTTTGTTGATGTAGATACGGGCGAGATTGTGAATCCCGCGATGTTCCAACAGTTGCACGAACACTTTCCCGACCCGTGGCAAAATTTTCGCGATGAAGTGCAGTTACGTTTGAACATCGACGATGCCACTTTACTGCGCAGCGAAATGGAAAAATTCGGCACGTATTCCGATGCCGCACTGCAAGCCCCCCGTCCGCTATTTGTCTCGCGCGCACCGCAACGTCGTAACAGCGGTGCGGCGCATAAAGACACCATTTACGCGCAACCAGAACGCTTGGTTGCACAAGGCGGTGTGACGCAAAAAGTATCGCTCACCAGCTTGACTTTGAAAGACCTCGACAAGCTCATTGACCCGCACCGCAACGAAAAACTTTACGCCGCGATTCGCGCACGTTTGGAACAACACGGTGGTAAAGGCGACAAGGCATTTCCCGCCAACAACCCACTGCGTAAGCCTGACAGCGAGGGCAATCCAACAGGCCCGATCGTGCGCGGCGTGACGATGGTGATAGACAAACTTTCGGGTATCCCGATACGCGGCGGTATTGCTAAAAACGACACGATGCTGCGAGTGGATGTGTTCACTAAAGCGAACAAGTTTCATCTCGTGCCGGTGTATGTGCATCACCGCGTGACGGGCTTGCCGAATCGGGCGGTTGTGCAAGGTAAAGATGAAAGCGAATGGACGCTTATCGACGACAGTTTTGAATTCTGTTTCTCGCTTTGTCCAAATGACTTTGTGCGGGTAACCATGAAGAAAGAAACTCGCGAGGGTTACTACGCTAGCACCCATAGGGGCACTGGGTGCATCAACCTCTGGGCGCATGACCGCAATCTCAGCGTAGGCAAAGCGGGAAGCATCGAAGGAGTGGGTGTCAAAACCGCATTAAACATCGAAAAATTTAACGTCGATGTCCTCGGCAACTGTTACCCCGCACCACCGGAACAGCGTCGTGACTTGGCGTAGCGTGGTTATTTCGCGTCCCGCTAAGTTGCGGCGCGAACAGTTTCGGTTGGCTATCGAGCAGGAGCAAACCGCGCTCGTGCCGTTCGAGGACATCGCGGTGATTGTGTTGAATCATCGCGAAATCACGCTGACGCATTCAGTGCTGTCGGCTTGCGGCGAATATGGCATCAGCCTGTTTGCCACAGGCGATACGCATCACCCTAGCGGCGTATTTATTCCCTTTTTACCGCACTCGCGCGCGACTAAATGGATGCGTTTGCAACTGGCTTTGCCACGTCCCATCGCCAAGCAAACTTGGGCTGCTATCGTGCGGCAAAAAATCACCAACCAATCGTTATGCTTACAGCTCTTGGGGCGCGAGGGCGAGGAGCGGATGGATGCGTACTTGCGCCGCGTGCGCTCTGGCGATCCTGGCAATTTAGAAGCCCTCGCCGCCGCTTATTATTTTCCGCAACTATTTGGCAAAGGCTTTTATCGCGACCAGCCGCGCTTTGCCAATGCCGCGCTCGATTATGGCTATGCGATATTGCGCGGCACGATTGCACGCGGACTGGTGGCGCATGGCTTGTTGCCCGCCTTGGGAATTTTTCACGCCAGTGAGCAAAACGCTTTCAACTTAGCCGACGACCTCATTGAACCGTTCCGCCCCGTGGTGGATTTATTCGTCGCGCAATATGCGTATGCGCAAGACGGCGAACTGCGCCCGCCCGACAAAGTGGCGTTAGTTGGCTTGCTCAATGTCGATGTGTTAATGCCGCGCGGCAAGATGTCGGTGCTGTCCGCCATCGAACACAGTATTGAGAGTTTGGCGCGGATTTATAACGGCGGCTCTGAGGCGTTATTGGAATTGCCCACGCTGATTAAGCTGGAGCAGCACCGCTTAGAGTGCTGACATGAGCGAGGAGACACGACGGTTTATGCGCTTACTGGTGTTGTTCGATTTACCTGTGGTAAGCAAAGCCGACCGCCGCGCCTACACTTTGTTTCGCCGCTTCTTATTGAATGACGGCTACGACATGATTCAGTTTTCCATCTACGGACGCATCGTCAACGGCAACGATGCCTTAGACAAACACATGAAACGCTTGGTGAATAATTTGCCGCCCGACGGCTCGGTACGCTGTTTAAGCGTCACCGAAAAGCAATATGCCAGCATGAAACTGCTAGTTGGGCTGCCACTTTTCCAAGAAAAAGCCCTCAAAGTGAATCAAATGCTACTGTTTTGAGCTCAAATTTTTCACAGCAAAATGCCCGCCAAGCTAAGCTGGGCGGGCATTTTGCTGAGGTCTAGTGTAGTTCATCCGGGGTGAGAGAGGGAGCTACAACATGCGGCTCTGCGTTGGCGATTGTGCAAGGAGTGTAGTTCATCCGGGGTGAGAGAGGGAGCTACAACAAAATGTGCGAACGCACGTCTTGCCCTGTGAGTGTAGTTCATCCGGGGTGAGAGAGGGAGCTACAACGGTGGTCGTCAACCCAATATCGAGCAACGTAGTGTAGTTCATCCGGGGTGAGAGAGGGAGCTACAACTACGAACCCTGCTAGTGCTGTTACTGCTACAGTGTAGTTCATCCGGGGTGAGAGAGGGAGCTACAACTGGAATACCGCACGGCGGCGGAAGAGGCGGAGTGTAGTTCATCCGGGGTGAGAGAGGGAGCTACAACCGTGGTCGCACCGTCTGCGTGTCTAGCATCAGTGTAGTTCATCCGGGGTGAGAGAGGGAGCTACAACGACCCCGCTTATTCTGCCGTTAATGTAGCGAGTGTAGTTCATCCGGGGTGAGAGAGGGAGCTACAACTGAACATTTGGTAATTTGTCGCCGCCTTGAAGTGTAGTTCATCCGGGGTGAGAGAGGGAGCTACAACCTACAACGCTTACGACACTAAGCAAATTTTAGTGTAGTTCATCCGGGGTGAGAGAGGGAGCTACAACGCAGAAGACGGGCGCGAGGCGGGGGCTAAGAGTGTAGTTCATCCGGGGTGAGAGAGGGAGCTACAACACAGGGTTGCCTTTAGTGTCGGGTATAGACAGTGTAGTTCATCCGGGGGGAGAGAGGGAGCTACAACCCGTTACGGGGTTGCTGTTACTAGGTGCGCAGTGTAGTTCATCCGGGGTGAGAGAGGGAGCTACAACAACTCAAGCGGCGGCTAGGCAAGACTAAACAGTGTAGTTCATCCGGGGTGAGAGAGGGAGCTACAACCTAATGCGCGACCCACAAGGGGTCACGAATTACGTTGCCGCTTACGCGGGTTTGGCAAAAAAATGGGGCGAAACCACATCGAATTCATGCCACCTTCTTCAATGCAAAGCTAGCTCAACAGCATTCTTATAAACGATGCAAAGACTAAGGTTTTGCCGCCTTAAACATCGCTAGTGTTTTTTCGCGCGCGACGGCGTGATCGACGAGGGGGGCGGGATAATTTTCGCCGATGATGATCTGGCGGGCGCGTTGTTCGATGGGCGGCAACGTCCACGGCGCATGAATAAATTTGTCGGGACAGTTGGCGAGTTCTGGCACATAGCGACGAATAAATTTTCCTGCCGCATCAAATTTTTCAGATTGCGTAATCGGATTAAAAATCCTAAACCACGGTTGCGCATCGCAGCCTGTCGATGCCGCCCACTGCCAACCGCCGTTGTTGGCGGACAAATCAAAATCGTTCAAATGTTCGGCAAAATAGGCTTCGCCCCAACGCCAATCGAGCTGCAAATCTTTCACCAAAAATGACGCGACTACCATGCGCAAACGATTGTGCATAAAGCCGGTTTGATTGAGCTGACGCATCCCCGCATCGACCAGCGGATAGCCTGTCGCACCGTTACACCACGCCGCGAACCAGTCGCGATTTTGGTTAAATTTTAAGTGTTCAAATTGCGGCTTAAACGCATGTCCGATGACATACGGATGGTGCTGCAACAACATCTGATAAAAGTCACGCCAGACTAATTCGGACAACCACACCGCTGCCCCCAAACCCTTGGCGCGTGTGGCATAGCGCGCGAGGGCGCGGATGGAAATTGTGCCAAAACGCAGGTGCGTAGATAGATATGACACGCCCTTCACCGCAGGGAAATTACGCGCTTCGTCGTAGTGCGCGATGCGCTCGCTAAAGTCCGCCAGCAGCGTTTCCGCACCCGTCATGCCGCACGGAATTTTTAGCTCAGTGAGATTGGTTTTAGCAAAGCCTAGCTGCGCCAAACTAGGCAAAGCGGGCGCGCTAAATTTTGCTAACGCGGCAAAGTATTTTTCAGTCGGATAAGCGCGCAAATAAAAATCATTGAGCTTTTTCAGCCAAGCATTTTTGTACGGCGTAAAGACGTGATACGGCGTGCCGCCGCCCGTCAAAATTTCATCGCGCTCAAAAATCACTTGGTCTTTGTAACTATGCAAGACGCAATTTTGTGTGGCTAATTGCTCGGCAACGTGCGCGTCGCGCGCGATAGCTGACGGCTCGTAATCGTGATTGCAAAACACCGCCGTCGCGCCAATTTGTTGCGCCAGTTGCGGAATCAACACGGTCGCGCTGCCATGCAAAACATGCAGGTCGCTACCTAATTTTTGTAACTCAGTTTTGAGTTCAGCAAGGCTGTGCCAAATAAACTCGACGCGCCTATCTGCCTTATTCGGCAAGGCTTGCAAGATGTCGGTGTCGAACACAAACACGCACTGCACCGCGCGTGAATTTTTTAGCGCGTGATATAAAGCGGCATGGTCGAACAGACGTAAATCGCGGCGTAGCCAACAAAGAGAGGTCATAGGAGTGGTGAGTGGCAAGTGGGGCGGCACTAACGTGCCTCAGTGCCGTTCCACTCACCACTTTATAAAATCCGTAATTGTGCCGCTTAGCGGCTAAAGCTACAATGCGCAAATGAATGAACTTAATCTCACCAATCACTTTTTGATTGCCATGCCTGCCATGCAGGAAGGCGTTTTTGCAGGCACATTGACTTTTGTGTGCGAGCACAACGAAAACGGCGCACTCGGCATCGTGGTCAATCGTCCCACCAGCATCACTTACGCGGACATGTTCGAGCAAATCAGCATTCCTTTGCATCAACCCGAAATCGAAAAACTGCCTGTGCATTTTGGCGGCCCGGTGCAAACCGAACGCGGCTTTGTGTTGCACGACACGCAGCAACAATGGCAATCAACGTTGCGTATCGGCAGCAGCATGGCACTCACCACGTCTAAAGATATTTTAGAAGCGATTGGTGCAGGCACGGGCCCGCGCAATGTCTTGATTAGCTTGGGCTACGCGGGTTGGGAGCCGGGTCAGTTGGAGCACGAAATCGCGGAAAATACTTGGTTGACCGTGCCTGCCAGCGAACACATTTTGTTTGAGCTGCCGCCAGAAGAACGCTTAGCCGCAGCGATGGCGTTGTTAGGCATTGACTACGCCTCCTTGGTGGAAGAAGCAGGACATGCCTGACGTTACGCTCGGCAATCCTCAATCCAAAATCCTCAATCCCGATTTAACAGGCACGCTGCTCGCCTTCGATTTTGGCACGCGCCGCATCGGCATTGCTAAAGGTAATACTTTATTGAGCAACGCCGAGCCGCTCGCCACGATTGATGCAGAAAAAACTGACACACGCTTCGCGCAGATTGCCGATCTGATAACAAATTGGCAGCCGAGTGGCTTGATTGTTGGGCTGCCGTGCAATGAAGATGGCACGCCGCACGAGTTAACCGCGCTGTGTCGCCGCTTCGCTAACCGCCTAAAAGGGCGGTTTAATTTGCCCGTGATTCTGGTCGATGAGCGTTACACCTCGGCGGCGGCGAGCAGCGCGTTAAACGAGCTTGGCATACGCGGTCGCAAACAAAAAGCGGTGCTCGACCAATATGCTGCGCAGCAAATTTTGCAAGCCTATTTTGATGAACCTACAGCGGGAATATCAGTATGAATAATCCACAATTAAATCGTGACGGTGGGCTGCAACATTTGCTCACTACCGAAGGCTTGCCAGCGCGCATCGTGCGCGACATTCTCGATACCGCCGCGACTTTTCTCGACGAAAATTCCAGCAAAGACATCAAAAAAGTGCCGCTGCTGCAAGGCAAGTCGGTGTTCAACGTGTTCTTTGAAAACAGCACACGCACGCGCACCACGTTTGAAATTGCGGCGAAAAAATTGTCCGCCGACGTGGTCAATCTCAACATCGGTTCGTCCAGCACCAGCAAGGGCGAAACGCTGCTCGATACGGTAGATAATTTGTGCGCGATGCACGCCGATATGTTTGTGGTGCGTCACGCTTCCAGCGGCGCGGCGCACTTTATCGCGCAGCATGTCGCGCCCGAAATTCATGTCATCAATGCGGGCGATGGTCGCCATGCGCACCCCACGCAAGCCCTGCTGGATATGTACACCATCCGCCATTACAAAAAAGAATTTCACAACCTGCGCGTAGCGATTGTTGGCGATGTGTTGCATTCGCGCGTGGCACGTTCGCAGATTCACGCGCTGACCACTTTGGGTGTACCAGAAGTGCGCGTGATTGCGCCGAAAACGCTGTTGCCGACCATGGTAGAAAATCTCGGCGTACGCGTGTTTCACGACATGGCGGAAGGCTTAAAAGATGTCGATGTGATTTTGATGTTGCGCTTGCAAAACGAGCGGATGCAAGGCGCGGCATTGCCCTCTGCGCAAGAGTATTTTAAGAATTACGGTCTCACTGAAGAAAAATTAGCGTATGCAAAAGCAGATGCGATTGTGATGCACCCAGGGCCGATGAATCGTGGTGTAGAAATTGATTCGCACGTCGCCGACGGCGCGCAATCGGTGATTTTGGCGCAAGTCACCTTCGGCATCGCGGTACGCATGGCGGTGATGGCAACCTTGGTAGGCGGGAGTAAACGATGAACATTCATATCAAAAACGGTCGCGTCATCGACCCTAAAAATCAGCTCGATGCGCAACGCGATGTGTACATTGTGGATAGACGCATCGCCGCTGTAGGCTCTGCGCCACAAGGCTTTGTCGCCGATCAAGTGATCGACGCGACGGGCTTGTGCGTGATGCCCGGTCTGATCGACATCGCCGCGCGGCTGCGTGAGCCAGGTTTTGAATACAAAGCCACACTGGAATCAGAAATGAACGCAGCGGCGGCGGGCGGCGTGACCAGCCTCGCCTGTCCGCCAGATACAGACCCTCCGCTGGACGAACCCGGCTTAGTCGAAATGCTCAAGCACCGCGCGCGCAATCTCAATTTGGCGCGGGTGTTTCCCATCGGCGCGCTGACGTATGGTTTGAAAGGTTTAGAGCTGACCGAAATGATTGAGCTCAGTGAGGCGGGCTGCAAAGCCTTTAGTCAAGCCGATGCGCCGCTCACCGACACGCGCGTGTTGCTGCGCGCCATGCAATACGCCGCGACCATGGGCTACTCGGTTTGGCTGCGTCCGCAAGATAGTTTCCTGGCGAAAAATGGCGTAGCGCATGACGGCATCGTCGCGACGCGTTGCGGTTTGGCGGGCATTCCCGTCAGTGCCGAAACCATCGCGCTGGCGACCATGCTGACCTTGGCAAAAGACACGGGCGTAGCCCTACACATTTGCCGTATTTCTAGCGCAGCGGGCGTGGAGCTCATTCGCGCGGCGAAGCAGCAGGGCATTAAAGTGAGTTGCGACGTGGCAATGAATCATCTGCATTTGTCCGAAATGGACATCGGCTTTTTTGATGCGAACTGTCATTTAGTCCCGCCGCTGCGCAGCTTGCGTGACCGCGATGCACTGCGCGCCGCTTTGCACGATGGCACCATAGACGCGATTTGTTCCGACCACACGCCCGTCGATGAAGACGCAAAATTGTCACCATTTAGCGATGCCGAAGCGGGTGCGACAGGCTTGGAATTATTGTTGCCATTGACGCTGAAATGGGCGGCACAAGCAGGCGTACCGCTGTTAGACGCGCTGGCACGCGTCACGCTGCAACCCGCGCAGCTATTGGGCATCGCCATGGGACATCTGTCGGTAGGCGCACATGCTGACGTATGTATTTTTGATATAGATGCGAGCTGGCGCGTGCAGCCTAGCGCGCTAAAAAGCCAAGGCAAAAATACCCCGTTCAACGGCTACGAAATGCAAGGAAAAGTGCGCTATACGCTGTTAGCGGGCGAAGTCGTTTATCAAGCGCAGTAGTTAAGCGGCGCAGCGCACTTGCTGCATGACCAGTTGTTTGAGTTGCACCATGCGACCGTGAAAAAAATGTCCTGCGCCAGGCAACACGATAATGGGTAGTTGTTGCGGTTTTGCCCACGCTAATGCCGCGCTAAATGCCACAACTTCGTCTTCGTCACCGTGTATCACTAAAGTATTTTCCGCCACGTCGGGCATGGCGAAACGTCCGACCGCTGGGGCGATTAACACGAGGCGGCTGGGTTGTATCACCGCTGCGGCGCGCGCTTGTACATAGCCGCCGAAAGAAAATCCCGCGCACAGTAAATCTAAGTCGGGATAACGCGCGCGCAAAAATTCAGCGGCGGCAATCGCGTCATGGGTTTCACCATTACCTTCGTCGTACTCTCCTGCACTTTCACCCACGCCGCGAAAATTAAAGCGCAACGCGGCGTAGCCTAGCTCGACAAAAGCGCGCGCTAAAGTGGTGACGATTTTGTGTTCCATGGTACCGCCCATGGTCGGCAGCGGATGGGCGATTAACACCAGTGCGACAGGCTTTTCATCAGGTAAATGCAGCACGCCTTCAAGGTTTCCCACTGCGCCGGCGAAGTGAATTTTTTCGATGCTCGCCATTAGATTGTCAACCTCGCGACGATGCGACCGTGTTGTAAATGCTCGCTAATAATTTCGTCCAAATCGCTCTCGTCAATAAAAGTGTACCAAGTGCCTTCGGGATAAATCACCAACACGGGGCCTTCGTCGCAGCGATCTAAACAGCCCGCCGAATTGATGCGGATGCGATTCTCGGCGTTGGAAATGGCTAGCTGTTTAACTTTGTCTTTAACGTAATCGCGCAGCTTTTGCGCACCAAAATTATTGCAACAGCTATCGCCATTCGCGCGCTGGTTGGTGCAGAAGAAAACGTGTTTATCGAAATGGCTCATCGCAACTTTCGGGTGTGAATGAAAAATTAGGGGTGGCGTACGCGCCATAAATGCAGCAATAACAACAAGGGAAAAGCCAGCGTGATGGTTTGCGCGAGCCCGTTGTAGTTGAGTAAGTGTCCGTAATGCCAATGATAAATCGACATCGCGGCGGCGGGAGTTCCGCTGTCTAAAATGCCGTGTGCGACCAGCAGATAGGCGAGGCTGATGAGTGCGGCGACGCGCGCTAACATTACAACATTGAGGGTGCGCATCATCACCAGCAGCACACTGCCCAACAGGATGCCTAGCATGGCTTCGCTGTTGACCCACAGCAATATCGCGGACGATTTTAGCAACACCGCAGCGGTGCTAAATTTCAGCAAAGCTACGCTGCCTAGCAACGCTAATAAAATTAGTATCAGCTGATTTTTATTGCGCAATAGTGTGAGCAACAGCGCGCCTAACATCAATAAATTGAGTAACACGGCGATGCTTTCCCAAGCATCAAATGGGCTGGATTTCATCGCGGCAAAGGGTTGATGGTCGAGCGCGCTGATAAACACATTGCCCAACATCGGCAAGCTCGGATTGCATTGTCCAAACATCCACAAGGCGAGCAACGCCAAGCCGAAATCCATCGTTTTGCCCTGCCTAAAAATCTGCTCGCGTCTATGCGCGAGCGCGTCATACAGACCTGTCCAACGAATCACACTCAATGCCAACAGCGCGCCTAAAAAAGAGCCACTGGCGTTGGTGAGCAAATCCAAATTTGAACTGGTGCGACTGGGCAAATACATCTGCAAAAATTCCATGCTGGCGGACAGTGCCAAGCCTAAACAACACGCCAAGAGCAAACTCGTTAACACACCCCAACGCGCCCGCAAGGTCAAGCCCAGCAACAGTCCTAGCGGGATATAAGCCAGCACATTGAGCAACGCGTCGAAGCCAGTGTAGGTTTGCAGCAAGGGTTGTTGCAGCACCTCGCTGAAGCTAAACGCCGCGTCGCGCCAGCCTGTGAAAGGCGACAAACTGGCGTACACGATGAACAAACAATAGCCAAACAACAGCCATAAACGTAAGCGCGCAGGTGTGCTAGGGAGGTTAGCCATGAGTAGGTATGCAGACGGGGCGGCGATGAGAACTGCTTGCCGTATTCAATAAACGATTTTGCATGGCGGGATTTTAACCCAATCAAAAGCCGCACTCGCTAGCGGCATTGAAAACCTCGCTCGATAAATCAAGCCCCCACAGATTCTGTGTTCACCCCAAAATTGGCTGATGAAATGAAGTTTGTAGGAGGCCGATTTATCGGGCGATAACTCCCCCCAAAAACCTCACGCGACAAGTCACTCGCTTACGTTGCGCCCAATGCAGCAACAAGGTGCTGTTAAGCAGGCTTTAATTCCCAGCTAGTTGTATCGGCAGATACATCATAAAATTTGTGCCGTTACTAGTCGATTGCCAATCTACTGCCCCACCTATCGCTTCGGCGCGGCGCACTTGATTGGACAAGCCTTTGCCGCCGCGCTGCAAAGCGGCGGATACCACAAAGCCTTGCCCGTTATCCAAAATCGACACCAGCACGCGTTCGCCGACCACGCTGGTCGCGACGCGAATTTCACTCGCATTGCTATGTTTGATGATATTGGTAAAACTCTCTTGCAGGATGCGCATGATATGCAGCGCGTTTTTCGGGTCTAGCCACAGCAGCGCGGGGATATCTTGCACTTCCCACTTGAGGCGGATGCCCGTGCTTTCTAAACGCGGCTCAAGGCGGAAACGAAACGTCGCGAGCAACAACAGCAAATCTGGCTCTGCGGTTTCCATTGAATCTATCGCCAATTTGAGATCGTCAATACAGCCTTTCAGCACTTCGGCAACCGCGACCTCGTCCATTTGCCCATATTCCACCACGCGCAGCGCGCTGACCAGCGACGAGCCTAGTCCATCATGCATATCCTGCATCAAGCGTTGCCGCTCTTGGCTAAGCGTCTGACGTTGTTCAATGTCACGCAAACGTCTGCCACTCTCCGCCAGCTCTGCCTCGCGTTGACGATGCTCGCTAATATCTTGCAGCGTGCTAAATAGTTTGTGCGGCTGCCCCGCCGTATCAAAGCTCATCCGCCCCAAGGCGCGCAACCAACGCACTTGCTGATTATCGTAACGAATAATGCGATAGGAAATATCGAACACGCCGCTCTTGTTAGCGATGCTTTGTTCTAAGTAAGTCTGCATCAGTTGATTGTCATCTGGATGGTCAAGTTGAGCGAGAGCGGTGAGCGTCGTCTCGTAACTTTTATCAATGCCGTGCATCTGAAAAATGGCATCGGAGCCTTGCCAGCGTCCCGTCTGAATATCTAAAACGTAACTCCCCAAACCTGCTATCAGCTGCGCCTCTCTAAGAAATTCTTCGCTTTCACGCAAGCGTTCCAAGCTGCCCATCAACTGCAAACGTAAATCAATTGAAGCGCGAATGGTGCGCGCATTGTTGCGTGCCACGCCCAACATAGTGAGCAAATATAAAATCGTCGCCATCGCCAAATAATCGAAAGTTGTCATCCCGATCAACCAAAATTTGGATGCCATGCCTAAGGCAACGGGTATCCCAAATGCCATATACACAGGCAGTACGGGCGACAACAAAGACGGCGCGCCCCCCACAATGGCTGCCATAACAGACACCACCAAAATGCTGCTAGTCAAACTGCTGCTATCCATGGTGAGCCAAGGCAACATTGCCCAAAGCAAGCCATCCACACCACGCATCACAACAAACTGCCGCGCCACTCGCCGCGCTTGCGCAAGCTCAATCCCTAGCTTGAGGTAATGTTGTGCCTGGAAAAATCCAATCAGACTAGACAGCAGCACCATCGCCCACCACCACATAAAAACGGGAGCATTTTGTTCAGTCACCGCAGACAGCCACATCAACAAGGAAATCAATACGGCAGAGAACACGAAGTTGTGCGCATGGCTGAGCAAAGCGAGCAGTTGCTGCACCAAGACGCAATCATCATCGAACTGGAGCGAGAACTTAAAGGGCGTATTCATTGGGGGGCTGGGGTTAAGAGTGGCAGTGGGGTTTGGGTGATGGTGTGGGCGCGCGACGGATGATAGCAACATCAAAAAACATCGCTCGATGAATCGAGCTCCCACAACTTGGTGTTCCTTCAAAAATCAGCGGATGAATAGATTCGTAGGAGGCCGACTTGTCGGGCGATTGCTGCACGACCACAAACACTACAACAGCAATTATTTTGCCAACAAACGCTGATAGCGCGCTTCATAAATGGCTTCGGTTTTGGAATTGACTTCGAGCTTTTCATAAATACGGCGCACATAGGTGCGTATTGTGTGGCGCGACACACCCAATTGCTGCGCAATTTCTGGGGTCGAATAGCCTTTGGTGAGATGTTCCAGCACCACTTGCTCGCGTGCGGACAACAACGCGGGGGTTTTATCGGCAAGGCGTGCAGGTGCGGCAGCTTGGTGAAAGCGCGTGAGCACTTGCCTAGCAATAAGCGGACTGATGGGGCTGCCGCCCGCGAACAAGCTGCGTATCTCAAAAATCATATTGTCAGGCGCGCTATCTTTCAGCAGATACCCCGTCGCCCCCGCCTCGACCGAGCGCATCACATGCGTTTCATCGCCAAACGCGGTGCTGACCATGATGTTGCAATCAGGCCATTGTCGATGCGCCGCCGCAATCACGTCGATGCCCGACCCATCGGGCAAGCCCAAATCGACCAACAACACATCGGCAATCAGCTCATCCAGCATGTGCAACGCCAGCGCGCGCGTCCCAACCACCTTGACCAAGCTCATATCGGGCGCGCTGTGCATGGCATGGATGAGGTCATTCTGAAAATTAGCATCATCTTCCACTAGTGCCACACGAATGATGGGATTTTTAAGCGTTGTTTGCATTGCTTGCTACCTAGATTTTGTACGCACACTTTGACGCGCTCAAATTTTGCCACACATTATCCATCGAGCTTGTCATCCATTTGGGGGACATACCGCGCGACGTGACATGGTTATTGTGCCAGTCGTAACACACGGTAAAAATTTGTTTCATTCACTTAACGATAAGGAAATACAAAATGTTCACTGACTCGATTTCTCATCCTCAAGCGTTGCGCGGATTGAGCGTTAGCTTGCTCGCCGCTGCCAGCGTTGCACTCACCGCGTGCGGCGGTGGCAGTTCGCCAGCACCTACGCAAGCCGCCCCCACTTACACCATCAGCGGCACGGTCACGGGGCTTACTGCGGGCAAAACTGTGGTACTGAACAACAACGGGACGGACACACTGACGATTAAGGCAAACGGTGCGTTTAGCTTTGCTACGCCATTAGCCAGTGCTGCGGCTTACCAAGTGAACGTGAGCAGTGCCACGCAAAATTGTGCGGTCACCAGTGCTGCGGCAGGCACAGTGGCAGCCGCGAATATCAGTAACGTGGCGGTCAATTGTGGCTTGGATACGTTCACTGCGACGGGTGCGATGGTCGGCGCACGTTACGACTCGACTTTCACCACCCTAGCTGATGGACGCATCTTGATGACAGGTGGCTCTACCACAGCAGGAACGGGTATTGCCACTGCGGAACTGTACGACCCTGCGCTCGGCACTTGGAAGGCAGCCGCTGCGATGAGTATCCCCCGCTCCAGTCGTCCCACCGCCACGCTGTTACCTAACGGTAATGTCTTAGTGGCAGGCGGACGAGATGCAGCGGGAGCATCGGTCGCCAGTGCGGAAATCTACAACCCTAAATTAAATACTTGGACAGTCGCTGCACCTATGTTGTCGCCACGCTCCGATACCACCGCCACCTTGTTGAGCAATGGCAAAGTGCTGGTTAGTGGGGGATATAATACAAACGCGGTGGCACCGACCCTAGCAACTGAACTGTATGACCCAGCCTTAAACAAATGGACGGCTACAGGCACAATGAATATCGCGCGCTCTAGCCATAACGCCACGCTGTTAGCCAATGGCAAAGTGTTGGTGAATGGCGGAGCAGCTGGCATGATTGCCGAGTTGTACGACCCGACCAAAGGCACATGGACTGCAACTAAAGGCGCAATGACTTACGCTCCCTTCTATTACCACAGCAACACCTTGCTCGCCAACGGCAAAGTACTGACCTGCGGTGGCACTGACCTAGGGGCATACTTCTCGGCGTGTTCTTTATACGACCCCCTGGCAGATAGTTGGACAGCCGCACCAACACTCGCAGTTACGCACGCTTTTCACAGCGCAACACGATTGGCTAATGGCAAAGTGCTGATTGCGGGTGGGTTCAACGGCGCATTTCTAAACACTACTGAGTTGTATGACCCTATCGCCAACACCATGACAGCAGCAGTCGCTCTTCCCACTCCACGTTCTTCACACATGGCGACGTTACTTGGTAATGGCAAGGTATTGATCAGTGGCGGAAATACTGGCACGGTCGTAACAACCACCAGTGACTTGTATTGGTAAGTTTTAGCCTCTCGTTTTAGAACCACAAGAAGCCCGCGCAAGCGGGCTTCTTTACGTCCCTATGCAACTCTAATTAAGGCTGCGCGCCCAATTTGCGCCAAGTTTCTAACAAACTATCGGGGTTCAGCGACATCGTTTGTATGCCTTGTTGCATCAGCCATTGCGCGAAATCGAAATGATCGGACGGGCCTTGGCCGCAAATTCCGACGTATTTGTTCAGTCGGTTGCAGGTGCTAATCGCCATACTCAGTAAGGCTTTCACGGCGGGGTCGCGTTCGTCGAATCTATCCGCGACTAAACTGGAATCTCTATCTAAGCCCAAGGTGAGTTGAGTTAAATCGTTCGAGCCTATCGAGAAGCCGTCGAAGTATTGTAGGAATTCTTCGGCGAGCAGCGCGTTGGAGGGAATCTCGCACATCATAATTAAACGCAAGCCGTTTTCGCCTCGGCGCAAGCCTTGCGCCGCCAGCATTTCCACCACCTCACGCGCCTCGCTGACGGTGCGTACAAAGGGAATCATCACCTCGACATTTTTGTAACCCAAGTCATCGCGCACTTTTTTCATGGCGCGACATTCGAGTACAAAACAGTCGCGGAATGTTTTGGCAACGTAACGCGCCGCGCCGCGAAAACCGATCATGGGATTTTCTTCCAGCGGTTCGTACAAGTCGCCCCCCAATAATTTTCGGTATTCGTTGGACTTGAAATCAGACATCCGCACGATGACGGGACGCGGCCAAAAAGCTGCGGCTAAAGTGGCAATTCCCTCGCTGAGTTTGTCCACATAAAAACTCACTGGATCGGCATAGCCGCTGGTTTTTGCTAGCACTTGCTCGCGCAATTCGGCAGGCAATTTATGGCATTCCAACACCGCTTTGGGATGGATGCCGATGAGGTTGT
Organism: Sideroxydans sp.; assembly: GCA_029850585.1. Taxonomy (GTDB): domain Bacteria; phylum Pseudomonadota; class Gammaproteobacteria; order Burkholderiales; family Gallionellaceae; genus Gallionella. Next base: position 64,127 of record JARCRQ010000012.1, read on the forward strand.
TGATGACGAATTCCAAGCGCGCCAAACCGATACCCGCAGAGGGCAACGCGGCAAATTCAAACGCCAGCGCGGGGTTGCCTACGTTGAGCATTAGCTTCACGGCAAGCTCAGGCAGTGGCGAGTTATCGAGCCGCTGCTCGGTGAAATTCAAACGGCCGCGATAGACGTAGCCCGTGTCGCCTTCCGCGCAGGAGGCGGTGACTAGCTCGTTGTCAGTTAACGCTTGGGTGGCATTGCCGCAACCGACGATGGCAGGGATGCCTAACTCGCGCGCGATGATGGCGGCATGACAGGTGCGACCGCCGCGATTGGTGATGATGGCAGCGGCTTTTTTCATCACCGGCTCCCAGTTGGGATCAGTCATGTCGGTGACCAGCACATCGCCCGCTTGCACCTTGTGCATCTCGCTAAGGTTGGCAACCCGCCGCACCACCCCTGCGCCGATTTTTTGCCCGATGGCGCGACCTTCCACGAGGATTTCACCGCTTTGTTGCAGCACGAATTTAGTCGCGCCGCCTGATTGTTTTAAGTGCGCTTGCGATTGCACGGTTTCAGGTCGCGCCTGCAAAATATACAGCTTGCCATCCACGCCATCTTTGCCCCACTCGATGTCCATCGGACGACCGTAATGTTGCTCAATTGCCATCGCGTGTTTCGCCAGTAGCAACACTTCCGCGTCACTTAAAGAAAACTGTTTGCGCAAATTTTCTGGCACGTCTTCGATGCGTGTGGAACGTCCAGCAGCACGCTCGGTATTGAAGACCATGCGTTGTTGTTTAGAACCCAAACTGCGTCGGATTAAAGCGGGAAAACCTGCGACGAGTTGCGGCTTATGTACATAAAATTCATCGGGATTGACCGCACCCTGCACCACCATTTCGCCCAAACCGTAAGACGAAGTAATGAACACCGCATCGCGAAATCCCGACTCGGTATCCAGCGTAAACATCACGCCCGCCGCACCCAAATCGGCGCGCACCATGCGTTGCACACCCGCCGACAAAGCCACGCTGCTGTCGTGATAGCCGGTATGCACACGGTAGGAAATCGCTCGGTCGTTGTACAACGACGCGAACACTTCATGGATGGCGTGGAGAATATTTTCGATGCCGTGGATGTTCAAAAAAGTTTCCTGCTGCCCCGCAAAAGAAGCATCGGGCAAATCTTCTGCGGTCGCCGACGAGCGCACCGCAAAGCTGCCGTCGCCGTCTGCCGCGAGTTGCGCATAGTGATGGCGTATCGCTTGTTCCAGCGGGGCTGGCAAGGGCGTATTGATAATCCAGCCACGTATTTCTGCGCCCGCTTTGGCGAGTGCCACCACGTCATCCACATTGAGCGTAGTCAGCGTCTGCGCGATACGCGCAGACAAACCGCTGTCGTCTAAAAATTCTTGATACGCACTCGCAGTGGTGGCGAAACCGCCCGGCACGAGTACGCCCGCCGCCGCCAAGTGTTGAATCAGCTCGCCCAGCGAAGCATTTTTTCCGCCGACATCGCGCAGGTCGGCGAGGCTTAAAAATTGGAATGGAAGCACATAATTTTGCATGGCGGACTCCTAGCTGGGGGGCGATGAGGTTGCGCATAGTAGCGCGCTTAGCTGCGCTGAAAATCTTAATCCCGCAAAATTTTAGCCGCGTGGATGGTGGTCGTGATGCAGTTGCTTGAGGCGTTGGCGGGCAACGTGCGTGTAGATTTGCGTGGTGGAAATATCGCTGTGACCCAGCAGCATTTGCACCACGCGCAAGTCCGCGCCGTGATTGAGCAAGTGGGTGGCGAAAGCATGGCGCAAGGTGTGCGGCGACAGCGCGATTGGTACCTCACCACGTTGCGCATATTTTTTAATCAAGTACCAAAACATTTGCCGCGTCATGGCATCGCGGCGATTGGTGATGAACATCGCGTCACAACTTTTTTGCCCTAACAACACAGGGCGGGCATCAGCGAGATAGCGCGTCAGCCAGTCCAAGGCAACTTCGCCTAGCGGCACGACGCGCTCCTTGCTGCCCTTGCCCATCACGCGCACCAAGCCGCCATTCAAATCCACTTGCGTGACCAATAAACCCACCAGCTCGGAGACGCGCAAGCCTGTTGCATAGAGCACTTCTAGCATGGTGCGGTCGCGTAAACCTAACGGCGTTTGTGTGTTGGGCGCATTCAATAACAACTCGACGTCTCCCTCCGCAATACTTTTTGGCAAAGTGTGCGGCAGCTTAGGCGTGTCGATATTCAAGGTTGGATCGACGCTGATTTTGCGTTCGCGCAATAGGTAGCGGAATAAGCGTTTTAGGCTGGACAGGGTGCGGCTGCTGGAGCTGGCTTTGGCGTGTTGCTGCTGAAATAAATGGGCGAGATAGGCTTGCATATCGGCGTGACTGGCATCCAATAAAGCCTTGCCGTTAAAGGCTTGCAGCCAGTCGGCGAATTTAATTAAGTCACGCCGATAGCTATCCAGCGTGTTACGCGACAAGCGATCTTCCAACCATAGCGCGTCGAAAAATTCGTCTAGGAGTTCGGTGTTATTCATCTACGCTGGTGTCGGATTTGAGAAGCTGTTGTGGGAGCGAGCAAAGCTCGCGATTTTTATTTTAATTCGCGAGCTTTGCTCGCTCCTACATTTGATTCGCGGCAAAAAAATTCATAACGCGCTTTCATGCTGCAACAGCCAGCGTTTGATGTTCAATTCATCGCCGTCGGTATGGCGCATAAAGCCACCCAAGCCCGTTTTACTAACCACGCGATGGCAAGGAATAATCAGTGCGATGGGGTTTGCACCGCAGGCTTGCCCGATGGCTTGCGATGCCGAACCTAACGCCTTTGCCAGCTCGCCATATTGCCGTGTTGCGCCGCGTGGAATATCCAACAAAGCGCGCCAAACTTTCTGCTGATGAAGCGTGCCCTGCGGCGCGAGTAGCACATCAAATACCGTGTCGGGATTGCGCAAATAATCGCGCAATTGTGCGCACACTTTATCGGCAATTTCATTCGTCGCCGCTTGCGGTGCGATGCTCAACGGCAAAAACTCTAAACCCAGCAAAGCCACGTCGCTGCAAAGAATGGCGAGCATAGCGAAAGGTGTTTTAAGGATGGCTTGATATTTCATAAGGCGCGCATCTTAACGCAACAGGCAATAAAAAACGGGAGCCGTAGCTCCCGTTTTTTACTGCGAAAACTTTGCACGATTCAGTGTGTCGTTTCGTAAGGAAAGTTGAATAGGGTGAAACTCACTGCGGCTCAAAAAAGAATTCGAGTCTGACCCCATCACTTGCGCACTCCCCCTCGGCTGGCTTCAGTTTACTTGCTTAAATCATTGCGATCCGTTCGATTTTCAATCGAGTTAATTCATTGCTTGTTTTTACCTAATCGTATCGCTTCACGAATCGCCTGCACCACAGCCTCTGGCTTTTCCAGCGGAATAGCATGCCCGCTTTCCACCCACATCTGCTTTGCCCCGGGATAGAGGCGGGCGATGTCTTTGCGTTTTTCGTTGGCATCATCAGCGACAGATGAATGTTCTGTCAGAGGCTCTGCCGCGCTTAATACAAAGACTGGTAGATTCGATGGCACTGGCAGGCTCAATACTTGTTCACCTGTGCGGGACAGCAGTGCCAACTCTTCTTCAGCAACACCCGTCACCATGATTCCCAATGCTGTTCGCACCCATAGGGATTGATTCTCTAGTGCACCTACTCCCTCAAGTTGTTTTGGATGGGTCGAGTCAATCAATATCAATGCACTCACTTCTTCAGGGTAGCGACGTGCGAAGAGCTGCATGTACAGCCCGCCTAGAGAATGGCCTACTAGCACATAAGGTGGAGTAAGTCCCTTGCCACGCAGTAGTGCTCGCAATTCGTCCACGATATGTGCGCCATCACGCGGCATTGCGGTTGCCTCACTCGCCCCTAAGCCAGGGCGGTTGTAGGCAAACGTAGTGGTGTCGGCAGAAATCTGCGGTAAGACTTTTTCCCACCATTCCATCCGTCCACCCAAACCGTTCTCGAATACCACGCTCTGCGTGTCATGTCGCGTCATCGCGAACTCGACTTTGCGCTCCCCCACTTTTTCCACGCTTCTGTTCAGTAGGGATGCGCAGCCAGACAGCATAAGTAACGTGAATGCAATGATTGCTAATTTGATTTTCAATTTATGCCCCTGTACAAAAATATATTGTAAAAAATCGTAGGCTGGCGGTAAGCAATGCGAATTCATGCTTGTTGATTTTTCCTAACGCTGGAACTCGGACCTCGCCACCAGCCGATTCAACCCAGTTGGTAGGCATCACATCTGTCTAAACAACTGCGCATAGCTGCGGCTCACCGCAACTTTCTCAACCCTATCGCGCAGGGTGAGCGACACTTTCCCTAACAAATCGTGATGCGCTGCAACAATCTGCTGCACGTTAACCACAGTGCCGCGATGGACTTGCCAAAATTGTTCCGCATCAAGTTGTGCTATCAATTCTTTGAGCGGGGTACGCAATAACAATTCGGCATCACGGGTTAGCACAGTGGTGTATTTGTCGGCAGACTGGAAATAGCAAACCTCTTCAACCGCCACCATGCGCACCGACTGTCCTACTTGCACACGCAACCAGCGCAGCTGTTCAGACTTTGCGGGAGTCGCCAGCAGTTTTTGCAAACGCATAAGCAGCACGTCAGGCTCGACTTCGCTACGCTGTTGCAAGCGTTCTACACATCGCGTCAGGCGTTCATCGGAAACGGGTTTTAACAAATAATCCACTGCCGCTTGTTCGAATGCCTGCACCGCGTGATCGTCATACGCAGTTACGATTACCACACGGCAATCCTTTGCTGCAGAACGCGCCGCGTCCAATCCGCTTTGCCCTGGCATACGAATATCGAGAAATGCGATGTCAGGTTTTATTTCTGTGAGTGCAGTTGCCGCCGATACTCCATCGTGCACGATTGAAGCAATGTGTAATTCAGGCCATAGCTTGGTCAGACGACGACGCAAGTCTTCCGCTAGATGCACTTCGTCGTCGGCGATGATGGCTTTCATTTCAAATACACTCCGTGATTGATTGAGTTATGAGGTTGTTTGAATTCATATCGGTAACTCCAACCTAGCCATCGCACCAACGTTAGCATTGTTCTCCAAGCTCAACTTGCTCGCTTCACCGAACAAAGTTGCCAGCCGCGCACGCACGTTCGCCAGACCAGCACCGCCAAAATTCGGATTGCCGATCAACCCCACGCCGCTATCGCGTACTTCAACATGCAAACTGGCATTTTGAATCGCAGCACAAATTACAATCTCGCCGCCGCCTATTTTGGGTTCAATACCGTGACGCACCGCGTTCTCCACCAGCGGTTGCAGCAGCATCGGCGGAAAGGACAAACTGCGGGCATCTTCAGGCACGTCAATCGTCCAGCGCAGGCGTTCACCAAAACGTATCTTCAAAATCTGCAAATAGTTTTCCAACATATCCAGTTCATCGCCCAAGGTCGATTTGTCATTGCGCGCACGCAGCAGTGCGATGCGCAGCCAATCATTGAGTCGCCCCAGCAATCGTTTTGATAGCACAGGGTCGCTGTCGATGAGGCTATTCACGTTTGCTAAGCTATTGAACAAGAAGTGGGGTTCTATCTGCGCTTGTAGCATCTTGAGTTGCGCTTCCATCTGGTGCTTTTCACTTTCTACCAGATTGAGTTCGCGCTGCTGTACTTCCATGTCTAGGTTCTCGATTCGCTCGGACAGGATGCAGATAATGGTCGCGATGATGCCGCAGAAGAGACCGACGAACACGGTCGTGCGTGCAAGTGAGTGACTCCAATCGACGAACCCTATCATCCACAAAGCCAAGCCAATACCGATGGCGGTACCGGCAGGCAGGGTGATGGATAGTGCCAGCCAGCGCCACTTACCAAACTTGATGTGCCATATCACCAAAGTGTTGATTACCGCGATGGAGAAACCGATACATTGCGAGACGATAAAGTTGCCCCAAAAACTCATCTCGCTCATCACCAACATCAACAAGCCTGCAATAGCTGTGTTATAGGCGAACACGGTAAAAACAATGCCCCAGATATACTGGACAACAAATTTGTACACAGGCTGCTGAAACCCCTCAATTACTTCTTGCCATAACGACTGCTTCATCGATTACTCACTTTTCTCCTGCCGACCGCTCCCATCATTCCCGCCACTGCCAAGCATACCAAACGACGTAAGCCGCCATCGCTATCTCAATCGCACTGAAGAAAATATAGTACCTAGTGGGAGGCCCTATGAACAAACTACCCGCTTGCACTGCAGCCATCAGCGCGCCTGCAATGATGTTCGCCCAACGATTACAACGATAGTCCAACACCCTAGACAGCAATACCATCAAGATGGGAATCTCCATCAAGATAGACGACCCCAGCAAGAATCCTTGCGTCAACTCCAAACCATCATCGAGCCTACCCATCAGGAATTGCTTGAGCATTGTCGAGTCCATCACCCCCAACACATCGCAATACAGGTAGTTGAACATGAGGAATATCCACAGGGTAGAAAGCATTACTTGTGTGGATTCCATTCTGGCGGCTTCAATGTTTGAGTTCATAATCTTCTCCTTCACGGCGGCGATATTAATTTAGAAGTTCATCCCAAAATTGATACTAGGGTCAAACAGGAAATAATTTTTCCATTTATTCTCACGCGCCGCAAATGAGGCAGGGACATTGGTATTCACAGGCCAATACAGGACACCAATCGTAGGCTCTAGATAGAACTTTTTATCGAGAAATTCCATGTGATAGCCCAATTTTGCATCCAGTAATAGCTGCGCTCCTTTCTGAATTTCATTGTTTGCGGTGTCTCTATAGCTTTGGCGGAGTGCCATTGCGTGGACGGAGGTAAATACTTGTTCGGTCACAAAATATTGATAGCCGATTCCGATAGCGTAAGCCTTGACCGACCCTGGGTAGTCTTCGCTCGCCGCGCCATGTGATGGGCCGAAAGGAATACCTAATGGCGCGAAGTATCTAAATGTTGAGGCACTGACGATGATGGATTCTTTGGGATTGAGTTTATAACCAACGTCCAATTGATAGTAATTCGGAGACCTGTTGGTGGAAAGATTAGCCAGCATGGATGCCGAGCTACCAATGAAATATCGGTCTAGGCTTTCTGCTTTGGGTGTCGTGTGCAGTGGTGCTTCTTCTGCATTGACGGCATTCACTTGCCAAGCAAGCATAAGTATCGCTATGGATGACAGGTTGCGATTCACGGTGTGAATCAAAGATGCGTGTTTCATGTTAGCTCCTGTTTGGTTGATTACGGTGGCATCACTTTAGGGCGGCAATCATGGGTAGCTTACAGTCATTGTCACACTCCTAAAGTGATGGCTATTCATTACCCAACGACTGTTGACACAAAATTCCTTGAACCCCCGTGATGGTCAGAACTTTATGGCAAGCGGATAAGGAGAAATAGCGTGCTGCGATGAAGCGTCAAATATGAGCGGTGAATCGTTAATATTTGGGCGTAAAAAAACGGGAGCCGTAGCTCCCGTTTTTGTCGTACCGAAAAACCTATCGCAATTACGCGCGTACTGCCAGCTTCTCTTTGATACGCGCTGACTTACCTGAACGTTCACGCAAGTAGTACAACTTGGCACGACGTACTGCACCGCGACGTTTCACTTCGATAGAAGCGATGATCGGTGAGTAAGTTTGGAAGGTACGTTCCACGCCTTCGCCTGAAGAAATCTTACGCACGATGAAGCCTGAATTCAGACCACGGTTACGTTTTGCGATGACTACGCCTTCAAAAGCTTGGACGCGTTTGCGTTCGCCTTCGACTACGTTAACGCTAACAATAACAGTGTCGCCAGGTGCGAATGCAGGAATGGTTTTACCCAAACGTGCGATTTCTTCTTGTTCCAAAATATCAATCAGATTCAATTTACTACTCCTTTTTATTGGAATCTTGTTCCTTCTGAAACAGTGTCAGAAGCCGAGATTCCTCTTTAGTTAGATTGCGCTTCGCCAATAAATCGGGTCGGCGCAACCACGTTCTGCCCAACGACTGCTGAAGCCGCCAGCGTTTGATGTCTGCGTGATTGCCAGACAACAACACCGGGGGCACGGCTTCACCATTAAATACTTCGGGGCGGGTGTAGTGTGGGCAGTCCAATAAACCATCCGCAAATGAATCTTGTTCGGCGGATTCTGCATCGCCCAATACGCCGGGTAATTGCCGCACCACACTATCCACCAACACCATCGCCGCTAATTCGCCACCCGACAACACATAGTCGCCGATGGAAATTTCTTCATCTACATACTGGCGTATCAGGCGTTCATCTATGCCTTCGTAGCGACCCGCCAATAAAATCAGCCCTTGTTCGGGCTGTGCGACTAATTCTTTAACCACGCTTTGGCTAAGTTGCCGCCCTTGCGGTGATAAATACACCACGCGGCTGCTTGCCATGCCACACGCAGCTTGACGTTGTTTTGCCGCAGCTATCGCCGCGCCTAACGGTTCGCCCAACATCACCATGCCCGGCCCACCTCCATAAGGTCTATCGTCTATGGTGCGGTACTTGTCAGTGGTGAAATCACGCGGATTCCAAGTCTGCAAAGCAAAACGATGTTGCTCAATGGCGCGACGCGTGATGCCGTATTGCGTCAGGGCATCGAACATCTCTGGGAACAAGGTAATTACGTCGAAGTTCACTTCAAGTAATCCGCTGCCCAATCGACCTTAATGGTCTTGTTTTTGATGTCCACATGCTTAATCGCACTGGCAACAAACGGAATCAAAATCTGCCCGCTCGCGCCTTGCACCATTAACACTTGATTCGCGCCCGTTTCCAGCAATTGCTCGACCAAACCTAAGTTTTCGCCCGCCTCGTTAATCACGCTGACACCGATTAAATCCGACCAGTAATACTCGTCATCGGCTTGCTCAGGCAGTTGATTACGCGGCACGCCTATCAGCCAACCTTTGAGCTTTTCGGAGGCGTTGCGATCGGGACAATTCGGCAACAATACCGCTACAGTTTTGTGGTGCACTTCGCACTGCAATACTTTAACTTCTTGCCACGGGCTGCCTTCCGCTGGCGTAATCCACCATGTCGAAAAATCCGCAAGACTGTCGTGATACTCAGTAAAAGGCTGGACTTTAATCCAGCCTTTTATGCCATGAGCGGAAGCCACGCGCCCCATGATAACCATGGGGTTAGGGTCTTTAAGCTGCGACAGCGGTCGCACCTGCGCGCTTAACCAACTTAGCTACTGCGTCGCTCAATTGCGCGCCTTTGCTTTGCCAGTGAGTCACGCGCGCCAAATCTAAACGCAATGCTTCTTGTTTTTCAGTCGCGATAGAGTTGTAGAAACCAAGACGTTCGATGAAGCGACCATCGCGACGATTGCGTGAATCAGCAACTACGACGTTGTAGAAAGGACGATTTTTAGAACCACCGCGAGAAAGACGAATAATAACCATGACAAACCTACCTAAAATAAAAGAAGCAACGCATAAACCACAAGGGTCTTATCATCAAAACGGTCAGGCAAAGCCCACTTGTTTTGAGTAAAAGGGCGCAGATTCTACGCGCATTCCTATACTTAACGCAAGCGCGGAAAATTTTTAAGGTGTTTGACTGAACAAAAAACGATTGTGGCTTCTTTGAGCAACCCGCGCCTAGCACCGTTTTAATCTAGATAATCCACCGTCAGTGGCGCGTGGTCAGAGAAGCGTTCGGCTTTGTAAATACTGGCGGTCGTGGCGCGTTGCGCAATGGCAGGGGTGGCGATTTGGTAGTCGATGCGCCAGCCCACATCTTTTGCCCATGCCTGACCACGATTGGACCACCAAGTGTACGCCTCTAGCGTGGGATAGAGCGTGCGAAACACATCAACCCAACCGACCTCGTCAAATAATTGCGTGAGCCAAGCGCGCTCTTCGGGCAGGAAGCCTGAATTTTTTTTATTGCCACGCCAGTTTTTCAAATCTAATTCCTGGTGCGCGATGTTCCAATCACCACAAATAATCACTTCGCGCCCCGCTGCGCGCAGCTCGCGTAACTTGGGCATAAACGCCGCCATAAAGGCAAATTTCACCGCCTGACGCTCCTCGCCGCTCGACCCCGACGGCAAGTACAACGACACGACGCTGTAGTCAGCGTAATCGGCTTGGATATAACGTCCTTCGGCATCAAATTCGGCGATGCCTAAACCGATGGTGACGGCACTAGGTTTAACGCGGCTGTAGATGCCCACGCCGCTGTAGCCCTTCTTTTCAGCGTAATGAAAATCGCCAAAATAACCCAATGGCGCGAGCATTTCGGCGGTCATATCAGCGGCTTGCGCTTTGAGTTCTTGCAAGCAAATGACCTCGGCATTTTGCAGCGCAAGCCACGCGTAAAAGCCTTTACTACTGGCGGAGCGGATGCCGTTGAGGTTGACAGAAATTATGCGCATAAGGTCTTCGATAAGGTCAAACCGCTATTATAATGCACCGATTTTTTCTATCTATACTGTTTACCATGTTGAATTTTCGCGCTGACTTTATTCGTTTCGCTGTGGCACAAAAAGTGTTGTGTTTTGGCGAGTTTCAAACCAAAGCGGGACGCTTGTCACCGTATTTTTTTAATGCGGGTTTATTTAACGATGGTGCGTCCTTGCTCAAGCTCACGCAATTTTATGCGCAAGCCATTACCGCCGCAGATGTGCCATTTGATATGTTGTTTGGCCCAGCCTATAAAGGCATTCCACTGGCAGCTGGCACGGCTATTGCTCTAGCTGCACAAGGGCGCAATGTGCCGTATGCGTATAACCGCAAAGAAGCCAAAGATCATGGCGAAGGCGGCACAATCGTCGGCGCGAAGTTAGCCGGGCGTGTGTTGATTATTGATGATGTGATTTCAGCGGGTACGTCGGTGCGTGAATCCATTGAGCTGATACGCGCGGCGGGGGCACAACCTTGTGCGGTCGTGATTGCACTCGACCGCATGGAACGCGGCTTGAGCTCTTTATCGGCAGTACAAGAAGTGGCACAGATGTATCAGATTCCGGTCATTAGCATCGCGACTTTGGATGATTTATTAGGCTTTTTACACGGCGAGCCACAACTACAAGCACACTGCGTCGCCACACAAACTTATCGCAATCAATATGGGGTGCAGTATGCGTAAATTATTTTTGGCAGCGACTTTGGCGGCGGTGTGCAGCCCCGCCCAAGCGCAGATGTACAAATGGCAAGACGACAAGGGCGTGACCCATTATGGTGAAACCATTCCCGCCGAATACGCCAACAAAGATCGCTCGGAGCTCAGTAAAACAGGTCGTGTCGTGAAAAGAACTGAGGTGCTCACGCCTGAAGAACGCCAAGCCAAAGCGGCGCAAGAAATGAAAGAGCGCGCCATGCTGCAAGCCGAAAAAGAAAGCCAATTACGCGACAAGTCACTGCTGAATACTTATAGCAACGTCAAAGAAATCGAGCTGTCGCGCCAGCGCAATACCCAACAAGTCGATACTCGTATTGACAGCACCACCAAGCTATTGTCGGAAGCCAACAAGAGCTTAGTGAGCTTGCAAAAAGAGGTAGAGGCTAAAACGCGTGCCAAACAAGCCATCGCCAAAGAAGACTTGCTGGATGCGCAAGCTAACGTCTCTAAATTGACGGGAAAACTAGAAGGCTTCAAGCAAGACAAAGCGCGCTTGGAAGCCAAGTTTGCGGCAGACTTAGCGCGCTACAAAGAGCTAACGGGCAAGTAATCCCGCCTGCATTTACAAGCTGATAAATTTCTCACGGTCAGCTTGGTAAGCCAGCAACTGCCCCGACTCAATATCAAAATACCAGCCGTGCAAGGCTAATGTTCCACTTGCCACGCGCTCGGCTATCCAACTAAACGACAACAAATTTTGCAGCGACACAACAATCGCGCGTTGCTCACATTCGCGTTGGCGTACCTCATCGCTGGCATCCGAAAAATCTGTCATCACTTGCAGGCGTGCGGCTTCCACCAAGCTCATCCAATCGTCGATATAGGAATTGGGATTGTCGCGTCCTGCGGTTTGCAACAAATTATGGATGCCGCCGCAATGCGCATGACCTAGCACCACAATGTGTTCAACGGCTAAATTGCATACACCGTATTCGAGCGCGGCAGTGGTGCCGTGATGACCCGCACGGTCTTCGGCGGGCGGCACTAAATTCGCCACGTTGCGTATCACGAATAAATCGCCTGGCGCGCAATCAAAAATCAAGGCGGGATCAACGCGCGAATCGCAACAGCCAACAATCATCACTTTGGGCGTTTGACCTTGTTCGACTAGGTTGCGATACAGCACATCTTCGCGCGAAAAATGATTGCGGCGAAACCGCGCAAAGCCTGCAATGAGTAGGCTAGGTGTACTCATGCGCCGAGCAAACGACGTTGCGCTTCGCGATATTTTGCGGCGGTTTTTGCCAGCACATCGGCAGGAATACGCGGCGCAGGGGCTTGCTTGTTCCAGCCCGACGACTCCAACCAATCGCGCACAAATTGCTTATCAAAACTGGGCGGATTGCTGCCCACTTGGTACTCGTCGGCAGGCCAAAAACGCGATGAGTCAGGCGTTAAGGCTTCGTCGATTAAGTACAGCCTGCCCGCCGCATCGGTACCAAATTCAAACTTGGTATCGGCAATAATGATGCCTTTAGTTAAGGCGTAATCGGCGGCGGCGACATACAAAGCGAGCGTTGCATCGCGCACTTTTTCTGCCATCTCGCGACCTAACAACACCACCGCTTGCTCGTAAGAAATATTCTCGTCATGGTCGCCCACGGCCGCTTTAGTCGAAGGCGTAAACAAGGGCTCTGGCAGCTTTTCGGCTTCGCGCAAACCTTGCGGCAAAGCTAGCCCGCAAATCGTGCCCGTTTTTTGATAATCCTTCCAACCTGAGCCGACTAAATAGCCGCGCACAATCGCTTCTATCGGCAACGGCGTGAGCTTTTTGGTGACAAATGCGCGGTCTTTAACTTGCGCAATGTCAGCCTCGCCTTTAACCGCAGACTCAGGTGCGATGCCGCTCAAGTGGTTCGGAATAATGTGCTGCAATTTATCAAACCAAAAGTTCGATACCGCCGTCAGCACCGCTCCTTTACCCGGAATTGGATCATCCAAAATCACATCGAATGCGGACAAACGATCGGTCTGCACAATCAACAAATGTTGCGCATCGACCGCATACAAATCACGCACTTTGCCGCGATGCAACAAGGGCAAACTGCTTAAATTAGATTCATGCAAAGCACTCATAGTCGTTCCTTTTCTAGATAGTCAAAAGCGAGGACTTGCCTCGCTTTCTTTAATACCGTTACTGCAAAAAATTTACTGCAAAGCAGGCAAAGTCGTCACTGCAATTTGTTCGGCTTGTTTAACGCGATAGGCGGTCAGCTGGTCAGCCAACGCCTTGTCCTGCAACGCCAACATAGCTACCGCAAACAGCCCTGCATTCGCCGCACCCGCTTCACCAATCGCAAACGTCGCAACTGGAATGCCTTTCGGCATTTGCACGATAGACAGCAACGAATCCATGCCTTTTAGATACTTGGATGGAATCGGCACGCCCAATACTGGCAGCGTGGTTTTGCCTGCAATCACGCCCGCTAAATGTGCCGCGCCGCCCGCACCTGCGATGAAACATTGCACGCCTTGCGCAATCATTTCTGCCATGTAGCTGAACAGTAAGTCTGGTGAGCGATGCGCTGAAATCACGCGTGCGTCATAGCTCACGCCAAAGTCCTGCAAAGCCCGCGCTGACTGCTGCATTACTTCCCAGTCATTGGCACTGCCCATAATGATAGCGACTTGCGCACTCATGTTATTTGCCCGTGTGGTAACCGACGATGCGGTCAACTTCGTTCTTAGAACCTAAGATGACTGGCACACGTTGATGCAAACCTTCAGGTTGCAATTCCATGATGCGCGCACGACCGGTTGATGAAACGCCACCCGCTTGTTCAACGATAAATGACATTGGATTGGCTTCGTACATGATGCGCAATTTGCCCGCTTTAGTAGGATCTTTAGTATCGAATGGATACATAAACACGCCACCACGGCACAAGATGCGATGTACTTCGGCAACCATAGAAGCCACCCAACGCATGTTGAAATTCTTTTCGCGGCCGCCGTCTTTACCTTTGACGCACTCTTCAACGTAACGCTGAACTGGCTCTTCCCAGAAGCGACGATTCGACGCGTTAATCGCGAACTCTGCGGTGTCCGCAGGAATCATCATGTTGGGGTTAGTCAACACGAATTCGCCCGTGTTAGTGTCCAGCGTAAAGCCGTTCACGCCGTGACCTGTGGTCAATACCAACATGGTTGACGAGCCGTACAGTGCGTAACCTGCACACACTTGTTTTACGCCAGCTTGCAAGAAATCTTTAGCCACGGGCTTGTCGTTTGGTGAAACCAAAATCGAGAAAATCGTACCGACTGAAATGTTCACATCGACGTTCGATGAGCCATCCAATGGATCGTAAACCAGCAAATATTTACCGCGTGGATACGCGTTAGGAATTTCATAAGGATCGTCCATTTCTTCTGATGCCAGCCCTGCGCAATGCCCCGCCCATTGGTTGCCTTCAGTGAAAATGTCATTGGTTACGATGTCCAATTTCTTTTGTGTTTCGCCTTGGATATTTTCGCTACCCGCGCTGCCCATCATGCCGACGAACGCGCCACGATTCACCGCTGTCGCGATTTTGCGGCAAGCAGCCGTGATGTTTTCCATCAAACCGACGATGTCATGACCGCCGTGTTTGCGCTGCTCTTCTTGCATAAATTGAATCACATCCATTTGTAGCTCCTATACGTTTAAGTTAAAAATTTTGACGCGCGATTCTACAGGGTTTCAGGCTGTTTTTTGCGCTATTTAGTCAATGAAATAAACAGTTCCGGCAGGCGTTCGGGCAACTGCTCAACTTTATCGACGATGGTGTAGTGCTTGCCAAAAATATCCGCGACATATTCATCAGCCTTAGGGTCAAGGTTGATGCAATAGCTGTAAATGCCTTGCTGATCCAGCTCTTGCACCGCCATGTGCGCATCTTGAATCAGCAGTTTGCCATCGTGGCTATCAATATCGGCGGGCTCGCCATCGGTCAATACCAACAGCAGTTTTTTGTCGGCCTGCTGTTGACCCAAATAATGCCCTGCGTGACGCATCGCCGCCCCCATGCGCGTCGAGTATTCCGCTTCCATACCCGCGATGCGACCTTTCACTGCGTCGTCCCACTCCTCGCTAAATCCTTTGATATGCAAGTAACGCACGTCGTGGCGAGTGTTGGAATGAAAGCCTGCAATCGCAAACGGATCGCCTAATTGCGCCACCGCCCAAGACAATATCGCTAATGCTTCTTGGCTTAATTCCAAAATAGTTTGATTGCAGCCTGCCGCTTTTTGATTTAACGATTCGGATAAATCCACCAACACCATAACCGCGATATTGCGCCCGTCATTACGATGACTCATGTTGATGCGCGGGTCAGGTTGTGCGCCGCTCTTGTAGTCAATCAGCGAACGAATTGCCACATCTAAATCCAGCTCGCTGCCTTCTTCTTGATAACGAATCCGCACCTTGTCTTGCGGCTTGAGCAAGTCCAACATTTTCTTCAAGCGTTTCGCCAAGCCCGCATGTTTCGCCAGCAACGCGTCGATGTCAGCCGGATTGCCCGATGGATGGACGCGCTCATACACGCTTGCCCAATCGGGGCGATAACTGCTGTTGCTGTAATCCCATTCGGGGTAATGACGCGGTGGTAGCCCGACAATTTCTTCTTGCTTGGCTTCAGCGGGCGCGTCGCTATAAGTTTCCTCTTCGTCGCCTTCTTCGATGAATTGCCACAAATGACGATTGTCATCGCGGTAATCCACTTCGGTATCGGTGAAATGAATTTTGCTCGCCGAATCATTCTGCATCCTCGATTTGACGATGAAAGAAATGCCGATGTCTGCCATTGCCGCCGTGCTGCTGTCGTCCGCCGCCATGACTAAATTAAAGCGGCGTGCGCAGTCGATGATGTGCGGATTTTTATAGGGATGATTGGGGTCAAGAATGGCGCGCGACAACATCGCCAAGCGATGACGGATGCCCGATTCGTGTGCGTAATCGACCGCGTCCTCGGCAGGCACGGGGTGCAACGCCATAAAAGTTGCACGCAAGCCGGGATACTCACGCATCGCCAAAAACTCTACGCGCGAATCTTCCAAAATCTCAATTGCATTGCGCTGAAACGGGCTGAAATTATCAGCAATAATGGAACGACTCCAACGCCTGTGCGCAGCGATATGCGCGAGAGCGGCACGATAGCGTGTCATGCCAGTCACGCCATTCGCATCGTCATACACATCGGGCAAACGAATGCCGAGCGCATCAAAATATGGCTGGGCTTTATCTTGCTTATCAAATGCCAGCGAATAAGGAATCAACAGCTCTGGGTCTTGCCAGAGCGCGCGCATATACAAGTCCAGCTTGCGCTCGTTATTTACCAACAAAGTACCGTGCCGTTCGCGTTGCAACACCGCGCGGCTATCCGCTGATTTTAAGGTGAAATACTCGATTTGACGTTCGGGGTGATGGTTGTAATAACGCACACCGTACTCTATCCAGTTGCGCAGCCCTTCTAGCGACAGCATGGTCAAAATGAGCGGAGCTTGGGCTAAGAAATCAGGCAAGCCTGGGCTGGCAAAAGTCTTGTGGATGCCATGCACCGAGCCTGTGCTGCGATCCATAAAATCCAATACCAAATCGAGGTAGTGGCGCATTTGTTCAGCGGATTGCAGGCTTGCGGCTACGGCATGGAGGTTTTGCAAAAAGGGCGGAATGGCTTTGCCGTTCGGTGATTTCCACATCACTTTGACGCACGCCATGATGGGCGCGACAGTCTCTTCACCCACAATTTTTGCGGTTGCGGGCATGTTTGCCATAAACAGCATAATCGGCTCTGCACCATGCCCCATCTTGCCTAAGAAGCGCGCGCTGTCTAGGTATTGCTGCAATCCTTCAGGCGAAAAAGCCGCCAAGGCTTCAGGCATAGTGTGCGCAAAAATCGGCTGGACTTGCTTAAAGCCGCAATCCAGTTGTTGCCAATAGCTTTCTAATTCAGGGGGAATGATGGGCGTTTCCATAGCGAGGCTCCTGTGTGTGCGACGGTATTCGTGCCTTAGGCTTAATACAGAGGTAGGTCGGATAAACGTGGTGTCATCCGACGTGGAGCGAATATCCCAGTCGGATAATGGCATGACCCGCGTCATCCGACCTACAGGGTGTTGTGGCACTCCTGTCGGATAACGCTGCGCTCATCCGACCTACATTTTGTTAAGCAAACGTCGCGTCAATCGCGTGATCAAGCGTGTCGCGGATGTCGGCATCGTCGGTAATCGGACGCACCAATGCCATACGGCACGCGGCACGCGGAGCGACACCGCCTTTAATCAAGGTCGCCGCGTACACCAGCAAACGGGTAGAAATACCTTCATCCAAACCGTGACCTTTGAGGTTGCGCGCGACTGCGCCGATTTTCACCAGCTTGGCTGCCAACTCGACCTCGATGCCTGTTTCTGCGCTCAAAATTTGCGCTTCAGTCGCGGCGTTTGGATAGTCAAAGTCAAAGCCCGTGAAGCGTTGCTTAGTCGATTGCTTCAAATCTTTCATCAGGCTTTGGTAGCCCGGGTTGTACGAAATCACCAACTGAAAGTCAGGATGCGCTTCGATCAATTCGCCTTTTTTATCCAAAGGCAAAGTACGGCGGTGATCGGTCAAGGGGTGAATCACCACCGTGGTGTCTTGGCGCGCTTCGACGATTTCATCGAGGTAGCAAATCGCGCCGATGCGTGCCGCTGTGGTCAGCGGACCATCCAACCAACGCGTGCCGTTTGCGTCCAATAAATAACGCCCAACCAAATCGCTGGCGGTCATATCTTCGTTACACGCCACAGTAATCAGCGGCTTGTTTAATTTCCACGCCATGTATTCAACGAAGCGAGATTTACCGCAGCCCGTTGGACCTTTAACCATCACGGGCAAACGCGCTTTATACGCGGCCTCATACAACTCAACTTCGTCGCCTTGCGCTTGGTAGAAAGGTTGTTTTGTTACTTTGTATTGTTCTATATTCGTCATGTGATTCTCCAAAAAATACGCGATTGATAAGGGAAAAACTGAACAGCTTTTGATTTGAAGCATCTGCCAAAATTGCACTCACACAGAATTTAATTTTGGCAGAAGCCGCTGAAAAAACGCCCCAGCTAGTGGGGCGAATTTCACTGCAAATTACCACTAGGCTTACTTATGTACGCCCAGTTTTTCACGCCAGCCTGGGTACAACTTATCAGCGTCGCCTGGGAACGATTCGAATGCGCGAGCGAATTCTTTATGTTCTTTAGCGTAAGCGATAGGGTCAGCACCTGACTTCCAGCACTCGTACGATTGACGCAGAGAAATCGCGCCAGCAGCAGGAGAATCAATGTGACCGTATGCGCCGCCACCTGATGTGTTAATCACGTTACCGTGACCCAAGTTTTCAAAGAAGCCTGGCAAACGCAACGCGTTCATACCGCCAGAAATAATTGAAGTCGTAGGTTTCATGCCGTACCATTTTTGGTAGTAAACAGGACCTTGGCATTCGTCACGTTCCAGCATGTAACAAATGTTCTTGTCTGAATGTTCGCCTTCCATTTTGCCGTAACCCATCGTACCTACGTGGATACCAGAAGCACCTTGCAAGCGTGACAATTTCGCCAACACAAACGCTGTGTAACCACGTTTAGCTGAAGGTGAAGTAATCATGCCGTGACCTGCGCGGTGGTAATGCAAGTATTGCGCTGGGTATTGGCGACGTGCTGTCGTCAACATGCCTGGACCACCCACAAACGCGTCAACCAAGAAAGCCACTTTGTCTGCATCTGCGCCAAATGATTCCAAGATGAAATCGGCGCGAGCGCACATTTCGTAATGGTCATCGGCTGTGATGTTGGCAGAGAAAATTTTCGCTTGGCCTGTTTCGTCTTGAGCGCGTTTCATTGCGTCGTAAACCATCGGGTAAACTTTTTTCGCTGGGCAGAAAACTTGGTTACCTTGTGGCTCGTCGTTCTTGATGAAGTCGCCACCCAACCAGAATTGGTAAGCTGCTTTAGCAAATGGCTCAGGACGCAGACCCAACTTAGGCTTGATAATTGTTCCCGCAATGTAACCGCCGTCTTTCATTGGACGGTCAAGGATGCGCCACATGTCAGTGATGTCGCGTGAAGGACCATCAAACAGTTGCAAACAACGCTTAGGGAAATAAATATCGTAAATCTTGCCGTGTTCGATGTCGCCCATACCTTGGTTGTTACCGATAATCAATGTCAATACTGACACCATCATCATGCGACCATCAGTCATGTTGCGATCGAACAAGTCGATTGGATACGCGATACGCATATCTTCGTTAGCTTCGTCGATGTAATAAACCAACGCGTCTAAGTTTTTAGTGAAATCATCAGTTGTTGAAACTTCAACGTTAGTACCTGTTGATGATTCAGCTGCAAAGTGAGCAGCGCAAGTCAAGTAACTACCGAAACCTGGCTTAGGTTTCATCTTGTAAGCAACCAAGATATGACCTTCATTTTTAATCAGATCTTCTTCTTTCAAAGTTAAATCTGCATAACGATTCGATTGATCCATTACGTATTCTCCAATTAAGTTAATAAATTATGTTTCTTGCTGCCTTTGACCTACTACGGATGCAACTATAGGGCGGGCTTGGTATAAGCGATAGTCAATTATTTTTATTGAAACCATAAGCAATGCTTATAGTCGATTATACTTTGCTCACCTTTCACACGATGACTCCTCCACCATGCTGCACTTCACTTTACGACAACTACAAGTTTTTGAAAAAGTGGCGAGCCACTTAAACTACTCACGCGCAGCCGAAGAACTATATCTGTCGCAGCCTGCTGTGTCGATGCAAATTAAACAATTAGAAGGGCATGTGGGATTAGCGTTATTTGAGCAGATGGGCAAGAAAATTTTTCTCACCGAAGCTGGGCGTGAATTGTTTCATTACGCGCGCAACATCGCCCAGCAGTTGGTTGAAATGGAAGCAATGTTTGATGAGATGAAAGGCTTGGGGCAGGGCAAGCTCACGCTGTCAGTGGTGAACACCGCCAACTATTTCACGCCACAATTATTAGCGACTTTTTGCCTGCGCCATCCGCACATCAACGTGCAGCTACAAGTTGCCAATCGCGATGCGGTGCTTAAGCAACTTAGTGACAACAGCACCGATCTTGCCATCATGGGACAGCCGCCATCGGGCCTAGATTTAAGCTCCAAACAATTTTTAGATAATCCGCTGGTGGTAATTGCCGCGCCCAGCCACCCGCTGGCAAAACTCAAAAAAATTAAATTTGCCCAGCTCGCCGAGCAGACTTTTTTATCGCGCGAACAAGGTTCAGGCACGCGCAGCGCGATGGAGCGCGTGTTCGCACAACATCACATCCAACCGCGCATCAGCATGGAAATGGAAACGAACGAAGCGATTAAACAAGCCGTGCAAGCGGGTATGGGCTTAGGCATTTTGTCGCTGCACTCCATCGAGCTAGAACTCGAAACCAAACGCCTCGTGGTGCTCAACGTCGAACACTTTCCTTTATTGCGTCATTGGTTCGTGGTGCATCGCAGCAACAAACGCCTATCCAGCGCGGCACTGGCGTTCAAAGAGTTTTTGCTGCATCCCGCCACATAAAAAACACCTGCCAGCGATACACTGGCAGGTGTTTTTTAGGTGCGCTTAATCCGCTTTATTTTGCTAACGGCAAACCGCTCACTTGGTAGAAATTTTGCAAGTCACTCAGGTCATCGAACACCGCTGCCGCACCGGTGAAATCCTGATTGCGCGTGTAGTGATTGATGGTGACATAAGTCTTGATACCCGCCGCCAAACTGGAGCGCAGACCGTTTTCAGAATCTTCCAACGCGATGCAATCTGCACCCGTTAAGCCCAGTTTTTCCATCACCCAAAAATAAATATCGGGTGCGGGTTTTTTGTGCGGAACGATGTCGCCACAGCCGTTGGCGGAGAAATAGCTTTCCCAATCTTTGCCCAGCGCAACTTCCAATAATGCCGAGACATTTTGTGGGGTGGTGGTGGTGGCAATCGCCAGCGTGATACCTGCCGCGTGCGCCTGCTCGATAAGCTGCTTCACGCCTGGACGCAAGGGAATACTGCCGGCTGCCAACATGGTGGTGTAGTGCTTGGTTTTCACCGCGTGTAGATTTTTCACAAAATCGTCGAAGTCAGCGGGCTTGTTATAGCCTTGCAAAAAATCACTGACGAAATACTTGATGCGCTCTTTGCCGCCTGTAACTTTGAGCAGCTTGTCGTACATCGCGACATCCCAGTTCCAATCTAAACCCTCGTCGGCGAAGGCTTGATTAAACGATTTACGGTGTCCGTCTTCGGTATCGGCAAGCGTGCCGTCCACGTCAAAAATAATAGCTTTGATAGTCATGTTGTTCCTTTGAAGTTTTTAATATTACGGGTGTCTCTAGAAATTCAAATATCTAAACAAGACAAACCCGCTAGGGGCTTCCCCATGAAACATAGTCGCTACGCTTCTTGTTTCATGTGAAGGCGCGAATAAAAAATTACGACGGCGCATAGATGGCTATGTAAGGAGTAATTTTTTATGAGCAACGCCGTATTGTGACGAGCTTTGGATTCCTAGAGATACCCGTTAGCGCATCCCCGGCATTTTGCCTGCCATGCTGCGCATCATTTTCGCCATGCCACCGCCTTTGCTGAACAGCTTCATCATCTTTTGCGTTTGCTCAAATTGATTCAGCAGTTGGTTGACGTGCATCACCTGCACGCCCGCGCCCATCGCGATGCGGCGTTTGCGCGAGGCTTTGATAAGTTCGGGTTTACTGCGTTCCGCCATGGTCATGGAATTGATAATGCCTTCCAAACGGTAAATGGATTTGTCATCGACTTTCGCGCCCGCTGCGGCTTGACTCATTTGCGCGGGCAGTTTGTCCATCATCGCCGACATGCCGCCCATCTTGCGCATTTGCACCATCTGCATTTTGAAATCGTTGAGGTCAAAGCCCTTGCCCGTTTGCATTTTTTTAGCGAGCTTTTCTGCTTCGACGTGATCGACTTCGCGATGCACTTCTTCAATCAGCGACAGCACGTCGCCCATGCCCAACACGCGCGATGCCATGCGTTCAGGATGGAAGGCTTCCAGCCCGTTGACCTTTTCGCTGACACCGATAAATTTGATGGGCTTGCCCGTAACATGGCGCACCGACAATGCCGCACCGCCGCGCGCATCGCCGTCCAGCTTGGTCAGCACAATCCCCGTCAGCGGCAACGCATCACCGAAAGCCTTGGCAGTATTTACTGCGTCTTGCCCCGTCATCGCATCGACCACAAACAAAGTCTCAATCGGCTTCAATAACGCGTGTAAATCTTGAATCTCCGCCATCATCGCGCTATCAATCGCTAAGCGACCAGCGGTATCGACAATCAGCACGTCATGGTGATGCTTGCGCGCGAAATCCAGCGCGGCAAAGGCGATGTCTTGCGGTTTTTGTGTGATGTCGGAACTGAAAAAATCTATGTCTAATTGCTTCGCTAAGGTGCGCAACTGCTCAATCGCGGCAGGGCGATAAATATCGCAACTGACCAGCAGCACTTTTTTCTTGTTTTGGTCGCGCAATAATTTTGCCAACTTGCCGCTGGTGGTGGTTTTACCTGCCCCCTGCAAACCCGCCATCAAAATCACCGCAGGCGGCACGGCGGCGAGATTCAACGCGTCGTTATGTTCGCCCATCAGCTTAGTTAATTCACGATGCACTACGCCAATCAGAGCTTGCCCAGGGTTGAGATTGCCAACCACTTCTTCGCCGAGCGCGGACACTTTAACTTGCGCGACAAATTCTTTAACCACGGGCAACGCCACGTCGGCTTCGAGCAAGGCCATACGCACTTCGCGCAAGGCATCTTGGATATTGGATTCGGATAAACGCGCTTGTCCGCGCAGGTTTTTAATCACGCCCGTGAGGCGTTGGGTGAGGTTGTCTAACATAGCAATGCAGGTTTGATGAGGTAGAATCCGCGAAGTCTAAAACATCCTGAAAAAAAATGCCCAACCTTCTTATTGCTATCGTTATTTTTCTAAGCTATGCGGGACTGTCTGCGTATTTTTGGCGCACGCAATCCACGGGCAAAACCGACCCCGCCAGTCGCGGAGTCATCGGTCACGCGCTACTCGCCCCGCTTAGCCTGCATGGCTATTTATTGAGCAGCGACATGTTCGCCAATGGCGGCTTTGATTTTGCTTTGCTCAACGCGCTGTCGCTGATTATTTGGCTGACCTTGTGCGTGTATTGGGTAGCGCGCTTCTTTTATCCTCTAGGCGCATTGCTCACTTTGGTGTTGCCTGTTGCCGCCCTCGCCGCCGTATTGCCTAGCGTTTTCCCCAGCGAACATTTGCTCACCCACACGCACACTTTGGCGTTCACTGCCCACATCAGCGCGGCGATGTTGGCGTACAGCTTATTTACGATCGCGGTGTTCCATGCCGTGCTGATTTCGCAAGTTGAAAAACGTCTGCACCAACACACCCTGCCGCGCGTATTGCGCAACTTACCGCCGCTGTTGAGCATGGAACGCTTACTGTTTCAAATCATCGCGATTGGCTTTGTGTTGCTCACTTTGACGCTGGCATCGGGCGTGTTTTTCAGTGAGCAAATCTTCGGCAAAGCCGCGCAATTCAATCACAAAGTGCTGTTCGGCATCCTTGCTTGGCTGGTGTTTGCCACACTGTTGTGGGGACATGTCCGCTACGGCTGGCGCGGTCGCATCGCGGTGCGCTGGACAGTCAGCGGCTTTGCTTTTTTGCTGATTGCCTATTTGGGCAGCAAGTTTGTACTGGAAATTTTGTTGCGGCGATAAAGCGTTGTTGCGTTCATGTCTATTGTTACCCTCACCCCTACTTTTACCTCACTTGCACAGCTCGCACCTGCCTTGCAAAACCAAGGCTACGCGGTGTTGCGTAACGCTGATTTAGCCGCTCTTAGCGGCGCGTCGTTAGCCGAATTTGAGGGCTTAAAAGACAGCTGGAATCATCTGCCGCCCGATGCTTTTCTTAAAGATGGCGGACGCTATCGCAGTCGCCGCCACGCCTCGTTCATTATTCGCGAACCCGCCATCGAACTTGTCGCGCATCGCGCCCATTACCAACCCTTGTCTTACAACGCCCTACACGGCGGGATGCACCGTATGTTCGATGCAATCGAAGCGCAGACCTTGGCGCAAGCGGTATGGAACAAATTGCTCCTCGCACTGGCGAGCGTGTGCAGCGCACTCAAAGGCGCGCAGCCTTGGTATGTCGAAGCGCATCAATTTCGCATCGACACGCGCCACGGCATCGGTCGCCCCACGCCCGAAGGCGCGCACCGCGACGGCGTAGATTTTGTGGCGATTGTGTTGGTCGATAGAGTGAATGTCAGCGGCGGCGAAAGCCGTGTGTTTG
This sequence comes from Sideroxydans sp., assembly GCA_029850585.1. Lineage (GTDB taxonomy): Bacteria > Pseudomonadota > Gammaproteobacteria > Burkholderiales > Gallionellaceae > Gallionella. The sequence goes on from JARCRQ010000012.1 coordinate 88,659, forward strand.
AAGCAGACGGCCCCAACGGACAACGCTTCACCCTCACCGAGCAGTGGACACTGGTGCTGTTAGACGACCAAAAAGTGATCCACGAATCCACGCCAATACAGCCACTCGCCGACAATGCGCATCGCGATACCTTAGTGCTAACCTTCCGCGCAGGGGGCTTTCTCGAAGCCACTGCTGAACCCACCACGCCTCATCAATAAAACTGACCAGCCAATAAAAAAACACCTCAAAACTGCTGGGGTGTTTTTTTATTGCGGTTGAGATTTATTTAATCAAACGTAACGCAAACGGTACACGGAATGGTTTGCCACTAGCGGCATTGATGATAACCATGCGCGGGCATTCGCCTCAAACGCGGCGCGGATACTAACAACAATGTGTGGCGTGCGTAACCTTATTTAATGGGCTGCACCAACACCCACGGGCTCACCACGACCGTCCACAGCAGCGCGTCATTTTCAAACCAACTCGCCGCTTGTTCGTCGCGCACTTTGCCGAATTGTTGGCTTGCCATCCACGCCTGAATTTGCGTGGCATTGTCTTGCGACATTTGCCAGCCCACCTCGACCAAATCCAATTCGGGCGCGACATACAACGCCACGCCGCTGGCGAAATAACGCTGCATATCGCGCCACGCCATTTGCGCGGTTTCTAAATTTAGTTTGGCACGATGCACGGTAGATAAATCTTGTTCGGACATGGTTGAATCGCTTTCTTGGTGAATTTTTTGGCGCGCACAATAGCAGATTTGCGCGGCGGGATTGCGTCCCTTTTTAACTGGATTTTCGCCAGCGCGGGAAGGATGCAATGAGATACTGTAGGCAATAAAAAAGGGAGCTCGCGCTCCCTTTTCACCACAACAAATACGGACTACATTTTAGTTCGCAATCACGCTGTCATTTTCGATTTTCACTTTTTGTCCATTCGCCAAAGCAGGCTCAGTAGCTTGGCGATAAGTGCGTTCGCCGCCATCTTCCATGCGCACGACGATGTCGTAATGGATGGTTTTCTTGGCGTTCTTTTCAATCGCATTGCCGGCTACCGCGCCGCCGATTGCGCCTGCCAAGGTCGCCAAATCTTTACCCGTGCCGCCGCCTACTTGGTTGCCCAACAAGCCGCCCACCACACCACCGCCGATTACGCCTAAGCCCGAACCTTTGCCCGCTTCTTCAATTTTATTGATGGACAAAACCACGCCGCAGTTGGTGCAAACGGGTTTCATCGCGGTCATCGGTGCATTGACTTTTTCGTTAGCAGCGGGCGCATGTGCAGACTTAGGTGCAGCGGCTTTTTTCACTGGCGCAGCAGCGGTTGCAGCCGCTACAGGAGCTGGGGCGGCGACAGGCGCGGCAGCCGCTTGCTTGGCTTTTTCTTCGGCTAACGCAGCTTGTACTTTTTCTTCTACCACTTTGTCTTGCGCAGCTTGTTGCGCTTTTTCGGCTTCTAAAGCAATTTTGACTTGCGCCGCAACTTCTTCAGTCGAAGGTTTAGGTGAACAAGCTGCCAGCGTAGCGAGCAGAGCTAACAACAGTAAATTGGATTTTTTCATGGCGTTATTGATCTCGAAAATTAAGGGATGCCAAACTGCGGCGGCGCGCATCTTAGCACTGTCTGCAAGGTTTATCGCCGCGTTAATCCGCAACTAATAAAGCACGTTGTGCCGCGCTTAAATAACACCAGTCGCCTTCTGCCAAGCCTAACTCAGTTAACGTCAACTTGCCGATTTGCGCGCGCTGCAACGCCACACAATGATTGCCAGCCGCTGCCAACATACGTTTGACTTGATGATATTTGCCTTCCGCCAACACAATCTCAATTTGATACTCGCCAACCCTGCGGCAGCTCACCGCCGCCAAGGGCGCGGGTTCGTCGTTGAGCTGCACGCCATGCAGCAACGCGGCGACCAGCTCGTCGCTCACCGCCGCGTGCGTGGTCGCGACATAAATTTTCGGCACATGATATTTCGGCGAAGACTGGCGATGAATAAAGGGGCCATCATCCGACATCAACAACAGCCCCCTGGTGTCGTGATCCAAGCGTCCCACGGGTTGCACATCGCGACGGTCAAACTGCTCTGGCAGCAGCTTCAACACCCCAGGATGATGGCTGGCTTTACGCGAACACTCATAGTTGGCGGGCTTATTTAAGGCGATGTAAACATGTTCGTGATACGTCCACAGCTCATCAAAAATTGTGAATTGCAGTCCATCCGTGTCGATACTCACACGGCTGTCATCGACCACGCTGCCATTGATGCTGACCTCGCCATCGGCAATGACTTCGGCACACCATTTGCGTGTGCCGAAGCCTTGTGATTGCAGGATTTTGTCTAACGATAATTTTTTGCTCATCCTAAAATTTTAACAGACGCGCGCAGATTGCTAAAAAATCTCTGCGCGTGCGCACGCTTTTCCATCAATAATCCGCCGCTACGTTTTATCTCTATCTGGAAAGATTTTTCATGCCTTTGCCATTCGCTTTTTTTGCCGTGATTTTGATTTGGTCAACCACGCCGCTCGCCATCCAATGGAGCGCGCAGGGCGCGGGATTTAGCTTCGCGGTGTTGTCGCGGATGTGCTTGAGCGTGTTGCTGTGTGTAGCTTTGCTGTTCGTATTGCGCGTGCGCATTCCCTTGCATAGACGCGCGTTGCACAGCTATCTCGCCAGCGGTTTGAGCATGGCAGGGACGATGGTGCTGGCGTACTGGTCGGCGCAATTCGTCAGCTCAGGGATGATTTCGCTGCTGTTCGGCATCTCGCCGCTGATTAGCAGTTTGGGTGCGGCACTATGGCTTAAAGAAGAATCGCTGACGCGCGAAAAATTACTCGGCATGGGCTTAGGTCTGCTGGGCTTGCTGCTGGTGTTTCGCGGCGGCTTAGCGGTGGGTGCAACGGCGGGATTACTGGCATTATTTTTCGCCGTGGTGATGCAAGCGTTAGGCTTGGTATGGATTAAAAAAGTCGGCGACGACAGCCCGCCGCTGGCAACCACATTTGGCTCGTTAATCGTCGCCTTGCCAGTGTTCTTTATCGCTTGGTGGCTATTCGATGGACACTTGCCTGAGGCGATTCCCAGCCGCGCACTGAGCGCGATTATTTACCTCGCCAGCGTCGGTTCAGTGTTGGGATTTCTGCTCTATTACTACCTGATTAAACACATGGACACAGGGCGCATCGCGCTGATCAATCTCATCACCCCCGTGCTGGCGTTGCTGCTTGGACACACCCTCAACGGCGAAGCAATTTTGCCGCAGGTGTGGCTAGGCGGCGCGTGCATTCTGTGCGGCTTGGCGGTGCATCGCTATGGCACACAAACCTTGCTGCGCTTGCGCTAAGTCATGCCCACACAACACGCAAAATGAAAACAGCCGACTGAGTTTGCAGTCGGCTGTTGGCTGTTGGCTACGGCGAAAAATTAACGCGTATGCACTTCCGTCCACCAATTCGGTGAAGCAGACAGCACCTCACCCGCTTTATAAATGGCATTAGCTAAGTCCAAGCTCGCCAAACCTGGCGGACTTTTAATCAAATACACATTGCTGCCAGAGCCAACTTTTTCCACCATCTGCAAGTTGTTGCGGGTTAACCACGCCTGCACCGCCGCGCCATCCCATGCGGGATTGAAGATGACCACTACATTGCCTGGCAAACTTTTCATCGCCGCACTGGCATTCGGCGCGCTGTGCAACACGGGCGCGAAGCGGCTATTCGGTTGCGCGCTGGTGAGTGCGCGCGCGGCAGTGGTGCTGTTGCTCACTTGCCATAAGCGCACCCCGCCCCGCACCTCTTTCACCGAACCCGTTGTCAGTCCTGCCGCGCGCACTTGCGTGGCACTTTGTGGGGTGGGGTTAAATTCGGCGAGTAGTTGCGGATTAAGCCACACGGTTTGCGCGCGATTGCCGTCATACCAAGTGTAGCTTTGGCTCAAAGGTGCGACGGCTTTACCCGTTGCGGCAGCAGGGCCTGCACATGCGCTGTTCATACTTGCCAGCGACAAAACGGCGAATAAGCAAAAGGTGTGTTTCATGGTGTGGCTCCTTAAAAAGTAAATGCGCGGTAGCGACGAGTTTAGTGTCCGTAGAACTTTAATGACCACGATTGTAAATTGCCGATGTCGCCAGCAAAGCTATCTTTGACGGTAATCGTCCAGTTGCCATTGGCGAGCTCGCCTAAATGCGCCGCACTGCCAAATACCCAAGCGTTGTAAGGCGTACAACTGCCAGCCCCTCCAGGTGCGCAACCATGCGGCACGGCAAGATGGCTAACCGAACCCGACGGGCTGGTCAGCGTGATGTCCAAATCGCCTGCGTAAGTGTGATTCGCCGCGCTAAAAGTGATTTCGACAAACTCGATGCTAGCGATGCCACTGCCTGCGACCGCCAAAGTGTGACTTACGCCTGCATTGCTAGGCGGATTTGGTACGGCGAGAGTCGGCGCAACGTAATCTGGAATGGCTAAGTTAGGGGCTGCCGGCGTTGGGATAAACGTGAGTTCTGCGGGCAAATTGACCCACGTTTTTGCCGCTGCCACGGCTGCCGCCGCATCCACCACACCAAAGCCATATTGGTGATTGAAGTAATAACGCGGGTTGGTCGCCGAACTCACGCCCGTGCCGTTTAACCACCAGCCTGTAGTCGTCGCGGGGCACGGCGTGCCCGCAGCAACCACCGTCGTACACACGCCGAAGTCATTGCTGCGTGAGGTTTGCGCCAAAATCACGCGTACATCGCGCCAGCTCAGCGCAGGGTTCGCCTCTAGCATCAATGCCACCACACCTGACACCGTCGGCGTAGCAGAGGACGTGCCGTTCATGCACTTGGTGTAATTTTTGTTAGCGTAATCGGTGGCTGTAGTGTTATGTCCAACCACCCCCGTGCGGTCGATGGTGGTGATGGCGTGTGTATTACAAAATTCGCCCCCAGGTGCAGCGACCCACAGATTCGCCCCCATTTCAGAATAGCTTGAACGTGTGCCTTGGTCGTTAACCGCACCGACCGCCATCACACCGCGATAATTGGCTTGCCCGTCGTAGTTGGAGTTGTCGGCGCAGCTCGCCACCTGCGTACAGCTAGCCGCTTTCCCTTGCGCACCATTACCCGCCGCCCATACATACACCGTGCCTTTGCCCGCGCGACCGGTGGTCAAGCCCGTTTGAATGGCATTGCGCCATGCAAAACTACTCGCCGCCAAATTGCCTGTGCCATCAGGCGCGCCCCAGCTATTGCTAGAGATGCTCACGCCAGCCGCGTTGCGCGTCATCGCATCAGCTTCGTTTGCTGTTAATGAAGATTGCAGCAAGTTATAGCCGCTCACTTTGGCATTCGGTGCTACGCCCACGCCGCCCAAACCGTTATTTCGCTTGGCGGCAATAATGCCCGCGACACTTGTACCGTGACCTGATGCGGCGTCAGCGGGGTCATTGGTCGGGTCGCTGCTGCCATTCACATAGTTATGGCTCAAACCATTCGCCACCACATTGCTAGCCAAATCTTCATGCCCCGCTTCCATGCCGTCATCGACCACAGCCACAGTCACACCTTGCCCCGTGACACCGACACCTGCGGCAGGTTGCCAAGCGAGCGCGACGTTAATGTCTTCGCCCGCTTTGGCTGCCACATTGGTCGCGCCCACTTGTGAGGTATTTTTCAAATTCCACTGATCGGCGAATAAGGGGTCGGCGGCGACCGCACCCGCAACAGGGGTGGTGCTTACTTCTGCGGACGGCGCGCTTTCACCATTCGCACCGACGGCCGTCACAACGTAGTAATAAGCTGTGCCATTGGTCAGTCCTGTGTGGGCTAAGGGGTTAGAAGTGGCAAGCAACAAAGTGCCATTGGCTTTGCTCACCCCAGGCGTAGTGCGCCAATACACGTTGTAAGCCGTCGCACCCGCGACGGGGTTAGCGGTGAGCAATACATAGCCATCTTTTGCCGTCGCCACTAAGCCCGTGGGCGTAGCCGTCACGACAGGGGGAGTAGGTGGTGGTGCTGCACCGCCACCGCCGCCACCACCACAACCGATTAACGCCAGAGACAAACAAAATGCCGCCCATTGGTAATTCATTACGCACCCCCGATTAAGTACACCGCAAAATTTAAGCGGCGCATTTAATAGAAACGGGGGGGGGGGTGTCAATGCTTATCTTTGAGCAGTAACTCTGGGGCGCAGTTCTGCCACGCATGGTTTGACGCTATGCGTCCACAGCGTTAGGCTTAAGCCCACTTTTTGTTGCGCGATTGCCATGACCAAGCCTGCTGCCAAGCTCACTTTAGCTTTAATCAACCGTAGCGATTTACAAGCGCGCGCGCTGCTGCTAGGCGACCGTCTCGACTTAAAGTCGTTCAAATTAACCGATTGTTTATCGCCCACCCCGCTCACTTTAGAAGTTGCCGCAACGGGCGGCATTGCGGTGTTGTTTCGTTATGGCGTGGTGGTGTTATTTGGCGTGACGCGAGTCGATGAGGCGCGCTTTGTCGAGTTGCTACAGCCCTTGTTGAGCAACCCCTACAACACACCCGATATTGAAGAATTAGCTATCCGCATTGGCAGCAACCAGCTTGGTGTGCAAAGTGGCACGGTTTCGCTAGACGTGCTCTCCTTAGAGAAGCTACAGCTGATTGCCGATGCCTTGAGCAAACATTTGGTGCTGAATTTATACGAGCACAAAGTCGCCAACGAGTTCGACAAAATCGAGCCGCTGGCGCAAGAGCTGGCGACGCATGGGCGGGTGAGCGCGGGCAGTCGTAAGCTGCTGTCAAAAATTGGTCATATGTTGCTGATTGAGCATCGCATGGTGGGGCGTGCCGAGATGGGCGACAAACCTGAGACGCTGTGGGACTTTCCGCACTTGAGCGGTTTATATGCCAGCCTAGAAGATGAGTTCGAATTAAACGAACGCCAAGCCGCGTTAAATCGTAAATTGAGCTTAATTTCGGATACCGCGCAAACCCTCTCGGATGTGTGGGACAACAAGCAACTACACAAGCTGGAGTGGTATGTAATTGGCTTAATTTTGTTTGAAATCGTGTTGAGTTTGTACGAGCGTATCGGTAAATTATTCGGCTAAATTTTGCGATTTTGTTGCGTGTATCGCGTACTCAACTAACTCATTCAGATAAGCGAAATCGGGGTTGCCCAAACTAATCGTGCCGCGCCCTTTTAGCTGAATTTCTTCGCGCAGCACATAACTCACTTCGCCATGCTCGCTGCGCACATAAGTGCCATTGGTGCTTTGGTCGATGAGCACAAATTTATCGAAACGCAGCTCAATGCGCACATGTTGGCGCGAGGCAAAGTCGCTGCTCACAGCCAGTTCGCAAACTTTGTCGCGCCCCATCATCACACTGCGAGCCGCTTGGTTGACGTGCAAAGTTTTACCTGCGTGCGTCAGGGTCAGCTCTTCTAACTGCAAGGGAAATTTGCGAAACGCGGGGATGCCGATGCGCGTGCTTTCGCCATCGTCTTGCTCCCATACCACCTGAAAAATATCCAAGCGTTCTTGCTTGCCTTTGAACTCGGCACGCATTACTTGGCGCAAGCTGGCGCGTTTCTCCATCGGCAGATTTTTCGCCACGGCAAGCGTGGTCATAATCTGCGTAGCACGCGTAATCGCCGCGACGCGTGCGGCAACATTGACTGTGTCGCCATGCACATCGTGTGCGTCGCACAACACCTCGCCAAAATGAAACCCAATGCGCACCATCAGCGGGTGTCCGCCTTCAAACTGAGCCTTTTCCATGCCGCGCTGCATCGCACAAGCCGCCGCTAACGCCTGTTCCGCGCTCGGAAAAGTGCACATCACCTCATCGCCTAAAGTCTTAATCAACACGCCCTGTTGCGCGGGCAATTCAGCGCATAACAGCGTTAGGCATTGGCTAATTAAGCGTCGCGCCAAGTCGTCGCCCAAGCTGTCGTACAGCGCGGTGCTGCCGCAAATATCGGCAAATAATACCGCGCGTTGTTCGCTGCCTAGCGTGCGCTGCGGACTCACAAAAATTCTCCTTCGAGATAAAACCACGCACCCTGCTCATACACAAAACGGCTGCGCTCATGCAAGCGATGCGCGCGTCCCGCCAACTGATAACGCGCCACGAATTCAACGCTGGCGGAGCCGGCCGATAACGGTAGGAAGGTTTTAATCAGCAAGCCTAACCAAACCGTTTCGTCGGCAGCTAGGTCTAGCTGCGCGGGGCGGGTGCGAGGATGCCAAGTGGCGAGCAAATAATCTTCGAGTTTGAGTACATACGCGCTGTAACGCGAGCGCATCAAAATTTTTGCATCGCGCGCGGTGCGTTGCTGGTGAATAATTTCACAGCAACTCGCATAACTTTTTCCACCACACGGACAGCTGCTCATTTACGCCTCGCGGAACGTTCCCATCAACACCATTGGGTCAATTTCTAACATGCCTTTATCCGAGGTCAGCAAAATATCGCGCGCTTGCAAATTGCATTGCAGCGTCATATTACGCGCCGCCCAAGTCGCTAAAGTTTGTGTGGTTTCATTGGGCAATCGCAGCACGGTAAGATTATTCAAGCGTTGCAATTTTGCCGCGTTTTCTGCCCACCAAATATCCGCAGAACGCCCGTAAGTGAGCAACACCACCGTGTTAGAACGTCCGCACGCTTTGCGCAACAGCCGCTCATCAGGCAAGCCCACCACGATCCAGTTTTGAATCGCGCCCGTTAAATCTTTGCACCACAAATCGGGCTCATCGTCGTTGGTCATGGCTTGCGCAAAACTCAGATATTCCTCGGCGTACAAGGCAAACGCGAGCAAGCGCACCATCATGCGCTCGTCGGTTTCAGAAGGATGGCGCGCCACCGTCAGCGCGTGATCGGCAAAATAATTGCGATCCATATCGGCGACTTGCAGCGTGGCTTTATGTACGGTTGCTTTGATTGCCATGGGAGAGTTTTGTGGGGCAGATGGATTTTTTCGAGCGCGCATTCTAAGCGATGCGGCGGTTGGGCTAATAAAAATTCAGCGGGGGACTTAGGCTAACTGAATAATTTGATTGAGCCGTCGGCACACTTGCGCAAAAATCTCTTTATCCAGCTTTTTTAAGTGATGCGGTTTGGCATCGCGCTGCCGCCAATCAAACGATTTAGGTTGCTGGCACAGCACATAGCTCACCTTATGCGCTTTAGTCCCCGCCGCCATACCCACCGCAATGGCGAAAGGATTGTCCGCGTTGTAAGCAGCAGTGGTCATCGGTAAACCAATCACCAGCGAAGTTTTATCGTTAAACATACGCGGCGACAACACCAAAAAAGGATGGACATCGCGCATTTCCTGCCCTATCTGCGGATTGCAATCTATCCAGATAATATCTTCACGGTCAGGCACCCACACTGCCTTCACCATTTTTCAGCCCCGATGTTGGCAGAATTTTGCATAGCTTCGCCGCCGTGTTTAACAGGGTCAAAATTCGCCAAGCGTTGCGCCAACGTCAGCTCGCCATCACTCACAGGCGTAATCGTAATCACGCCCTTTTTGATTGAAAGGCACACACGTTGATGTAGTTGCAAATGCGCCTCGCGCGCAATAGCGGCTGGCAAGCGCATCCCTAAGCTGTTGCCCCACTGTTTTATATCTAGCATCACCTCTGACATAAATATCTCCAATATAAATTGTATAAACAAAGTATAAACCAAGCGTCTATACAATGGATAATTATCATGCCATGCTTAGTTCACGAGGTATGGTGCGCTGTCATGTCATTATTGAAGCGCACAATAAAAAACAGGCTAGCTGGGTAGCTAGCCTGTTTTAGTTAATCGCTGACAGTTATTGAAAAATTGTTAATTAAACCGGCTTGGGTGATTGAGTGCGACTACTTCTTTTTCACTACTGCGGCTCGTTTGACAAGAATAGGCTTATCCATATCGGGAGCGTGAATTTGATATTTGACATCACCACTACGCGGATATAAATAATTCACTACAGGTTTTTTGAAGTGGTCAACCAATTCGTGTGCTGTATCACCTTCACCCAAAACAGAAAATAAAAAAACCACCGTTTCATTTGGTAAGTCATAGTAGTAAGCAATACGACGCACTGGATACCTTGTGCCGTCTAGCTTATCGGTATGATACAAAATAAAAATCTCATCGCGCGAAGGCTTGCCCAAATCCCTCTCAATTTCTGTAGCACCTGCTCGCAAACCACCAGGGAAAGTGCAAGTGTTACTATTAAAACTATCGCAATACTTCAAATCATCCCCTGCATTAGAAATCTTGCTGCTACCCAGTCCCCCCCATAGATGGCAAGCTCAATTTACTAAGCGCGCTCAAATCAGGCAGCTTAGATAAATTAGGCATATTGCTACACGCCGACAAAGCCAAAACAACACCTGAAACACCAATCAAATTACGAATTTTCATAACCACCTCTTGAGATTAAAAATACCTTTAGCCGCGATGAATAATGGCTTCGTTGACCGCTTTGACCACTTGTTTAATCCAGCTTTCGTCGTAGCTGCTCAGAGCTTGCGTTTTGCCTGATGCGGTATGCAAAAACATGTGATAAGTATTCTTCATCATATAAATCCAAGCCCCGCCAATCGCGATAAAAATCGCGCCGATAAAAAAGCCCTTCATGCCCGCAGTAAGAGCCAGCACGCCGATAATAATTAAAATTATGGGGATGAGCTTAGAGGGCTGGTCGTAGCCCGTTTCGACCGAAGTAATGCCGCTCATGGCATAGGTTTGTGCAGGCAAAACTAGGCGCGCATTGGTGACATGGATATTTTTTTCGTTCAAAAATACAGTTTCTTGATTTGCTGCTGATGACATGTGGAATCCCCTATTAAAGTTTCATATTGCTCATTATTTCGATGAGCGACCAAATTTTGCCGCCGCGCAATATAACAACTAAAAGTTACCGCCGCAAACCAATCGGTACTATTTAGTTACTGGCAGGGTTGGTAATTTTCCGCGCATGGAAATGACCAGCGAACAACACCGGATTGCCTTTAGCAAACGCCTCTCTCACGAACTAAAGCGCGTTGGACAGCCGCTTAGCAGCCCGACGCAAATTGCGCGCGTATTCAATCAGCAGTTTTCGGGGCAAGCGGTGACGGCGCAAACGGTGCGCAAATGGTTACTGGCGGAAGCGATGCCGACACAACCAAAGTTACTGGCACTCGCCGCTTGGTTAGGTGTTTCGGCACAATGGTTACGCTACGGTTCAGGCATCAAAATGGAGGTCGCTGCGCCACACCCGACGCAACAAACGGGCTTGCTGGTGTTGGGAAAAGAGTACGCAGGACTGGCGCATTACGCGGGAATTATTCCGCTGTTGGATAAGCTAGCACGCCTCTCGCCGCGCGACATTCATCTCGTCGAAGGCTTGGTGCAATTGATGTGCGCGGAACAGGGTGAAAAGTAACCGCTCACGAAATTCACTTTTCGTTCACGCTAAGTAAAACAGGCTATCTTAAGTACCGAGCCTGTTTTATTTTCTATCCTGCCTCAGCGCATCCACCGTGTGTAAAATGCCGCCTCGTTTTCTGCGGAGCATGCCATGCCAGTTTTAACTATCGCCACTCAACCTTTTAATGATCAGAAGCCTGGCACGTCGGGCTTGCGCAAGCGCGTCACGACGTTTCAGCAAGCGCATTATTTAGAAAATTTTGTGCAGGCGATTTTTAACAGCATCACCATTCCTGCCAACGCGACGTTGGTGTTGGGCGGCGATGGGCGTTTTTACAATCGCGAGGCAATTCAAACTATTCTTAAAATGGCGGCAGCGAATGGTTTTGCGCGCGTGCTGGTGGGGCAAAACGGCATTCTTTCTACGCCCGCTTGTTCGTGCGTGATACGCAAATATCAAGCCTTGGGCGGCATCGTGTTGTCCGCCAGCCATAACCCCGGCGGGGCGGATGGCGATTTCGGCATTAAGTACAACCAAGCCAACGGCGGCCCTGCTAGCGAGACGGTTACCGACGCGATTTACGCGATTAGCAAAACGCTGACGCATTACCAAACCGTTGCTGCGCCTGACATTGCGCTGGAGGTGTTGGGTGATTACGCAATGGGCGAGATGGTCGTGACGGTCATCGACGGCGTGGCGGATTACGCAGATTTGATGGAATCGTTGTTTGATTTCGGCGCGATACGCGCTTTGTTTGCGAGCGGCTTTCGGATGCAGTTTGATGCGATGCACGCGGTGACGGGTCCGTACGCACGCGAGATTTTTATTCGGCGTTTGGGCGCGAGTGCGGCGAGTGTGATGAACGCTGTGCCGCTGCCTGATTTTGGCGGCGGTCATCCCGACCCTAACCTGACTTACGCGCACGATTTGGTGGCGATTATGTACGGCGACAACGCGCCTGATTTTGGCGCAGCATCGGATGGCGACGGCGATCGCAACATGATTTTGGGCAAGCATTTTTTCGTTAATCCGTCCGACAGTCTCGCGCTGATTGCGGCGAATGCAACACTCGCGCCCGGCTACAAAGCAGGCATTGCGGGCATTGCGCGCTCCATGCCGACCAGTGCGGCGGCGGATCGCGTCGCGGCGGCGTTGGGCATTCCGTGTTTTGAAACACCGACGGGCTGGAAGTTTTTTGGCAACTTGATGGACGCAGGCAAAGTCACGCTGTGCGGGGAAGAAAGTTTTGGTACCAGTTCTAGCCATGTGCGCGAAAAAGACGGGCTGTGGGCGGTGTTGTTTTGGCTGAACATTTTGGCGGCGCGTCAGCAATCGGTCGAAGCTATCGTGATGGATCATTGGGCAAAATTTGGTCGCAATGTCTATTCGCGTCACGACTACGAAGGCTTGCCCAATGACGCGGCGAACGGCGTGATGACATTATTAAAAGCCAGCTTCGCGAGTTTAGTTGGCAAGCAATTTGGCAAATACACGGTCGCGCTGTGCGATGATTTTAGTTACACCGACCCAATCGACGGCAGCGTTAGCACGGGGCAAGGGCTGCGCATTTTATTCACAGATGGCTCGCGCATCGTGTTCCGTTTGTCAGGCACGGGCACTGAGGGCGCGACGCTGCGCATTTATTTAGAAGCGTTTGATGCGGACATCCGCCGCCACGGACTGGATGCGCAAGTGCTGCTCGCCGAGCTCATCGCAATCGCCGCGCAACTAACCGAATTACGCAGCCGCACTGGGCGCATCGCACCCACTGTTATTACCTAAGTCTAAATTTAAGGAGCTTCACATGTCGCACAAAACTATCATTCAAACCCCTGACGCGCCCGCTGCTATCGGCACTTATTCGCAAGCGGTGAAAGTCGCGCAAACTGTTTATTTGTCTGGGCAAATCGGGCTGGATGCCAACACCATGCAAATGGTGGACGGCATCGAAGCGCAGATTCATCGCGTGTTTCAAAACCTGCGCGCGGTGGCGGATGCGTCAGGCGGCAGCTTAGACGACATGGTCAAGCTCAATGTGTTTTTGACTGACCTCGCGCACTTCGCCAAGGTCAATGAAATCATGGCGACTTACTTTCACCAGCCTTACCCCGCCCGTGCTGCGGTCGGGGTGGCATCCTTACCGCGCAACGCTTTGGTTGAGGCGGATGGCGTGTTGGTGTTGCAGGATTAGCTAGCTGGCTGGCTAACTTAGCTAAGTAGCGATACACTAGCCGCATACCTAAGCCGCAGGAGAGCATCATGCAATGCAATATGTTGGAAGCCAAAAATCAACTGTCAAAATTGGTGCAGGCCGCACTAGCGGGCGAGGATGTGATCATCGCCAACAAAGGCATACCGGTGGTGCGGCTGGTTAAAGTGGGCGCGCCCGCCGTGCGGCGTAAGCCAGGTGCGTGGTCGACCTTGCCGCAAGCGAGTGATGATTGGGATAGCGCGATTACGAATGCCGCGCTTGCCAGCGCGCTGTCTCAGGACAAGTTGTTGTGATGCGCTATTTGCTTGACACGCATTTGATTTATTGGTGGATGACCAATGACGCGCGTTTAGGGAAAGCTACGCAGCGATTGATAGCGCAATCCGAAATTGTGGTGAGCGCGGTGAGCATTTGGGAAATGGTGCTGAAAAATGCCAAGGGTAAATTGCCTTTGCCCGACGGCTCGCTCAGCGCGCAACTTGAGGCGCAAGGCTTTATCGTGCTGGCGATGCTACCAATACATATCGAAGCGGTACGCGCCTTGCAATGCGCACATAACGACCCGTTTGACCGCTTACTCATCGCACAAGCACAACACGAAAAACTCAACTTGCTTACTCGCGATAGCATTATTTTGGGCTTAGGGCTGGCGAGTGTTTTACAAGGGTAAGCCGAAAAATTGGCGAACTTGATATACTGTTAGATTAAGAATGTGCGACAACATTGAACTTTGGGAGAGGAAATGAACGATATGGAACAGCTACGCTTCAATATGATAGAGCAACAAATTCGTCCGTGCGACGTGTTGGAAATGCGCATTTTGGACTTGTTGAAGCAAGTTAAACGTGAACATTTCGTGCCAGCTGCGCAACGCAACTTAGCCTTTTTCGATATGGATATTCCGCTCGGTTTTAACACTGCGATGTGGCAGCCCAAATTAGAAGCGCGCGTGGTGCAAGAGTTGCATGTTACGAAAGCCGATCGCGTGCTAGAAGTGGGCACGGGCAGCGGCTATTTAACCGCCTTATTGGCGAGTTTGGCGGCGCATGTGACCTCAGTCGAAATCGTCCCTGAGCTGCATGTTTTAGCGCAACAAAATTTAGCTGCGCATCATTTTGACAACATCACTTTGGCGGTCGGCGACGGTTCGCAAGGCTGGGGCAATGAACAATATGATGTCATCGTACTGACTGCCTCCACGCCTGTGTTGCCCGCCGCGTTCCAAAATAGTTTGAAAGTTGGCGGACGTTTATTTGCCATCGTTGGTGATGCGCCCGTGATGTACGCCAAGCTGATTACCTGCCTCGCGGAGGGCGTATTCGAGAGCGTGACGATTATGGAAAGCAACGTCGCGCCATTGCAAAATGCACAACAGCCGAAACGCTTCGTTTTTTAAGGGCAACACCGATTGCGTTCAGGCGCGCGCACCTGTAGCATTAGAAGATTCTGATATATTGAGATGCTGACCATGAACTTAAAAGCCTTGTTTGTCCTGACGATGGTTGCTGCGAGTGCGAATGCGCACGCCGTCGATTTACTGGACGTATTCCATGCAGCGCAAAGCAGCGACCCTGTCATCGCAGCGGCAAAAGCGCAGCGTCAAGTGGGTGAAGAAAAGCTCACGCAAGGACGCGCACTGATGTTGCCGTCGGTGAATTTTTCCGCCAACAGCACTTACAACGACATCAATACGCAGTATCTGCCCGCCCGCCCACCATTATTAACAGGCGGCAACTATCGCTACAACACCCACGGCTACAATTTGAATGTGGTGCAGCCTTTGTTCCGCGAACAAAATTGGGCGGTGTACAGCCAGTCGCAATTACAAGATGCCATCGCCGCCGCGCAATTACAGTCAGCCGAACAAGACTTGGTGTTGCGTAGCGCACAAGCCTATTTTGACGTGCTGGCAGCCGACGACGGCGTGCAATTAGCTGAAGCGCAACAAGCCGCCATCACCGTGCAGCTTGCCCAAGCCAAACGTAATTTTGAAGTGGGCAGTGCGACCATCACCGACAGCCACGAAGCGCAAGCGCGCTTTGACATTACTCACGCGCAACTCATCGCCGCACAAAGTAATTTGGAAATCAAACGGCGCGTGTTGCAACAACTCACCAATGTCATCCCGACCGATTTGAAACGCCTTGCCGAGCCTTTCCAAGCCGATGCCAGCAGTGTGGATTTGAACAAAGCTATCGATGCCGCGCAAGCCAACAATCCGCAATTAAGCATCGCCAAAGCCAGTGCCGAATTGGCCGACAAAGAAGTCGATCGCAATCGCGGCGGCAATTATCCGACCTTAGATTTGGTCGCTAACTACGGCAAAGCGATTGCCAGCGGCGGCTCGTTTGGCGTGGGTAGCGATACGCGCAACGCCAATATCGGCGTGCAACTAAACGTGCCACTGTTCCAAGGCGGCGCGACTAATTCCAAATGGCGCGAAGCCGAAGCTAATCGCGAACGCGCCAAGCAAGAACTGGAAAGCGCGCATCGCAATGTCACCCTGCAAACCAGCCAAGCCTACTTCGGCGTTGTCAGCGGCGCGGCGCAAGTGCAAGCCTTGCAACAAGCCTTGGTATCTAGCCAAAGTGTATTAGATGCAACCAAAACAGGGCAATCAGTCGGCGTGCGCACCAACCTTGATGTGCTCAACGCCCAGCAACAACTGTTCGCCACCCGCCGCGATTTATACCAAGCCGAGTACAACTATTTAGTCAGCCAACTGCGCCTCAAAGCCGCGACAGGCGAATTGACAGAAGACGGCGTGAGCGCGGTTAATCAAGCGCTGAAATAATCCTAGCAGCCGCATTGACGAGTTGCGCTAAGCCTGATTAAATGCGCGTTCATTTTTTGAACGCACCCCGCAAAACATTCCCGATGCTTGATTTATCCATCAGCTACAGCCTGCTCAAAACCCTGCAAGCGAATCCCGAACTTTCGCAACGCGAGTTGGCGAAACGCTTGGGCGTGAGCTTAGGTAAAGTAAATTTTTGCCTAAACGCCCTTATCGAAAAAGGCTGCGTGAAAGTGAACAACTTCCGCAACAGCGACAACAAACTTGCCTACGCTTACCTGCTCACGCCCAACGGAGTTGAGCAAAAAGCCCGCCTTACGGTTGAATTTTTACAACTCAAATCGCAACAATACGAACAGTTGTGCGGCGAAATTGTCGAGTTGCAGCGCGAGGTATCGCATCTATGACCCTCATTCCCACCATCCTCTGCGGCGGCGCAGGCTCTAGGCTTTGGCCGGTGTCGCGTGAGCTGCACCCTAAGCCGTTTATCCGTTTGGCGGATGGGCAAAGTCTGTTGCAGAAGGCTTGGTTGCGTGGGGTGGCTTTAGCGAATGTAGCTGAAACGCTGACTATTACCAATCGCGAATTGTTGTTTAAGACCGAAGACGAATATCGCGAAGTTGCCAACCTTGCCGCGCATCAAAATCTAGCCAACCACTACCTTCTTGAACCCTTCGGTCGCAACACCGCGCCCGCCATCGCTGCTGCCGCGCTGCAAGTAGCCGCCACGCACGGCGATGAAGCGTGTTTGTTGGTGTTGGCGGCAGATCATTTGATTGCTGACCAAGCCTCCTTCTCTGCCGCCGTTACGCAAGCGATGCAGCTCGCGGCGCAAGGTAAATTAGTCACGTTTGGCATTACCCCCGAACATGCCGAAACAGGCTACGGCTACATCGAAGCGGAGGGCAACGTTGTTAAACGTTTCGTTGAAAAGCCCAATCTTGCTACCGCACAAAGCTATCTCGCCTCAGGCCGTTACCTGTGGAACTCTGGCATGTTCTGCTTTCAAGCGGGCGTGATGCTGCGTGAAATGGCGCAGCACTGCCCTGAAATTTTGGCAGCGACGCGTACCTGTTTGGCACAATCGCGCCGTGCGCAAGGCGAGAGCTTTAGCCAGATTGAACTGGATGCTACTTTGTTCAAGCAAGTGCCCGATGACTCGATTGACTACGCCGTCATGGAAAAATCTAGTAACGTCGCGGTTGTGCCATGCAGCATCGGCTGGAGCGACATCGGTTCATGGACCGCCTTAGGCGATTTAATGCCTGCTGACGCGCACGGTAATCGCATCGACGGCGAAGTGATTTTGCATGATGTGCAAGACTGCACCATTCAAAGCCGCGAGCGATTAGTCGGCGCGGTGGGCGTGCAAAACCTCATCATCATCGACACGCCTGACGCGCTGTTGGTCGCCGACCGTGCTCACGCGCAAGATGTAAAACATCTGTATGCCAGCCTCAAAGCACAAGGACATGCCGCGCACAAGATACACAACAGCGTGAATCGTCCGTGGGGTACTTACACCGTGCTGGAAGAAGGCGCGAAGTTCAAAATTAAACGCATTGAAGTCAAGCCAGGTGCCAGCTTGAGTTTGCAAATGCACCACCATCGCAGCGAACACTGGATTGTGGTGAGTGGCATGGCAAAAGTGGTAAACGGACAACAAGAATTGTTCGTGCAGACCAACGAATCGACCTACATCCCCGCTGGGCATAAACATCGCTTAGAAAATCCTGGCATGTTGCCTCTGGTAATGATTGAAGTACAAAGCGGCGAGTATTTGGGCGAAGACGACATCGTGCGGTTTGAAGACATTTATGGACGCGTACCCACATGAGTTGTTTCAAAGCCTATGACATACGCGGCAAGCTGGGCGAAGAGCTAAACACTGACATCGCCTATTGCATTGGGCGCGCCTATGCGCAACACCTCAATGCCAAGCGCGTGGTGGTGGGGGGCGATGTGCGTCTCACCAGTGAGGAACTCAAGTCCGCATTGGCAAATGGTCTGATGGATGGCGGCGCAGACGTCATAGACATCGGCATGGTCGGCACCGAAGAAATCTACTTCGCCGCGTTCCATCTGGATGTGGACGGCGGCATCGAAGTCACCGCTAGTCATAACCCGATGGACTACAACGGCATGAAGCTGGTGTCGCGTGGCGCAGTACCGATTAGCGGCGACACGGGGCTGAAAGCGATTCAAGCCTTGGTTGAAGCGCAACAGTTCGCCGCCACAAAAACACGCGGAACACTCACACATTCCTCGATCCTCGATCCTTTTGTCGCGCACTTGCTGACTTACATAGCCGCGCCCGCCATCAAGCCACTCAAACTCGTGGTCAACTCAGGCAATGGGGCGGCGGGACATGTGATAGACGCGCTCGAAGCGCGCTTCAAAGCACTCGCGCTTCCCATCACTTTCATCAAAGTGCATCACGAAGCAGATAGCACGTTTCCCAACGGCATTCCCAATCCTTTGTTGCCAGAAAATCGGGCGGCAACCACCGACGCAGTATTAGCGCATCAAGCCGATATGGGCATTGCGTGGGATGGCGACTTTGATCGCTGCTTTTTGTTCGACGAACGCGGCGAGTTTATCGAAGGCTATTACATCGTCGGCTTGTTAGCCGCCGCCTTCCTCGCCAAGCATCCCGGTGAGAAAATCATTCACGATCCACGCTTGACGTGGAACACCGTGGATGTCGTCAAAGCATCTGGCGGCATCCCTATCCAGTCCAAGACCGGCCACGCGTTTATCAAAGAACGGATGCGTTTAGAGAACGCCATTTATGGCGGCGAAATGAGCGCGCATCATTACTTCCGCGATTTTGCCTATTGCGACAGCGGCATGATTCCATGGTTGTTGGTGAGCGAGCTACTGAGTCGCAGCGGCAAAAGCTTGTCGCAGCTGGTGAGCGAACGCATTGCGGCTTACCCCTGTAGTGGCGAGATTAACTATCGCGTCGCAGATGTCGCACACAGTATCGAACGCGTGTTGCAGCACTACTTGCCGATGAATCCCGTGGTTGATCGCACCGATGGCGTGAGTGTGGAATTTGCCGATTGGCGCTTCAACCTGCGCGGTTCGAATACCGAGCCGTTGTTGAGATTGAATGTGGAAGCGCGTGGCGATGTGAAGCTGATGCAACAGCGCACGGCAGAGATTGCAAAGTTAATTGTGAATGAGTGAATAAAACACGCGCGCTATAGCGGATGGGCAGTTAAAATCCGCCAAAATTTTTATGGATTGATAGGGAGAGTATTTTGAGTGCTAAAAAAGTTGCATTGATTACGGGCGTAACGGGTCAGGACGGCTCTTATTTGGCTGAATTTTTACTTGAAAAAGGTTACGAAGTGCACGGTATCAAGCGACGCGCTTCGTCATTTAATACTCAACGCGTGGATCATATTTTTGAGGATCCGCATGTCAAAAATTCTCATTTCAAACTCCACTATGGCGACCTAAGTGATAGTTCCAACCTCACTCGCATTTTGCAAGAAGTGCAACCCGATGAAGTCTATAACTTGGGTGCGCAATCGCATGTTGCGGTGAGTTTTGAAGCACCTGAATATACTGCCGATGTCGATGGCATGGGTACTTTACGTATCTTGGAAGCGATTCGCTTGTTGGGTCTGGAGAAAAAGACGCGATTTTACCAGGCCTCTACTTCTGAGTTATACGGCTTAGTGCAGGAAACTCCGCAAAGGGAAACCACGCCTTTTTATCCGCGTAGCCCATATGCAGTTGCTAAACTGTACGCTTACTGGATAACGGTTAATTACCGTGAGGCTTACGGAATGTATGCATGTAACGGTATTTTGTTTAATCATGAATCTCCGCGTCGGGGCGAGACTTTTGTGACGCGCAAAATCACCCGAGGGCTAGCGAATATCGCCCAAGGATTAGAGACTTGCTTGTACATGGGGAATATTGATTCATTGCGCGATTGGGGGCACGCTAAAGATTATGTGCGGATGCAATGGATGATGTTGCAGCAAGATAAACCAGATGACTTTGTCATTGCCACTGGGGTGCAATACTCGGTTCGTCAATTCATTATCTGGTCGGCTGCAGAGCTTGGGATTACGCTGAAATTTTCTGGTGCAGGTGTCGATGAAATTGCACAGATCAGTGCTATCGAAGGCGATAAAGCACCTGCGTTGAAAGTTGGCGATGTGATTATGCGAATTGACCCTCGCTATTTCCGTCCCGCAGAAGTTGAAACCTTGTTGGGCGATCCGAGCAAGGCAAAAGAAAAGTTGGGTTGGGTGCCAGAAATTACCGTGCAACAAATGTGCGCTGAAATGGCCGCGCACGATTTGGAAGATGCGCGCCGTCACGCGTTGCTCAAAGAGCATGGTTATTCAACGTCCACACCCAAGGAATAAATCTAATATAACCGATGCGTAAAACTAAAATACTATTAACTGGCGGGGGCGGCATGGTCGGGCGAAACTTGCTCGAGCATGCCGCCATTAGCGAGTTTGAAGTCCTCGCACCGCGTAGTAGCGACCTGAATTTGTGCGACTTTAATGCGGTGCAAGCGTATGTCCTTCAACATCAGCCCGACATGATTATTCATGCCGCTGGCAAAGTGGGCGGCATCCAAGCCAATATGCGCGAACCCGTCGGCTTTTTGATGGACAACCTCGACATGGGGCGCAATATCGTCTGGGCTGCGAGGCAAGCGGGCGTAAAAAAATTGATTAACTTAGGCAGCTCCTGCATGTACCCGCGTAATCACAACGAAGCATTGCGCGAAGAAATGGTGCTTAAAGGCGAGTTAGAGCCAACTAATGAAGGTTATGCTTTGGCTAAGGTTGTGACGGCGCGACTGTGCGAATACATCATGCGTGAGGATGCGTGCTTCCAATATAAGACGCTCATCCCATGCAATCTCTATGGTCGTCACGATAAATTTGACCCGAAGCACTCGCACTTAATTCCTGCGATTGTTCACAAAGTCTATCAAGCCAAACAAACAGGGCAAGCCACAGTTGAAATATGGGGAGACGGCACAGCGCGACGCGAATTTATGTATGCGGGGGATTTGTCTGACGCGCTCATTCAAGCGATTAAGCAATTCGACACCTTGCCTGCTTTGATGAATATCGGGCTAGGTTACGACTACACCATCAACGAATATTACCAAGCCGCTGCGGATGTGATGGGTTATACAGGCGAATTTGTACATGACCTGAGTAAGCCTGTCGGCATGGCGCGCAAATTGGTGAGTGTTGAGCGGCAGCAAGCATGGGGCTGGCAAGCTCAGAGTGAGCTTCGTTCGGGGATAGAAAAAACCTATCAGTATTATTCACAGCTGTTAGAGGCAGCTAAATAGCATGGGAAGCTTAAGATTTTTCTTGGCACTATCGGTTGTGTTTGCGCACACAGGCGTTTTCTTAGGATTTGCACTAGGCGATGGTCGTATGGCGGTACAGGCTTTTTATATGATTTCTGGTTTCTATATGTCTTTGGTGTGGACAGAGAAATACTCTAAGTTACCGAATCCTATCCGCACTTTTTACATTAGTCGCGCCTTGCGGATATACCCTTTGTATTTTGTAGTTTTGGCAGGAGTTCTGCTGATGGGAATTGTGGCTGGTTCGAAAAGTCCAACTGCGTTCCACTTTTCTGAGGCATTCAATATATTGGGTTGGCCTACTGCTGCTTGGGTATATCTAACGCAGCTCACTTTAATCGGAATGGAAACCCCGCTCTTTCTAGACTTCCAGTTGCATAAGTACATGATTTTGCCCGTGGCATGGACGTTAGGTTTAGAGCTGACTTTCTACCTGCTAGTACCATTCTTATTGTCACGAGTATCTATCTTAGTGGGTGTGCTAACACTATCTTTGATGCTTCGTGTGTGGGCATCAGTTAACGGGCCGACGGAAGACGTTCTGCTCAATGAAGCACTCTGGTCGTATCGTTTTTTCCCATTTGAAATCGCATTATTTTTAGCGGGGGCTCTCGCATATCGCCTCTTTGCGCAAATCCCTATAACGCTAGAAAAGTTAATCGCTAGGCAAGAGGTTTATTTTCTTACGATATTGGGAATAATTGGGTATCTTTGTTACTTTAAAGTGTTACTTCCCTCGCTTGGCGAAGCAACATACTGGCTGTATTACGTAATGGTTTTCTTTGGTGTCTCCGTGCTTTTCCAGCATACGAAAAAATCTAAGCGCGATAGTTATATAGGCGAACTTTCTTATCCTATGTACATAGTACATATCCCTATCTTGTGGGTTGTGGGCAGTTTTTGCGCACCAGACAATCGTATCTACGTCGTCATTCCTTTGACCTTGTTGGTATCTATGCTGCTAAGTCGTTTGCAGCAATTTATCGACGACTATCGCCACGCCTTGCTGAAGCAAGCGCGAAGCTAACAATACTTTAATGTGAACTTGGAGAAATAATATGGCTTATCAATTTCCACTCGCCACTGCTACTTGGGGACAAGAAGAGCAAGACGCGATGCAGCGCGTTATCGCGTCAGGCATGTACACCATGGGCGCGAACGTCCTAGCTTTTGAGCGCGACTTTGCTCAATACGTTGGGAGTAAACATTGTGTGATGGTGAACTCCGGTTCATCGGCTATTTTGCTGATGGTCGCCGCATTGTTTTATACGCAAAACCCTAAGTTGAAGTTGCAGCGCGGCGACGAAGTCATCGTACCCGCCGTGTCGTGGAGCACTACTTACTATCCGTTGTATCAATACGGCGTGAAGATTAAGTTCGTGGACATTGATTTGAACACGCTGAACTATGATCTCGACCAACTAGAACAAGCTGTAACCGATAAAACTCGCGCCATCATGGCGGTGAATTTGCTCGGCAATCCGAATGACTTTGGACGCATTGAAAAAATCATAGCTGGCCGTGACATTGTGTTGATGGAAGATAATTGCGAATCAATGGGTGCCAAATTTCAGGGCAAACATGCTGGCACTTTCGGTGTGATGGGCGGCTACAGCTCATTCTTTAGCCATCATATTTCCACGATGGAAGGCGGCTTGATTGTTACCGATGATGAAGAGCTTTACCAGATCCTGTTGTCGCTACGCGCACACGGTTGGACGCGTAATCTTCCCAAGAAAAATTTAGTTTGTAGCGATAAGAGCGATGACCCATTTGAAGAATCATTTCGTTTTGTCCTGCCTGGTTACAACGTGCGACCGCTGGAAATTGAAGGCGCATTGGGCATTGAGCAAGCGAAGCGTTTACCTAGCTTGATTGCAGAACGCCGCAAGAATGGTAAATTGTTGCAGGCTGCAATGAGCAATCACCCCGACATCATTATTCAACAAGAAATTGGCGAGAGTAGTTGGTTCGGCTTTAGCTTAGTCATTCGTCCTGGCAGCAAACTTACGCGCAAAGCCTTGGTCATCAAACTCAATGAATTAGGCTTTGAGTGCCGCCCGATTGTGGCGGGCAATTTTGCTAAAAATGAAGTGGTGAAATATTTTGATTCTGAAGTGCACGGCGTTTTGAAAAATGCCGAACATATTGATCGAAATGGTTTATTCGTGGGTAATCATCACTATCCGTTACCTGAAGCAATTAAAGCCTTAAGTAAACTATGACTCAGACTTTGCCCTTCATTACCACTGTGATGCCGTGTTACAACGGCGAGCGGTATTTGGAAAAAGCGTTGAATGCATTTTTCGCACAAGGCTACCCGCATAAAAAGCTAGTGGTTGTGGACGGCAAGAGCTCAGACCGCTCACATGAAATTATTGCTAGCTTTGTTGAGCGCGGCTTCCCCATGGTTTGGGATAAAACGCCTGATAAAGGCATCTCAAATGCAATCAATATCGGGTTAGCGCACTTAAACGAAGGCGATATTTTTGGCTACCTTGGAGCTGATGACATATTGATGCCAAATATTTTGAGTGAAGTTGCAAATTTGTTCGCAATTGCACCGAAGTTGGATGGGGTTTACTTTGACTCGTACAGCTACCTCTGTGAAAAAAACGTAATGACATATCGAGAATGCCCTATGGTCGATTTTTCCTTAAATAACCTGCTTAAGCTCGGAACGATTGTAGGACTGCAAAATATATATCTACAGGGTTCATACGTTGTCTCTAATAAGTTTGTGGAAGAAAACAAATACTCTATGGATTACGAGTTATATCTGCGGCTTGCCAAAAAAGGGATGACAAAATTTACACACATCCCTAAAGCATCTACAGTTAATTTTATGGATGGAAATATCTCCAGTAGATTTGCGATGGAAGGCGGATTTGAAACCATAAAATATGCGATCCAGCATGTGGGATATGTGCCTGTTTTATGGGGAAAAGTCTATCAGTTAAAGCGAGCACAAATAAGGCGGCGGATTGTGGCACTGATACAAAGAGTACGTTTTTAGAGATGGGATCATTAACTAACTATGGCTATTAGTCGCGATTTACTTTTAATCGGGGGTGGGCGAATTACAACGGCTTTACTAGGCTTGGTGTCGATTCGTGTTGCAACAAATCTTCTTTCACCAGAACAGTATGGTGCATTGTCATTACTGGTTGCGATTCAGCTTTTGTGTGGAATGTTTCTTATCAATCCCGTAGAGCAGCATATTTATAGGCATGCGCATGCTTGGTGGGATGAGGGGACGCTTTTAGCGCGTTTGTTCTCATATAAAATTTATACTGGGGCTATTTCTTTCATTGGGGCTGTTCTTGTGATTGTTGTGACTCACCCCCAATCATTTCAAGCGGCTATGTTGGTTAGCTTAATAATGTTGTGCATGGTCGTTGCGGTCACATGGAATGGCATCACTGTGCCGATGTTGAACATGCTCGGATATAGAGCTGAGTCAATTTATTGGGCTGTACTATCAACATTTTTATCGGTACTTTTTTCAGTATTGTTCGTGTATTGGCAGCACGATGCTATCGCGTGGTTTGCTGGACAGGCCGTAGGTATGGCGTGCGGCGCGTTGGGTGCGTGGATTTCTATACAAAGAAAAGGGGCTAGAGCAAATCATCCTACCGAGCGGCTAGTGCTATTAAGCAAGGAAACTATTATTTCATATTGCATTCCGTTGGCTCTTGCTACAGGTCTGATGTGGTTGCAACTAAGTGGTTACAGATTCGCCGTAGAGCATTTTTGGGGGCTCTCATCATTAGGATATATTGCGGTTGGATTTGTACTGACTAGCCAAATCTGGGGATTGTTAGAGTATCTGGCTACACAGCTTTTATATCCTGCGTTCTATCGCCAAATAACGGGGGCAAGCACTGTACAAAATGAAGCTGCATTTTCAGACCTGCTGAACATTCTGGGTCCCATGAGTCTTGTCTTAGTGGGGGTTTCAATACTTGCAGCACCAGCACTGCTTTACATGTTAGTCAGCCAGCAATATCAATCTGCTATTACATTTGTATATTTCGGTGTGGTTATAGAGTGTTGCCGAGTGCTGAGTAATTTATTTAGCCGGGCTGCTCAAATAACAAAACACACAAAATCGCTAGCTCTTCCTTACGCCGTTGGTGGTGGCCTGCAACTATTATTTATATATGTCGCCGGCACGTTGCATGCAGATACTATTTGGGTTGCGGTGAGCTTAGTGATAGGGGCTGTCAGCATGTTAGTAATTATGGCGGTGCAAATGTATAAGGAGGTGGTTTATCGACTCGAGTTGCCTCGTTGGTTATGGGCGGGAGGTGTACTAATTATCTGCTTGCTAGTTTGCATACTGCTACCAACACCTAATGGAGCGTTGCAAGCCTTGACGATACTTGCGGTAATAGCACTTTCGGGGGGCGGGGCAGTTTATTGGCTAGCGGCAAATAATCCATCTGTTGAGCGTTTGTTGGGAGTCAAGCTCCGTGAGGATTAGTGACGGCAGCAATATATGGCCAGATAAGCTGCCTTGCGTAACGGTGATTCTGCCTATATACAATGGTCAAAGCTACCTTGAGTCTGCGATAAATAGCGTATTGCAGCAATCATATTCAGATTTCGAGCTGGTAATAATCAACGATGGATCTGTCGATGACTCTGTATCCATTGTTGAGAGTTTTAGCGATTCGAGAATTCGGTTTTATCAACAGCAAAATCAAGGTTTAGCGGCAACCTTAAATAAAGCAATCGGCTTGGCTAGAGGGAAATATATTGCTCGCCAAGATCAGGATGATGTTTATTTCCCAAATCGCTTGCAAAAGCAGGTCGATTTTCTTGAACAGAATGTAGATGTCGCAATGGTTGGAGCAGCAGCAGAAATTTGGGTTGGGAATGAGCGTACCGATAGGTTGCTGAAACATCCTACGGATGATGCCTCGATACGTTTCGGTTTGTTATTCGATAATTATTTTGTTCACAGCTCGGTCATGCTTAGACGCTCTGTGTTGGAGGGTGTGGGTGGTTATTCAGAAGACAAAGCTAGGCAGCCTCCAGAGGATTACGAATTATGGTCAAGGCTGATGCGAATGCATAAGCTTGCCAACTTGCCTGAAGTACTAATGGCATATCGAGAAGTTCCGAGCAGCATGTCTAGGGCAGGCAACAATCCTTTTTTACATAACCTTGTCAAAATTAGCACGGAGAACATTGCATGGGCTTCAGATTGTGCGGTGAATTCAGCTGATGTAGTCGCTTTGTCAAAGTTGATGCATGGGGACTACGATGGAATGCCTCATATCGTTAAATTTTCACAGCTGAGAGCTGTTCTCGATAGAGCAATGTTGTGTATCGCGAAGGAGTCTGGTGTGCCATCAAAACAGATGGTCGCAATTTCACGCGGAAGAGTTAATCGACTTCGTTACCATTACGTTGACTATTTATGCGGAGGACTGCTTGGAAAAGCATTGAATAGCCAGATAGGCTGCTACGTCAAGAACATGGTAAGACGATTGCTGATGAAAGAAACTTATTAATGCGAATATTATTTTGTTGCCAGTTTTATGCGCCTAGCGTGGGTGGGGTGCAGGAAGTAATTCGGCAGATAGCAGAGCGATTTGTCATGCGTGGGCATCAAGTAACGGTCGCTACAACCAGCTTGCCCATGCGAGATTTCGACATGCTCAATGGTGTTGACATCAAAGGGTTTGATGTCAAAGGGAATTGGGTAAGCGGCATGACTGGCGAGGTCAGGGAGTATCAGGAGTTTGTCCTTGGTGGCGACTTTGATGTCGTCATGATTTATGCCGCGCAGCAATGGACATTCGATGCTGTGTGGGCTGTGCTAGATAAGATTCCTTATGCTAAAGTATTTATTCCATGTGGTTTCTCTGGTTTATATGAGCCAGGTTATACGAAGTATTTCAAAGAGCTTCCGTATGTATTGAAAAAATTCGATCAGCTGATTTTTAACGCAACGAAATACCGTGATATTGACTATGCGCGCGCTCATGGGATAACCCAATTTTCGATTTTGCCCAATGGAGCAAGTGAAATAGAGTTTGATGTGACTGCGGATCCTCTGTTTAGAGCGCGACATGCAATTCCAGAGCAATCATTTTTGTTCCTCACCGTTGGAAGTTTTACAGGGCTTAAAGGCCATCATGAGTTGGTTAACGCGTTTGCTAAAATGCAGCTACCAGAGACCCAACATGCCACTCTAGTTCTTAATGGAAATGAGGTATCGAGGTTGGAAAAGGGGCTAGGCGACCTATCAAAAAAATTTGTCGGATTGGTAAAGACGCACGGTTTGCTTTATGCGCTAAATCAGGCTGTAAAAAAAATGATTGGATCGAGTAGTTCTCCCAGAAAAGTGGGTGAGGCCATAAATAAACTGCAAACCAATAAGTTGGTACTGGTAACGGATCTCCCACGTAAAGAATTGACGCAGGCATTTGTGGCGGCGGATCTGTTTGTCTTTGCATCGAATATTGAATACTCTCCTTTGGTGTTATTCGAGACTGCGGCGGCAGGCACGCCATTTCTTACGGTTGATGTTGGTAATGCTGTGGAAATTGCACAGTGGACAGGCGCGGGGGTGATGTGTCCATCTGCAATGGATAAGAAAGGTTACACACGCGTGGATGAAGCGGTGTTGGCTCAATCAATGGCCGCGTTAATGAATCAAACAGAATTGCTAGAGAGCTTAGGTCGAGCGGGGAAACTAAACTGGCATCAACGCTTTACATGGGAAAGAGTGACGAATCAGTATGAGCAGTTATTTTCAAGACTTATAGGAAGCCATCAATGAAGGTTTTATTAACCGGAGCGAAAGGCAATTTTGGACGCGAGTTTATCAAGCAAGCCGATGTCGAAGTTGTTCAGTTAACACGGGATGATTGGGGGAGGTTGGATGAGTTGAACGCATGTGGGATTGATGTGGTAATACATGCCGCTTGCGATTTACATAGCAAGGCTGCAAATGCTCCCGTTGCTCTCATCGACTCTAACCTGAGTTCAACGGCAAGGTTGTTAGAGGCAATGCGTAAGAATCACATACCACGATTAATTTTTCTTAGTAGCTGCGCAGTGTATGGCGGTGACATGAGGACTGGCGAGGATGAATCAATCTGTCCGGCAAGTATTAATGGAGTTAGTAAATTATTAAATGAAAAGATAATTGCTGATTTCTGTATTGCGCATGGAATTAAGTTTGAAATACTTAGGATATTTAACATGTACGGCGGTGAAGACCACTTTTCGATTCTTAGTCATTTGGTGCGGGCAGTAAATACTGGCACACCATTTACTATGAATAATTTGGGGCTAGCGCAGCGGGATTTTATACATGTATCCGATGTTGCAGCCGTCGTTTTACAACTATTGCAGCTAAATACCCCTTATACGCATTTGAATATCGGCACAGGAGTCGCTACTAAAATATCCGCTTTAGTAAAGTTCGTGGCAGAGCGTCACCCAACCTTGACTATTCAGCACGCCACAATGAAAGAAATTGAATACTCGCGCGCAGATATTACTAGATTAAGTGAGTTTATTAAGATGGAATTTACAAGTATTGAGGATTACTTAACTAATCACCTTTTGATAAGCGAACGTGGTTAACATAATTAGGTTTGTATTGGGCTTTGAACAAATAATATGATTATTACGCAGATAATTGGTGGACTGGGCAACCAAATGTTTCAGTATGCAATGGGACGAGGGTTGGCACTGAAGAACAATAATAGTTTGAAGGTAGATATTTCAGGTTTTGAGAGCTATGGTTTACATCAAGGTTTTGAGCTTCAACGCGTATTTTCGCTCCAATGTG
The DNA here is from genome assembly GCA_029850585.1 of Sideroxydans sp. Lineage (GTDB taxonomy): Bacteria > Pseudomonadota > Gammaproteobacteria > Burkholderiales > Gallionellaceae > Gallionella. Next base: position 118,221 of record JARCRQ010000012.1, read on the forward strand.
AAATCGCATCACAAGCGGATATTCGCAATATATTAGGTTGGCAATATCTCGCAATAAATAGACGCATACTTTCGCTAAGTATATTTAGCTCGGTATTGCAGAAAAGATGGTGTGCTGAACCGCACTTTCATTATTGGGCGGGCATCAATAATGTATCTGCAAATGTTTATCTTTCAGGTTATTGGCAATCGGAGAGGTATTTTTTGGATGAGCAGGAGCAAATACGTACAGACTTCACATTTTGCAAGCCCTTGCTTAGTGAAAATCTAGGGCTTGCTCGACAAATACAACAAGTTTCAGCGGTTAGCTTGCATGTGCGGCGGGGTGACTATGTTAGCAATCCTAATGCAGCAGCAACGCATGGTTTGTGTTCGCTTGATTATTATCAAAATGCAATAAAGTATATAACTGAGCGTGTAACAGATCCGCATTTCTTTATCTTTTCTGATGATATTGAGTGGGCAAAAGAGCATATTAAAATTGCTTATCCGTGTGAGTTCGTTGGACATAATCAAGGGCTAGAGAGTTATAACGATATGCGTTTAATGAGTATGTGCCAACACCACATTATTGCTAATAGCTCATTCAGTTGGTGGGGCGCGTGGCTCAATCCTAATGCGGATAAAATAGTCGTTAGCCCTAAGCAGTGGTTTGCTAATAGCACTAATACAGAAGATTTAATACCCACAAATTGGGTTCGTTTATGAAAAGCAATTTAATCCATACGCTTGTCGTTGGTGGTGCGGGTTATGTCGGCGGGCATCTTGTACCTCAACTTTTGGAGACAGGTCGGCGGGTGACCGTGTTAGGTAGAAGTGCATCGTCACGCTATGCACTACCAATAGGCGCAAGTTATGAGTCCGGAGATTTTGGTGATGACAAATTAATTGCTCGTCTGTTGGATACTCATCAGGAAGTCATCCATCTGGCTTACGCAACCGTACCAAACACTTCTTTTGAAAATCCTTTAGCGGATCTATTGCAGAATTTGCCACCCGCCGTCCAGCTCTTTTCTGAGGTCGCGAGACGTGAGATAAAGTTAATTTTAGTTTCGTCAGGCGGAACAGTTTATGGCGAAGCAAAAGAGCTACCCATCCGAGAAACCCACTCCACCAAGCCCATTTCGCCTTACGGGGTAACCAAACTGACGTTGGAGAACTACGCCTTCCTATATGCAGCCACCCACGGTTTGAAATTCATCTGTGTGCGCCCGTCCAATGCCTACGGTGTTGGGCAACGTCCTTTTACGGGGCAAGGATTTATTGCAACTGCAATGGCATCTGCAATGCGTGGCATACCGATTAAAGTTTTTGGTCAACAAGGGGCGAAACGTGACTATATATATGTTGCTGATTTGGCTGCTGGGATTGTCAGTGCGCTAGAACATGGGCGGCTATTGGAAACCTATAATGTGAGTTCTGGTATTGGCATGAATAATGCCGAGCTAATTGATGCTTTTCGCCCATTGATTGGAGATGAAGCAGGAGAGATTTTTGTAGAGAATTTGCCCGAACGGAATTTCGATGTAAGAACGAATGTGTTGGATTCAAGCAAACTACAACTACATACAAGTTGGCGGCCTGTTGTAGGGATAAATGAAGGGTTGCGTCGGACTTATGACTGGTTAAGGAGTGGCAATGCCTGATTCCTTAACTGAATGTAGTCGCGAGTTACCGTTAGTCACTATTGCGATGCCTATTTATAACGCGGGGCAATATCTGCGTATGGCAGTGCTTTCAATGGTTCAGCAAACCTATCAGCATTGGGAGTTGTTACTAATTGATGATGGTTCAACAGATAATGCTTTGAAGAGTATTAAGGATTTAACTGATCCCAGAATTCGGATTTTTCAGGATGGAATCAACAAGGGATTGGCGGTCAGACTGAATGAATGTATAGACATGGCAGAAGGCAAGTATATCGCTCGCATGGACCAGGATGATGTGTCTTTTCCAGAACGACTGGCGCGTCAAGTTGCAATGCTTGAAGAGAGCCCATTACTAGACTTAATTGCAACTCGTGCGATTACGATAAATGAAGCGGGGGATATTACGGGAGAGTTCCCTTGCGCACTTTCACATCAAGATATATGTGCCCGACCCTGGCAAGGATTTTATCTGCCTCACCCGACATGGATGGGGTCCGCTACATGGTTTCGTCGTTATCTTTATAGCGTTCCAGGTCCATATTTTTGCGAAGATCAAGAGTTGCTGCTGCGGAGTTTTAGAGATAGTCAGTTCGGCACAGTTGACGAGGTATTGTTTGCTTATCGCATAAGAAGTGCAGTTAATCAGAAGAAGCTTGCTAAAACTCGGCACACAGTCCTTGAGTGTCAATTAAGAGCTTTTATTGCAGATCGACAGTGGCTTTTTCTCGTTTTATCTATAGTGGTATATGTAGCAAGAGTTTTTAAGGATAGCGCAACGCAACTTATTAAACCTAGCGCTAAACATGGCTACAAAAACAATATGGTTTTACTCAAGTGGAATAAAACTTTGCAGGAAGTTTCTTCGCTAGAAAAAACAGACGATGTGGATTCGTTTTGAAGGTGATATTTCAGAACCTTATACGCTCTTGGCTTCACTCCAAACATAAAACAGTAACGCTTTGCTTAATGTTTGGGCTAGGATTAAGCGTCTTGGCTGCATTGCTAGGGTATGTCTTGCAAAGCAATGTCGACCAGCTCCACCATATTGGTATTGATGGCGTTTTTGTTCCTGACACCGTTGCACTCAGAAATACGGTAGAAGTCTATTGGTGGTTGCAGCCCCCAATAGACTCTACTTGGCAGCCCATTATTGGGGTAATGCGGCTCTATTGGGCCGGACTTTTATGGGGGTCATGGGCGATTTGCGTTGTTAACATCGGCTTGATGTTTGTCGCGACCTATTATTTTCTGAAGTTACTCAGACTTGTTCTCACTGATGAATCCGCGTTCTTAAAGATAGCCGCTACTGTGCTGCTATTGATTGCAGCAAATGTTTATTTAATTGAGGTAATGGCATTCCCCAATAAAGAAATACCGCTTCTCGCTATAAGCAATGCTTATATGTATTACTTATTCGTACGCAAAAGTTATGCTGGCGCAGTCCTAATCTCATTGATTGCTTTCATTTTCAGAGATGGGTATGGCGTCATACTATTGATTTGTGCTGGGCTTGTTTGGTTGTTGTCGAATCAATCAAGAAATATGCGAATTTTGGTACTAGGGATTTTGCTTGCAATGCTTGCTTTTATACCAATTTCATTATTTGTGGAGCTTGGTAATGTCATTTCGAGAAATACTGCACTAGGTACACAAAGCTCAACTACGTATGGTGTGGTGACCTATTTTCAGCATCTAAAATATAACCTCGTAAGTTTGAGTATGTTGAATTCATTTGTTACCAATAAAGATAGTCTTTATTTGTTAAATATTGGATATTGGCAGTTGGGTGTGCTGGTGTTGACTGGGGCGAGTTGGGCAATTCGTCAGATTTTGTTTGAGGACAATCAGCTTGATGTCGGCATTGCTATCGTAATAGTCGTTGCTATTTTGGCAATATCGTATAGCTCCTTTATCCAACCTAGATACTTAATGCCGCTAATGTATTTCCTCGCACTTGGGTGCGTTCGTCATATAAGAACTTCTGTGACAATTCTGCTTATTGCCCTCATCACACCCACTTTACTTTTTTTAGGCGGTTATTTGCCTAAAATTGCAATAACTCAACAATACTCTAGTTGGTCTTGGTAACAGATGGTTATGATAAAACGAATGAACACTCATATGTCTCGCGCAGACTGTGCAAGCAAAATTAAGCTCGATGGTATTCGTATAGCTAGGGTCTCGACTGTACCTTTTTTTGTAGTCACACAACTTAAACAGCAGCTTGCCATGTTGGGCGAGGCTGGTGCGGATGTTTTGGTTATAACCAGCCCTAGTGACGAGCTTAGTGTACTGGGGAAAATGCGCGGGGTGCGTTGTAAGCCAATTGAAATACCTCGTGCCATCGCACCAGTCCGTGATTCGATTGCTCTGTTCCGCTTGTTCCGCTTATTCAAAAAAGAGCACACTCAAATTGCTCATTCCACAACACCTAAAGCGGGTTTACTAACCGCGCTTGCTGCTTTTTTAGCGGGTGTGCCTATTCGCTTGCATACGTTTACAGGACAGCCTTGGGTGAATATGCACGGAATTAAGGCTTGGTTGACCCGCAGCAGTGATAGATTGATTGCGAAACTGAATACTCATTGCTACGCCGATAGTGCCAGCCAGAAAGATTTTTTGATTGCACAAGGCATTATTGATTCAGAAAAGATTACCGTCATCGCGCAAGGTTCGTTAGCCGGCGTGGATACGCAACGCTTCCAACGTGAAAAATTTAGCTCAGCGCAGAATGTAGCCTTACGTCACAAATTAGGTATTCCCGTTGATGCTCCAGTAATCCTATTTCTAGGTCGCATCACAATAGACAAGGGTGTGCGGGAGTTATTGCAAGCATTTACGGAGATCAAGGCACTTGGTAATAGTGCGCATCTATTATTAGTCGGCCCATTAGATGTTGCGAGTGGTGTGGCGGGGGCGATTGAGTTGAGTGATATTGAGCGCATTGCTGATACGCATTGGGTGGATTACACCGATCTGCCTGAGGCATATATAGCCATTGCAGATATGTTGTGTTTGCCTAGTTATCGAGAAGGATTTGGCACGGTGGTTATTGAGGCTGGTGCAATGGGCGTGCCGACGGTCGGCACGGAAATCTATGGTTTAACAGATGCCATCGTAAAGGGCGAAACAGGTTTGTTGGTCGCACCGAAAAATACCGAGGCGTTAACAGCGGCATTGCTAACCTTGCTAGATAACCCAGCGCAATGTCAAAACATGGGACAAGCTGCTTTGCATCGCGCGCGTACCATGTTTGATGCACAAATCGTTAATCAACAAGTCATTGCTGAATATCAAGCCGTGCTGCAACGCCATGGAATCAACGCAGATGAATAATCAAGTGCTAGTAACAGGTGCAAACGGGTTTGTCGGACAGGCGTTGTGTGCTGCGTTGCGCGAACGCGGGGAGGTTGTGCGGGCAGCAGTGCGGGTAGCGAGTGGTGCGGAGCAAATTGCCGTCGGTGAGATTAGTGCGAATACAGATTGGACGAACGCTTTGCATGGTGTCGATGTCGTCATTCATCTTGCCGCTCGCGTGCATGTGATGAACGATACATCATCTGATCCTTTAGACGAATTCCGCAAAGTTAATCTGCATGGCACAGAAAATTTAGCGCGGCAGGCGGCAGCGGCAGGTATTCAGCGTTTTGTCTATGTGAGCTCCATTAAAGTCAATGGCGAACAAACGATGGGCGCGGCTTTCTCGGAAAGTGATACGGCGAATCCGCAAGACCCTTATGGCGTTTCTAAGTGGGAGGCGGAACAAGCCTTGCATCGTGTTGCGCAAGAGACTGGTTTGGAAGTAGTCATCGTACGACCTCCACTGGTTTATGGCGCGGGTGTGAAGGGTAATTTCATCAGTCTGTTCGCGGCGATTAACAAGGGCTTGCCTTTGCCACTGGCTGCCGCGCACAATGCCCGCAGCTTGGTCTATGTCGGCAATTTAGTTGGTGCGCTTATCACCTGCGCCACACACCCAAATGCCGCAGGCAAAACCTATTTAGTGAGTGATGGTGCGGATATTTCTACGGCAACGTTGGTGCGCGAAATTGCCCATGCTTTGCAACGCCCTAATCGCAGTTTTTATTTTCCGCCCAGCGTGTTGCGCGCGATTGCCAGCTTGTTAGGCAAGTCTGCACAAGTCGATAGATTGTTTGGCTCGTTGCAAATTGACAGTCAAAAAATACGCACGGAACTAGGTTGGACTCCGCCCTACACCTTGCAACAAGGCTTGCAAACGACAGCGGATTGGTATCGCAAAAAGTAATCCCCCCTCAAATTAGTCATTTAGAACAAGAGGGGTTTTTACGTGAAGTTATCCCGTTTTACTGACCGTTAAATCATCAGTATTCTCAAGCAAGCCGAGGGCAATTCGGCGCACACAAAAAAGCCACCGTTAAGCGGTGGCTTTTTTATTGGCTAAAACACTCCGATCAGCTTAGAAACGGAAACCCAGTTTCGCGCTGTAAGAAGGCACTGAGCCTGTTTTGTCGTATTCAAATGCTAAGTTGGTCAGACCCATATTGGCATTCAAACCGGCAAAGATTTTGTTTTGGCTAAACGATTCGGCTGTGAAGGGCGCAGCGGTGCTGTTCGTCCAAACTTTACCTACGCCCGCATACGGCGTGAACATCAGAAAGCCTTTAGACACAGAAATATCCAAACCCTTGGTGTTCAAATCCCAGCCATTTACACCCGCCAATTTGCTGAATGAACCCCGCACGCCGACTGCGGGCATGGTCATGCCACCGTCGATAATCGCGTAACGCACTTCCGCGCCATACAAACGGATGTTAGTGGTGGGTACTGCCGCATAAAAAGCCGCTACGTCAAAGCCCATTGGCAAGCCTTTTGCCACATGCAATTTAGGCACTGGCAAAGTGGTGGTGCTCGTGCCACTCACGGCTTTGAACGCTTGGCTTTGCAACTGTGAAGCGGTGACTTCTACGCCGATGTCAAAACCTGTCACGCCTAATGCGGTTGGCGGGGTCACGCCTTTGTAACTCAGGGCGGCGCCCATGTCTTCGGAGAAGGCGCGGAAAGAGGCTTGCGCTTGAGCGGCTGTCGCGCCGTTTTGTAATGCAGCCATGTTGATTGTTGCCGCTGATGCGGAGCTGGCAAAACAGGCCAAAACTGCGAGGGTCGATAAATTCTTTTTCATAATGTTTAACCTTTCAGGTCGTTAATAAAGTGAAGCGGGCGGATGCTATCACAGCCAATCGCCGCGCGGCATTGAGAGCGAGGCTTTCCGATAAGGTTCAATCGCTATCCGCTAAACGGCAAGCTCGGCAATCACGGGCGTGTGGTCAGAAGGGCGTTCTTTTTTGCGCGGCTCTTTGTCGATGACGCAACTGGTGCAGCTCGCCACCAGCGGCGTGCTCAGCAGAATATGGTCGATGCGCACGCCGTGATTACGGCGAAACGCCATCATGCGATAGTCCCACCAGCTATAGGCTTTCGGTGCTTGCTCGAACAATCTAAAGCTATCGTGTAAGCCGATTTCGAGCAGCTTGCGATACAAAATTCGCTCGGCTTCGCTGACCAAAATACTGCCTTGCCACAACACCGGGTCATGCACATCGCGGTCTTCAGGCGCGATGTTGTAATCGCCCAACACCACTAAATTCGGATAGCGCAGCAACTCCAAACTCAGCCATTCGCGCAACGCCGCCAGCCAGCCCAGCTTGTAGTAATACTTGTCTGAATCGACCTCTTGCCCATTTGGCACATACACGCACACCACGCGGATGCCGTTAATCGTGGCACTGATGACGCGCTTTTGTTCATCGACATAATTCGGAATGCCGAACTGCACATCTTCCAACGGCTGCGTGCTCAAAATCGCCACGCCGTTATAAGTTTTTTGCCCGATAAAAGCCGTGTGATAACCCGCCGCCAATAGCTCCGCGTGCGGAAAATCTTCGTCTTGCTGCTTGGTTTCTTGCAGACATAACACCTCGATAGGATTCTTTTTCAGCCAGTCCAACACATGCGGCAGCCGCACCTTCAACGAGTTAACATTCCAAGTGGCGATTTTCATAACGCCAACCCATTGTGGCGCAACAGCGCGTCGATGTTGGGTGCGCGGCCACGGAAGGCAGTGAACGATTGCATCGCGCCGCGACTGCCGCCCATCGCCAAAATTTCGGCACGGAAGCGCGCCCCCACGTCGGGATTGAGCACGCCGTTTTCCTCGAACAAACTATAGGCATCGGCGGACAACACTTCCGCCCATTTATAGCTGTAATAGCCCGCCGCATAACCGCCCGCAAAAATGTGCGAGAAGCTATTAGGAAAGCGATTGAAGGCGGGCGGAATCAGCACCGCAACTTCAGCGCGCACTTCATCGAGCAGTTGCAAAATCGACTTTGCGCTGCCCGCCGCAAAATCGCTGTGCATCAACATATCGAATAGCGAAAACTCAATCTGGCGCAAGGTCGTCAAACCGCTCTGAAAATTCTTCGCGGCGAGCATTTTGTCGAACAGCACGCGCGGCAATTTTTCGCCTGTTTCCACTTGGCGCGTCATGTCTTGCAACACCGCATATTCCCAGCAAAAATTTTCCATAAACTGACTGGGCAATTCCACCGCATCCCATTCCACACCATTGATACCCGACACCGCGAGGTCTTCGATTTCAGTGAGTAAATGGTGCAGACCGTGACCGAATTCATGGAACAAAGTAATCACTTCATCGTGCGTAAACACAGCAGGCTTGCCGCCCACGGGGGCGGCAAAATTGCAGTTCAAATAGGCGACTGGGGTTTGGATTCCAGCAGGCACGCGACGGCGACCAATCACATCATCCATCCACGCGCCGCCGCGCTTGGTGTTGCGTGCATACAGGTCGAGATAAAACTGACCGACCAACGCGCCTTGGGCGGTGCATATATCAAAAAAGCGCACGTCGGGATGCCACACTTGAATCGAATTTTGCGGCTCGCTTTGG